>DASQAS010000242.1:0-15025 GCA_035635635.1 Myxococcales bacterium | reverse complement strand
ATCGCGTGAGCATCCCGACGATACGTTCGAGGAGGTCGTCGCCGCGCTGCTTTGTCGTGGCATCGACAGCCTTCAGCACGAACAACGCGTCCAGCACAGCCGCGCACTCCATCGCAGACCCGCGAGCGATGGCGTAGGTACGTGCGGGATTCATGTAGCAGCTGCATCTGACATGCCGAGCAGTCGTCCACGGCCACGTCGCCGTCGCCGTCGCCGTCCACCATCACGACAACGGAGGACGACAGCGTCAACGTCTGTCGCTTGACTGACTGGCGTTGGAGCTAGCCTAGCCCGGTCTCATTCTGGGCACCCCTGGGTCCCAGATTGCGCACGCCCCGGGGCGTGCTCAGGGGAGCGCTCGCCCCGGGGCGAGTTCAGGAATGAACACCTGACCGTTACCCGGCCTGGTAACGGGCCTGCGACAGCGCCTCGCGCGCTCGTTCGACTCCGGCGGACGGAGATGCCGCGCCCACTCCGCCTGGCCGCGTGGCCGACGCGCAAGACGCCAGCGCGAGCGTTGCCAGCAGGGCGGCCGTGCGGCGGAGGCGACCCATCGCCCCTCTTACCGGTTGTCGTGGAAGCCCCCGCCCGACTGCGCGAGCTGCAGCAGCCGCGGCGCGGGCGTGAAGCGGGCCCCGAACTTGTCCTGGTAGCCGCGCAGCCGCTCGATCACGTGGGCCGCGCCCTGCACGTCCGCGTAGCGGAACGGACCGCCGCGGAACGGGGGCCATCCCAGTCCGAAGACGGCGCCGACGTCGCCGTCGCGGGGCGTGCGGAGGATTCCCTCGCCGAGACAATGCGCGGCCTCGTTGACCATCTGCAGCACGCAGCGCTCGGCGATCTCGCCGGCGGAAGGGGAGGTCCGCTTCTGGCCCTGCGCGGTGAGGTCGTAGACGGTCCGATCGACCTCCTTGGCGCGCGACTCGCCGTACGTGTAGAAGCCCTTCCTCGACTTGCGACCCAGCCGCCCGCTCTCCACCAGCTTGTCGAACCCCTTGGGCGGGGCCAGGCGCGCGCCGAAAGCCTCGTGCATGATGTGCGCGACCTTCGAGCCGACGTCGATGCCCACCTCGTCGAGCAGCTGCATCGGGCCCACCGGGAAGCCGAACTCGACCAGCGCCCGGTCGATGTCTTCCACCGCCGCGCCGTCGTTGAAGATGAAGGCCGCCTCGTTGATGTACGGCGCGAGGATCCGCGAGGTGTAGAAGCCGGGCCCGTCGTTGACCACGATCACGGTCTTGCCGATCTTCTTCCCCAACGCGACCGCCGTGGCCACCGCCTCCGCGCCGGTGCTGCGGCCGCGGACGACCTCGAGCAGCGGCATCTTCTGCACCGGCGAGAAGAAGTGCATGCCCACCACCCTGTCCGGCCGCGCGGCGCCCTCGGCGATCAGCCCGATCGGGATCGACGACGTGTTGGTGGCGAAGATGGCGTCGGGCGCCTCCTTCTCCACCTCGCGGACCATCGCCTGCTTCGTCTTGAGGTCCTCGAACACCGCCTCGATGACGACTCCAGCCCGCCTGAAGCCGCTGTAGTCGGTGGTGCCGGTGATCAGCGCGAGCTTGTCCTCGCGCTCCCGCCAGGAGAGGCGCTTGCGCTTGACCCGCTCGTCGAGGATCGAGGCAATCTGCTTGAGCCCGCGGCCGAGCGCCGCGTCGTCCTTGTCCTTGAGCCGCACTGGGATGCCGGCGTCCGCCGTGACGTAGGCGATCCCGGCGCCCATCAACCCGGCGCCGAGCATGCCGACCTTCTCCACCTTGCGCGCCTTGACCGACGCGTCGTCCACGCCGGTGTCCTTCTTCAGCGCCTGGGTGGCGAAGAAGATCTCCACCAGCCGGCGGGAGACGTCGCCCACCACCAGCTCGCCGAAGAAGGCCGCCTCCGCCCGGTAACCCTCCTCCGGACCCTTCTCCACGCCGATGCGGATCGCCTCCAGCGCGCGTTCGGGCGCGGGGTAGTGGCCGTGCGTCTTCGCGAGAAGGGCCTTGCGCGCCTGCTGGAAGAGGATCCGGCGGCCCACCGGGTTGTCCTCGAGCGCGAGCTGCTGCAGCACCTCCGTGCGCAGCAGCTTGGGCAGCGTCAGCTCCACCTTGTTGCGCTCGATCTTCAGCTCGCCGGCCGCCAGCTCCCGGGCGCGCCGGCGCGCCACCTCGAGCAGGATGGCCCTCGGGACCAGCTCGTCCAGGAGCCCGAGCTTGCGCGCCTTCTGCGCCCGCACCGACTTGCCGGAGAGGATCAGGTCGAGCGCCTGCGCGATGCCGATCAGCGCCGGCAGCCGCTGCGTCCCGCCCGCTCCGGGGATCAGCCCGAGCTGCACCTCGGGCTGCCCGAGCTGCGTCTTGCGGTCGTCGGAAGCGATCCGGTAGGTGGCGGCCAGCGCCAGCTCGAGGCCGCCGCCCAGCGCCGGGCCGTGGATGGCCGCGACCACCGGCTTGCGCTTGCCCAGATCCTCCAGCCGCTGCATCGCCTGCTGGCCGCCTCGGGCCAATGCCGTCGCTTCAGCGGCCATCTTGAGTCGCGCGAGCATCTCCACGTCCGCGCCCACCACGAAGCTGTCGGGCTTGCCGGAGGCGAGCACGATCGCCTTCACCGACGCGTCCTCGGCCAGCTTCCCGAACGCTTCGTCGAACTCCCGCTCGAAGGAGTCCCGCAGCGTATTCATCTGCTCGCCGGGGACGTCGTACAGCACGGTCGCGACGCCGTCCGGCGCCGTCTCGATCCGGAGGGCTCCCATCTAGGTCCTCTCCAGGATGCAGGCCGCGCCCAGGCCGCCGGCGGCGCAGATCGAGACCAGCGCGGTGTTCTTGTCCTTCTCCTCCAGCTCGCGCAGCGCCTGGTGGACCAGGCGCGCGCCGGTGGCCGCGAAGGGGTGGCCCAGCGCGATGCTGCCGCCGCGCGGGTTGATCTTCTCGTCGGGGACGTCGCCGATGGGCTCCTCCCCGCCCAGGTGCTCGGCGGCGAACTTCTTCGACGACCAGGCCTGCAGGTTCGAGAGCACCTGGGCGGCGAAGGCCTCGTGGATCTCGACCAGATCGATGTCGCCCAGGCGCATGCCCGCGCGCCGGAGCGCCTTGGGCGCGGAGAACGCCGGCGCCTGCAGGAGCTGCCAGGCGGGATCGACGGCGGCGTAGGCGTAGGCGCGCAGGAAGCCCAGCGGCCGCAGCCCGAGCTCGCGAGCGCGATCTTCCGCGCAGACGACCAGCGCCGCCGCGCCGTCGGTGAGCGGAGAGGAGTTGCCCGCGGTGATCGATCCGTAGCGCTTGTCGAACACCGGCTTGAGCTTGGCGTAGCTCTCGAGCTTGGAGTCCTTGCGGACGATGTTGTCCTCGGAGACCACCACCTCGAAGTTCTTCCCGATCAGGACCCGCATCACCTCGTGCCGGAACTTGCCGGCCGCCCAGGCCTGCGCGGCGAGGAAGTGCGAGCGGTGGGCCCAGGCGTCCTGCGCCTCGCGGGAGATGCCGTTCTCCTTGGCCATCTTCTCGGTGGACTCGCCCATGGTCTCGCCGGTGGAGTACTCCGCGATGGCCGGCGGGACCGGGAGCAGATCCCGGGCGCTCACGCCCTGGAAGGCGTGCAGCTTTTCCACCAGCGAGCGCCCGCGGCTGGCCGCGACCACCGCCTGCGCGACCGGGCGCGAGTAGCTGATCGGGACGTCGCTCATCGCCTCCGCGCCGCCCACCACGGCCAGATCGATCTCGCCGAGCGCGATGGCGTCGGCCGCGCTGGTCATCGCCTGCAGGCTGGTGGCGCAGGCCCGCACCACCGAGTACGCGTCGACGTTCTTGGGCAGGCCGGCGGCGAGGCCCACCTCGCGCGCGATGTTGGAGAGCTGGACCGAGGGGATCACGGTGCCGAAGACGATCTGGTCGATGGCCTTCGGCGGGACTTCCGCCCGCTGCACGAGCTCGGAGACGACCTGCTTCCCCAATTCCAGGGCGGAGAGGTCCTTGAAGGAGGTGCCCGCCTTGACGAAGGGGGTGCGAAGGCCGGCGACGATGGCGACGCGGCGGCCGGGGCGAGTGGCCATGGATTCCTCCAGGAGAGGCGCGCGTCATAACGGCCTTGACGCGCCAGGTCAACCCTTCGCTAAAGGCTCTTCATCGCGGATCTTGAACAGGTACTCCCAGGAGTAGATCCCGGTCGAGTGGCCGTCGGACCACTCCACCTGCACCGCGTAGCGGCCGATCTCGTTCATGCCCCCCGGCTTCACGTCGGCCTTGACCTGCTCCTCGCCCACCATGCGCCGGCCGCTCCACTCCTCGACGCACTCCGCACAGGGGCAGCGCGCGCGCAGCCAGCGCGGCGGGAACCTGGACTCCCGGCCGTCGTCCCAGCGGACGAGCAGGTTGCCGTCGTCGTCGAAGGCGAGAGCGGACGGCTTGGGCTGTGGCTTTTTCGGCTGGATCTTGTCGAGAAGGCCCATGGCCAGGTTGTAGCGCAATTCGCAGCTGGTTTCACGGCAACGCGGAAAGGCGCAGTCCTGAGCCGCCTGTCCTGGAGCGGCTGGGGCTAGGATGGGCCGATGCTCCGCTCCTCGACGTTCTTCGACAAGGTCGCCCTGCCCTACGAGCTGCTCACGCGGCATCCGGTCTGGGAGCGGCACTGCGCGCGGATGGCGGAGGAGCTCCCGGTGGGCGCGCGGCTCATCCTGGACGTGGGGTGCGGGCCGGGGAACTCCACGCGGCAGCTCCCGGTGGGAGCGGTCGGGGCAGACCTGGCGCTCTCGATGCTCCGGCGGGCGCGACAGGGGCGGCCCTTGCCTCTGGTGTGCGCGGACGCGGGGGTCCTCCCGGTCCGCTCCGGCTCGCTGGACGCCGTGACCTTCCACAGCGTGCTGTACCTGCTGCCCGATCAGTCGGCTGCGCTGCGCGAGGTCGCGCGCGTGCTGCGGCCGGGCGGGCGCGCGGTGCTGCTGGAGCCGCGGGCCGGGAAGCGGGCGACGCTCTTCGGGCTGGCGCGGGCGCTGTCCGCGCCGCGCTGGGCGGTGACGGCCGCGTTCTGGCGGGCGATGAGCGGGATCTACGGGCGGCCCTCGGCGCAGTCGCTCTGGAGCAGCCTCGAGCGCGCCGGGCTCCGGGTGCTGAAGATCGAGGAGACGCTCGGGGGGCTCGGGCTTCTGGCGGTGGCGGAGAAGCCGTGAGGATCCTGCACTTCTCGGATCCCCACGTGCAGCTCCCGCGCTGGCGCGAGCGACCCCTTCGCGAGCTGGGTCCGCTGCGGGCCATCGCCACCGCCGAGCTGTGGAAGGGGCGCGGCAAGAAGTACGACGGCGCGCTTCAGAAGCTGCGGCAGATCGCGCGGGATGCGGACACGCTGCGCGCCGACCTGGTGGTCTGCACGGGGGATCTGACGCAGCTCGGGATGGAGGAGGAGTTCGCGCTGGCGCGGGAAGCGCTCGCGCCGCTGGGCGACCGGCTGGTCTGCATCGCCGGGAACCACGACCGCTATCCGGTTCACGGGCGGCCCAGCCGGTTGTTCGAGCAGTACTTCCCGCCGCGCGCGCTGCCGGAGGGATTCGCCGCGCTGGACTCGTGTGGGGCGATCTGCTGGCCGGTGATCACGCAGGGGCGGATCCTGGAAGCGGACCTTTCGCAGGACCTGCGCGGCAAGGTGGTGCTGGTCCACCATGCGCCGTTCAAAACGGGCGGCGTGCCGGACTGGCCGTGGCATCGGCTGCGCGGAGCGCGCGGGCTCCTCGAGGCGGCGCGCGACGCGGCCGCGATCCTCTGCGGGCACATCCACGAGCGGTTCCAGCAGGGGAACGTGATCTGCGCGGGCTCTTCGACCGAGCGAGGCAAGGAGGGCTACTGGCTCTTCGAGCTCGATCCGGGAGCGGCGGGACGGGCCGTCCGGGCCGTGCAGCACGGGCCGGGTGCCGGTCTCGTTGCCGCCGGCTCCGGGACAATTTAAGTCTCCCGGGCCCATGAACCCCGCGACCGACCCCAATCCGTTGATAGCGCTGCTCACGCTCACCGCCATGGAGATCGTGCTGGGCATCGACAACGTCGTCTTCATCGCCATCCTGGTGGGGCGGCTGCCCGAGCAGGAGCGGGAGCGGATCCGGCGGATCGGGATCACGCTCGCCCTGGCGATCCGGATCGGGCTGCTCTTCACCTTGTCGTGGCTGATGGGCCTGACCGAACCGCTCTTCACGGTGCTGGGGAACGAGCTCTCCGGGCGGGATCTGATCCTCCTGGTGGGCGGGCTGTTCCTGATGGGGAAGGCCTCGCACGAGATGCACGGGAAGCTGGAGGGGCCGGACGCGGAGGACGAAACGAGCAGGCCGGTGCTGTCGTCCGTCGCGTCGGTGCTGACGCAGATCCTGCTGCTCGACCTGGTGTTCTCGCTCGACTCGGTGATCACGGCCGTGGGCATGGCCCGCTCGCTCTGGGTGATGGTCACCGCGATGGTGCTGAGCGTGATCGTGATGTTGGTCTCCGCCGGGAGGATCGGCGGGTTCGTGGACCGTCATCCGACGGTGAAGATCCTCGCCCTGGCGTTCTTGCTGCTGATCGGCGTGATGCTGGTGGCGGACGGCCTCGGGCAGCACATCCCGAAGGGCTACATCTACTTCGCCATGGCGTTCGCGCTGGCGGTCGAGCTGCTCAACATGCGCCTCCGGAAGGTGCACCGGCCGGTGCACCTGCACGCCGGCAAGGAAGCGGCGGCGCCGAAGCCGCGAAGCGAGGCGCCGGCGAGCGGCTGACGCGTCGCGGCTTGCGATGCGGACCCGTCCCGCGGTTTGGTCCGCCGGCCGCGAGGGGAGCCCGCGGCGGAAGGCTTCGCAGCGCACACTTCACTTCACTCACTTCGCAAGACCTGGAGATCCACATGCGCAGTGTCTCTACAGCGATGACTGCCGCACTCCTCCTCTCCACCTTGCCGGCCGCGGCGCACGAGGACGAGCATGAGCATGAGAACGGGAAGCGCCCCAGCGTCGACCTCACCTGGATGTCGATCGCCAACTGGCACTTCAAGACCGGCGACCTGCGGATGGTCATGGACGGGTACATCACGCGCGTCCCGCAGAACATCTTCGTCCGCTCGACGCAGTTTCCCGCCGACCAGTTCGCCTTCACCAGCCAGCCCTGGCCATCGAACGTGACGGACGTGATGAAGGTGAAGTTCGCCATGCAGAAGGAAGCGAGGCTCGACTTCGTGCTGGCGGGGCACAGCCACTTCGATCACACGTACGACACGGCGCTCTGGGCGGCGCTCACCGGGGCCCAGATCATCGGCGGCAAGTCCACCTGCCTGCAGGCGCAGTCGCAGGGGCTGCCCACGAGCCAGTGCCTGGAGGTCAGCGGCAGCTGGGTGACCGGCCACGGCGAGCGCCTGGAGCTGGCCAAGGACGTGACGCTGCGGGTGGTCCGGTTCAACCACAGCGGGAACGCGTCGAACCCCTTCCAGCACTTCGGGCGCGAGCTGAGCGCGCCGCCGGTGCCGGACGCGGCCACCGGCGGGTTCCGGGCGGGCGTGGCGGAGGACTTCCCGAACGGCGGCGGCGGACGCGCGTTCCTCTTCACCATCGGCAAGGGGCGCGACCGGATCAGCTTCTTCGTCAACAACTCGGCGAGCGCGTTCGACCTGGCGGCGCCGGTTACCGTGGACGGCGTCAGCTTCGGGTCGCCGCTCGAGAACCTGGCCGCGGCCATGCGCGACGCGGGGCTCAGCAGCGTGGACGTCTGGATCGGGACGGGCGGAACCTCGGTGGCGCAGCTGGTGGTGCCGGTCATCCACCCGAAGGTCTACATCCCCAACCACTGGGACGGGCTCTTCAATCCGTTCTGGCCCGGCCTGCCCTTCAGGTTCAACGACCCGACGCTGGCGGCGTTCCTCGACGCGCAGGGGATTCAGTTCATGCCCCAGCACCAGTACTTCGACGGCTATCACCTCGATTCCCGCGGTGTCACGCCGCTGGTGAATCACGAGATCAAGCAGCGGCTCGGCTTCAGCGACGTGCAGCCGCTCGCGGCTCCGCTGACGGCGGCCGCGGCGCGGGTGGAGAGCGCCGCCATGGGGTCGGAGGACTGCGACCTCTGACGCTTTCTCACGGTGGAGGAGCGTCAGGGCCTGTGGCGGCCCCGGAGGGCGGCGAAGTCGGCGGCGGTGGTGGCGAGAGCCAGGAGAGCCGGTTGCTTGCGCATCTCGTCCCATCCGGGGCCGTTCTCCACCGGAATGATCTGCGTGATGTCGAGCTCCCGCAGCGAGTCCAGAAGCAGATAGCCGTCCACCTTCACGCTCTTTCCGTCGGGGCTGGCGACGGCGGTGAAGTCGCCGCTCGCGCCGGCCCAGTGGTTCGGGTTCGCCGGGTCGCTGCAGAGCTGGATGGGCGCCCTGCGCATGGTGCCGCGGATGCATCCCTGGTCGAGGCGGAGGTCGAGGTCCGAGCCCGAGACCAGACCGCTGCCCACCGAATAGGTCACCGGGGGCGCGGACGCGTTGGCCACGGACTTGATGGCGATGCTTCCCGCGCCGGGAGCACGGGACGCGTTGGAGGAGGCGCAGGCGGCTACAAGCAGCAGAAAGAGGAAGCGCATGGGGGTGAGACGCTCCTGAGCGCAGTGTATTCGCGGTTGGATTATGGTTCGAGGCGTGCGCATCGCCTCGCTCCTTCCGTCGGCTACCGAGATCGTCTGCGCGCTCGGCGCCGGCGCGGAGCTGGTCGGCCGCTCGCACGAGTGCGACTTTCCGCCCGGTGTCGAGCGGCTGCCCGTCCTGACTTCGGCCCGGGTGGGTCCCTTGCCGTCCAGCCGGGCCATCGACCGCGCCGTCCGGGAGATCCTGCGCGACGCGCTCTCGATCTACGAGATCGACCTCGAGCGCCTGCGGCAGGCGGCTCCGGAGGTGATCGTCACGCAGGATCTTTGCGACGTCTGCGCGGTCTCGCTGGACGACGTCCGCAGCGCGGTGGCCCGGCTGGCCAGGCAGGACGTCGCGATCGTGAACCTGCGTCCGACCGGGCTGGAGGACATCTGGACGGACATCGGCCGGGTGGCCAAGGCGACCGGCCGGGTGCCGGCCGGAGAGCGGGTCGTCGCGGACCTCCGCGGCCGCGTCGCGGAGATCGCGCGCCGGGCGACCGGCCTCCGCAGCCGGCCCCGGGTGCTGACGCTCGAGTGGATCGATCCAGTCCTGATCGGTGGTCTGTGGATGCCGGAGCTCGTGGCGCTGGCCGGGGGAGAGCCGCTGGTCACGCGCCCCGGCGATCACGCTCCAACGCTCGAGCGGGACCGACTCGCCTCGCTCGACCCCGACGTGGTGCTGGTCAAGCCCTGCGGCTTCAGCCTCGATCGGACCCTGGCCGAGCTGGGGGCGCTGCGCGAGGCCCTGCCGCCGGCGTGGCGTGCGCGGATCTACCTCGCCGACGGAAACGCGTACTTCAACCGCCCCGGGCCGCGGATCGTCGAGTCGCTGGAGATCCTCGCCGCCTGCGTCCATCCCGAGGCGTTCGAGGACTTCACGCGCAAGCACGCGGTGAGCGTCCAGTCCTGGGAGTCCCTCGACCTTTGAACCCCTGAACCGGACGCCGGCTTCGGCCGCGCATCGTGCGGCTTCTCGACGCTACTTCCTGGCGGTCTTGGCCGTCGGCTTCACGGCCGCCGTGGGCTTGGCGCTCGCCGTCGCCTTGCCTGTCGGGGCCGGCCGCGCCTTGCTCGCGACCATCGTCTTCCCGCCGGCGTTCTCGAGCTTCGCCTGGTAGGCGCGCAGCGGCCAGCCCTGCCACTTGCGGACCATGGCAGCCCGCATCTCGGGCTGGGTCTTCTGCCACGCATCCCGCACCTTCTCGGAGATGGCCGGATTGGCCTGCAGGAACAGCGCCCGTTCCTCGGTGGACGCGTCTCCCCAGTGCCCGCCGCTGGCGAGCGAATCGATCCCGGGGTAATTCCGCGCGTACCACTGCTTCTGCGCGGCGCTCGCGCCCGTCCAGCGCGCCTTCAGCTCCGCATGCAACGCCGGGTGGGCCGAGAGGAACGCGATCTTCTCCTGGGGCGTGGTCTCCATCCAGCCATGATGGAACGCCTTCCGGGCGAAGTAGGGGTGTTCGAGCGCGAGCATCTTCCGCTGCTCGGGGCTCGCGCTGTCCCAGGCCTCCCTCACCTTGCCGACGATCCGGGGAGTCGCCTCGAGAAAAGCCGCGCGCTCCTCCGGGGTGGCCGAGGCCCACCGGTGCTTCAGCGGCCGCGCGCTCAGCAGCGGATGCGCCCGGAAGATCTTCCTGCGCTCTTCGGGCGTCGCCTTGTCCCACCGCTCCTGCAGCGACTTGCTGCTCTCGCCGAAGGCCTCGAGAAACAGCGCCTTCTCGTCCGCCGATGCGTCCACCCACGCCGTCTGGAACGCGACCGGGGAGCTCGCCTTCGCAGGGGCCGGCTTCTCCACGGTGGCCGCGCGCACCGGCTCCGACGGCTTCTCGGTGTCGGAGTCGACCGCGCCGCTGGTTTCGGACCCCTTGGGGGCTTGCGCCGACTTCGGCGCCTCTGCCGGCTGGGGGGACTCGCCAGGCTGACCGGTCTGCTCCGCCGTCGCGCTGCTCTGCGACCCGGCCGATTGGGACTTCGCCTCGTCCGCTTGCTTCGGCGCATCCGCCGCCGCCGGCGTCGCCTCGTTCGCCTGCGCTTGCAGCTGGGCGGCGGTCTTCGCTTCCACCGCCTGAGCTTGCTCTGCCTTGTCCTGCGCGCGGGCCATGCCCGCCACGCAGACGCTCCAAAGAGCCACGGACCAGACGGCTGCCTTCATCGGGTTCCTCCCATCGAGTGCTGCCGGCCCTTGTCGCACGGGCCGACCTCGGTCGCGAGAAACCGGCGGCCCGGGTTGCGCCGGATGTGGTGTGCAAACGCACCCCGGCCGATCAGGACGGCTTGGTCTTGGGACTCGCCCCCCGGGGCGAGTTACTCGTCCCGCAGCGCCACGGCGGGGTCGAGCCGCGAGGCGCGCCAGGCCGGATAGATCCCGGCGATCAGTCCAACTCCGCTGGAGACTCCGATGCCGAGCGCCACCGCCCAGAGCGGCACCTGGGCCGGGAAGGTCAGGAACTGGCCGATCCACGAAGCGCAGTAGCCGAGCGCGACGCCGATGGCTCCGCCCACGGCCGCCAGGAAGACCGCCTCGATCACGAACTGCATCAGGATCCGCATCCGGCGCGCCCCGAGCGCCTTGCGCAGGCCGATCTCCCGGGTCCGCTCGGTCACCGCGACCAGCATGATGTTCATCACGCCGATCCCCCCGACGATCAGCGAGAGGAAGCACATGAACGCGCTGGCGATGGTCACCACGGTGGCCAGGTTGTCGAACATCCCGCGCACCGACTCGTTGGAGAACACCTCGAAGTCGTTCTCCTTCGAGTTGTCCAGCCCGCGCACCTTCCGGAAGGCGGCCACGGCCTGGTCCTGCAGCTTCTTCATCGACTCGGGATCGTGCGCCATCACCCCGATGTCCACCGAGCGCGAGGTGCCGTACAGCTCCATGAAGAGCGTGATCGGCACGGACACGGTGTTGTCCGGATTGGTGTCGATGGGCAGGCCGCCCTGCCGCTCGATGGTGCCGATCACCTCCAGCTCCATCCGGCCGAGCCGGAGCTTCTGCCCGATGGGGTCCTGCCCGGGGAAGAGGGAGTCGATGACGTTCGCGCCGATCACCGCCCCCCGCGTGGCGGCGGTCACCTCGGCCTCCGTGTACCCGCGGCCGCTGGCGATGGAGAGATTCGTCAAGGTAAAGAACTCGGGCGTGCCGCCGGCGACCTGCACGCCCAGGTCGGTGTTGCCGTTCGCGCTGGCGGTCTTCCCGTACTCCCAGATCTGCCCGCCCACCTGCTTCGCCTGAGGCAACAAGTCCTTGAGCTGGCGCATGTGCGAGAGCGTCAGCTTCTTGCGGGCCTGGATCTCCGGCGAGAAGTTCCCGAACTGCACCGCGGGGAAGCGCTGGATCTGGAAGACGTTCGCTCCCAGCTCGCCGAGCTGCTTGTCGATCGACTTCCGCAGGCCGTTGAGCAGGCCCATCATCGCCACCACCGTGAACACCCCGATGACGATGCCCAAAAGAGTGAGGCCCGAGCGCAGCTTGTGCGACGCCAGCGAGTCCATCGCCAGCCGCAGGTCGTCCAGCCGCGCGGTCCAGCCGCGCCGCATCCGGCCCAACCAGATCGATCGTGCCGCGACCCCAGGCGGGGCTTGCAGAGCGACTTCACTCATAGCGCAGCGCCTCGATCGGCTGCAGCATCGCCGCGGTCATCGCCGGCCAGAGCCCGAAGCCCATCCCCAGGACCGCCGAGCCGATCACCCCGCCCAGCATCACGCGCGGGTCCACCTTGGCGGGCAGCGGCGAGATCAGGTCGATGATCGAAGCCGCACCCGAGGCCAGCGCGATCCCCACCACCCCACCCACCATCGCCACCATCACGGCCTCGCAGAGGAACTGCCAGAGGATGCTCCCCCGCCGGGCCCCGATCGCGCGCCGGATGCCGATCTCCCGCGTCCGCTCCTTCACCGAGACCAGGAGGATGTTCATGATGCCGATGCCCGCCACGATGGCCGTGATGATGCCCACCAGGATGCCGGTGATGTTGGTGGCCTTCATCATCTGCTCGAAGCCCTCCAGCAGCTTGTCCTGCCGGTTGACCGAGAAGTTCTCCTCCTGATCCGGCGCCAGGTGCCGCGCGTTGCGCATCACCGCAGTCACCTCGTCCTCGGTCTCGCGCACCTTGCCCTCCGGCGCGACCACCGCGACCACCAGGCCGCGTTTGCTGCCGAAGGTCCGGACGAACGCGGAGAGCGGCAGGATCACGCGCAGGTCCTGCGACTGGCCGAAGGCATTCCCCTTGCGCGCGAAGATGCCCACGATGCTGCAGCGCAGGTTCGGCCCCACCTTGATCTGCTGCCCGAGCGGCTCCTGCCCCTTGAAGTACGCGTCCTCGACGTCCGCCCCGATGATGCAGACGTTGGCGCCGATCTCCTGATCGAGCGCGGTCAAGAAGCGCCCGCGCCGGATCTGCCAGCCGGTGGCGTCCAGGTACCCGTCGGTGGTCCCGCGGATGTCCACGCCCTTGATGTCCTTGCCGCCGTACGAGACGGTGGCCTGCGTGTTCACCAGCGGGGCGATCGCCACCGCCAGGGTCGTGTTCGACTGCAGGGCCTTCAGGTCGAGCATCGTCACGTGCGGACGGTTCTTGTACTTCCACCAGTCGTTGCCGCTCACGCCCCACTTCCACTTGTGCACGAACAGCGTGTTGGGGCCGAGCGTGCTGAGCTGGCGGGCGAAGCTCGACGACATCCCCGCCTGGACCATGAAGATCAGGATCACCGTCATGATCCCGATGGCGATCCCGCTGATCGTCAACAGCGCCCGCAGCTTGTGGGAGACGAGCGAGAACGACGCCTGCACGATCGCGTCGCGCAGCTGCGCCCAGAACCGGCGGATCCGCTTCATGGCCTTGCCCCCTGCTGCGCCGCCGTCCGCTCGGCGGCGTGGAACTGGGCCAGCGCCTCGGCCCCCAGGGCCTCGGCGTTCGCCATCGCCACGTCCCTGCCCGGGCCGTCCGCGATCACCAGCCCGTCCACCAGCCGCACAGCGCGGGGGCAGCGCGCGGCCAGCTTGGGCTCGTGCGTGACCAGGATGATGGTGTTGCCGCGCCCGTGCAGATCCAGGAAGAGCCCTACGATCTCCTCGCCGGTCCGGCTGTCCAGGTTTCCGGTGGGCTCGTCGGCCAGCAGCAGGGATGGCTGGGTGACCAGGGCACGCGCGATGGCCACCCTCTGCCGCTGGCCGCCGGAGAGCTCGGCCGGCTTGTGCTTCATGCGGTCCTCGAGGCCGACCATCTTCACCGCCTCGATCGCCCGCTCGCGCCGCTCCTTCTTGGCCACCCCGCGATAGATCAGCGGCAGCTCGACGTTCTCCAGCGCGCTGGCGCGCGGCAGGAGCTGGAAGCTCTGGAACACGAAGCCGATCTCGAGGTTGCGCACATCGGCCAGCTCGTCGTCGGAGAGCGTGCTCACGTCGCGCCCGGAGAGCCGGTACCGGCCCGCGGTGGGCACGTCCAGGCAGCCGATGATGTTCATCAGGGTCGACTTGCCCGACCCCGACTGCCCGACGATGGCGACGAACTCGCCGCGCTCGATCTGGAAATGGATGTCCCGCAGCGCGGGCACCTTGGAGAGGCCCAGGTCGTAGGTCTTGACGATGTGTTCCAGCTCGATGAGCGGCATGTCTCTGTCTTTCTCGGGCCGTAGCTCCTCGATCAGCTACGGCCTCCCTGAGGGCCCTTGTCCCCGGCCCCCTGACCGGGCTTCTGCGGCTTCACCTTCTGGCCCTCTTGCAGCTCGCGCGCGAGCGTCCGGTAGGGACCGTCCACCACCGTCTCGCCGTCGGCGATGCCGCTCAGCACCTCCACGTCGGTGCGGCTGGCGATGCCGGTCTGCACCTCCCGCATCTGCGCCACGCCGTCCTTGTCCACCACGAAGACCACCTTGACCGGCTTGGGCTTGCCGGTGGCCGCCTTGATGGGCGGGTCGTCCTTGCCGGGGCCAGCGGTTCCGTTGGTTCCGTTCGTACCGCCGCTCCCGCTCGAGCTGGTTGCGTCCGCGACCTTGATCTCGCCCTCGCGCGGCGCGGCCTTCTGCTCCTTCTTCTTCGCCTCGCGCGAGGTGACCGCCTGGATGGGGATCATCACCACGTTGTCGTGGGTGGCCGTCGAGATCGACACCGCGCTGGACATGCCCGGCAGCGCGCTTTCGGGCGGGACGTCCAGCCCCACCCGGACGAAGAAGGTGGTCACCTCCGCGTCGGTGCCGGGGTTCTTGATCTGCGCGTTCTTGCCGACGGCGACCACGTGCCCCTTGAACTGCTTGTCGGGGATGGCGTCGATCTCCACCGCCGTCTCGTCGCCGACGTGAACCGCCACGACCTCGTGCTCGCCCACCTCGGCCTTGACCTCCATGTCGGAGAGGCCGCCCATCAGCATCACCACGTCCTCGGAGAAGTCGGAGCCGCGGATGCGCTCGCCGACCTTGTGCTGCAGCTCCAGGATGGT
>DASQAS010000241.1:0-5088 GCA_035635635.1 Myxococcales bacterium | reverse complement strand
GCCACCGCCGGCATCATCTACGTGTTCCGGCGGAAGGACCTCTACTCGATCGGGCGCAGCGCGGTGCTGATGGGGCTCCTCAGCTACTCCTTCGTCACCGTGACGCTCGTCGCCGACCTGGGCCTGCCCTGGCATTTCTGGCAACTCGGAGCGCAGGCGCCGGAGCACTCGGCGATGTTCGAGGTCTCCTGGTGCGTCGGGCTCTACGTCACCATCCTCGCCCTCGAGTTCATGCCCGTCGCCTTCGAGCGCTGGGGCATGCAGAAGGCGATGGCCCGGTGGAAGACGGCCGCGCCGCTCTGGGTGGTCGGGGCGGTGACGCTGTTCGTGTACCTGATGTCCCGCAACCTGGTCTACGCCGGGCTCGCCTTTGCGGTCTTCGGCGTGCTCGCCTGGGCCTTCCGCCCGAAGCCCGGGGAGGAGCCGGTCCCGATCATGCTGGCGATCGCTGCGGTGACGCTCTCCACCATGCACCAGAGCTCGCTCGGTTCGCTGTTCCTGCTCATGCCGGACAAGCTCGACCGGGCCTGGTGGTCGCCGGTGATGCCGGTCTGGTTCTTCCTCTCGTCCATCGCGGCGGGCATCTCCCTGGTCATCCTGGTCGAGATGTGGATCGCGAAGGCCTGGGGCCGGGCGCTCCGCATGCCGCAGCTCGCTTCGCTGGGCAAGCTCGGGTTCTGGGCGCTGCTGGTGTTCGAGGCGGTGCGCGTCGGTGACCTCGTCGTCCGCGGCCAGCTCGGCGCCGCGTTCACGGGTCCCAAGGCGATCCTGTTCGCGGCCGAGATCCTGCTCGGCGGCGTCTTGCCCCTGGCGCTGCTCAGCGCGGCGAAGCTCCGCGAGAACCCGAAAGCGCTGTTCTGGGGCGCGCTGCTGGCCTGCGGCGGCGTGGTCCTCGACCGGGCGAACGTGGTGGTGTTCGCGATGGACCTGAAGGGCCCGATGCCGTTCGCGCCGCAGCCGTACTCCCCGAGCGCATTCGAGTGGGGCGTCTCGATCGGCCTGATCGCCGCGACCATCTTCCTGTTCGGCTGGGCCGCACGAAACCTGCCGCTGCTGCCGAAAGAGGGGCAGGCGCCGCACACTTGAGGGCTATCGCATCTTTTGCCCGTCTCGGAGATGAGCTCATGCCAACCACGACGATGGTTCCGTCCCGCGACCTCACGCGCATCACGCTGTCCGTCCTGGGAATCGGCTTTCTGATCGCGGGCAGCCTCTGGGTGCTGCGGCCGTTCCTTAGCGCGCTCCTCTGGGCGACAATGGTCGTCGTCTCGACCTGGCCGCTCATGCTCCGGCTGCAGGGGCGCTTCGCCGGCCGCCGGGGCGCGGCCGTGGCGGTGATGACGACGGCGCTGCTCCTCGTCCTGCTCATCCCTCTCTATCTGGCGGTGTCGACGATCCTCGGACAATCCGATCGGATCGTGGAGCTCGCCAAGGAGCTGTCGACGCTGCGGCTGCCGCCACCCCCGGCGTGGTTGAACGGCCTGCCCCTCGTCGGCGAGAGGCTGACGGACCGCTGGCTCGCGCTGGCGGCTCTGGGACAGCAGGAGCTGACCGCGCGCCTGGCGCCGTACCTGAGGACGGCGCTGGCGTGGTTCGCGGCCCAGGCTGGAAGCTTCGGAAGCCTGGTCCTCAACTTCTTGCTCACGGTCGCGATCGCGGCGATCCTCTACGCCAAAGGCGAAGCGGCGGCTGGACAGCTGCGGCGCTTCTTCCGGAGGCTCGCGGGAGCGCGCGGCGACGCGATCGTGGTCCTGTCGGGGAGCGCCATCCGCGCGGTCGCCCTCGGAATCGTCGTCACCGCCGTCGTGCAATCCGCGATCGCGGGGATCGGGTTGGTCGCCGTCGGTGTCCCCTTCGCCGCCATCTTCTGCGCCATCGTCTTCCTGCTGTGCATCGCCCAGCTCGGCCCGCTCTTCGGCATGGTCCCGTGCATCATCTGGCTGTACGCGACCGGATCGCCGGCGCGCGGGACGGTCCTTTTGGTGGTGACGATCTTCGCCCAGGTCATCGACAACGTCCTGCGGCCGTTGCTCATCAAGAAGGGCGCCGATCTCTCGCTGTTGCTCATCATCCCCGGGGTGATCGGCGGGCTCCTCTGGCTCGGCATCATCGGCCTGTTCGTCGGGCCCGTGATCCTGGCGGTCACCTCTACCCTGCTCGAGAGCTGGATCTCTTCGGGCCTGGGCAAGGAGGGGCCCGCGCCCACCGCGGCGGTCACTGCCACTCCGCGCCCGACGGTCCTGGACGGGGGAGGCTCGGTCACGCCGTCCAGCTGACGCTGGCGGCTGCGGTCAGGGCTTCTTGTTGACCGCGATCGCCAACGTGGCGGCATAGGTCGCAAGCAGACGATCGCCGACCACCAGCTTGTCGATCGAGAGCTCGGGGCCGGCCTTCACCTGGTACTTGTTCCCGTCCGGATCCTGGAACTGGACGATACGGCTCTCGAGATCGATGGCGGTGACCGTCACCGTCGATTGGACCGCGGCCAAGGTGGCGGCGCCCGGAGGCTGGCTGGCGCGGGCGCGCTCGCCGGCGACCACCGCCACCGGCGCGACGAACGCGCTGCCCGCGGGCTGGTACTCGAAGAGAAGCCCTTCCTGGACCTCGGCGTCGATGGTGTCCCCTGCGGCGATCTCGTTGAACCGCTTCACCTCGGGCGGGACATTGATCGTCTCGGTCTTGCCGTCGTCGCCCTTCAGCGTGAGCCTGCGGGCGGCGGTATCCACCGCGAGCACGGTGGCGGTCATCTTGCGGGATCGGACCGCAGCGGCCTCGCCGGGTACGCCGGTGGAGTAGACCTCGAGGGGCGGCGGACCCGGCGGCTTCGACGAGGCGCACGCGGTGAGCAGGAACGCTGCCAAAGATGCAAAGAAGGGGATGCGCATGAGAGTCCCCGGGCCTGGAGAGAGGCGTTCGATGTCTGCGGGTCTTCTAGTGCCGGAACGACCCCGCGTGAATTGGCCTTTGGTGCCAGTGCGTTGTGGCTCCAGCTCAGCGCGTGCCGGCGTCTGGCGCCCCTGGGCTGGGCCAAGGACCACCGCGAAGGCCGCCCGAGGGCAGGTTGCGCGGGTGGAGGGGATTGGGCTTCGGGCCTATGACGCTTGATTCCCTGAAGGAGAGGCGTGCAAGTTCGTGACGTGAGCGTGAGCAGCGCGCGCCGCGAGGTCTTGTCGAAAGCGTCCATCGCCATCGGCGGCAGCTTGCTGTTCGTCGCCGGATTCACCGTGGCCACCGCGCGTGGCGTGCTCGATCCCGGCCAGTTCGCCGGCCGGCTGGCGGCGAGCCTCGACGACGAGCGCGTGGCCCGCTACGTAGGCGACCGGCTGACCGACGTGGTGGTCGCGCAGAAGCCGGACCTCATCGCGGTGCGACCGGTCATCCACTCCACCATGACCGCCGTTGTGCAATCGGAGCCCTTCCGCGGCGTGGTTCGCACGGCGGCGCGCTCCACGCACCGGGCCATCCTCGAGCAGGGAGGGCGGCGCGTCCTCCTCTCGCTGCCGGACATCGGGATCCTGCTCCGGAGCGCGCTCCAGCATGCGAGTCCGGCACTCGCCGCCAAGGTGCCGCCCGACCTCGAGGCGCGGCTCGCCTCCGGCGAGACCGAGCGGCGCGCCGCCTCGGCGGTCCGGCTCCTCGGCGTCGCCGAGCAGGTGCGAACCGCGGCGCTGGCCTCGTTCTGGCTCGCGGCCCTGCTGGTCGCCACCGGAATCGCCGTCGCCTCCGACCGGCGCCGCGGACTCGTGCGCGCCGGGCTTGCCCTCTTCGCGGTCGGCATCGGGTTCGTCGCCGTAACCCCCACAGGCCGCCTCGTCGCCGCCGCCGCCTTCGGCGATCCCGCTCTCCGCGGCGTCGCTCAGGGCGTGTGGCGCGCCTTCTACGGCAACCTGCGTCTGGCTGGTCTGGCGATCGCCGCCGCTGGCCTCTTGCTCGCGGCCATGGGCGGCGCAGTGCTGGAAGCCGCCGACCCGGTACGTCGGGCCCTCGATCTCGTCCGTCGGCTGAGTCAGGTTCCCGCGCAGCCTCCGGCGCGGTTCGCCCGCGCTCTAGCCCTCTTTACCGTCGGTGCAGCCATCGTCATCTGGCCGGTCGAGGCCGCGGCGCTGGCTGCGGCGGCCGGAGGGCTTGCGCTCGCCTTTGTCGCCCTTCGCGAGCTTTCGTCCTTGGCTGGCTCGGTGTCTCCCGCGGCAGGGACCGGCCGGCCACGCCGCTGGCCTGCGTGGGTGGCCGCCGCGCTGGCCACCAGCGCGGTCGGAGGAGCCTTGACCTGGTTCGCGCGCGGCGGAGGGGCCGGGACCGAGCTGGCCGGCCTGCCACAAGCCTGCAATGGCGCGGCTGCGCTGTGCGGCCGGCGCGTCGACCAGGTGGTCTTTCCCGGCGCGCACAACGCAATGTCCAACGCCGAGATCGAAGGATGGATGTTCCCCCACCACGAGCATGCCATTGCCCGCCAGCTCCAGGACGGCGTGCGGGCCCTGCTCATCGACGTCCACTACGGCATCCGCACCGGAGGCCGCGTCAAGACCGATCTCGATCGCGAAGGGGTCTCTCGCGAGGAGATCGAGAAGGCGATCGGGCCCGAGGCCACGGCCGCCGCGGTGCGCATCCGGGATCGGCTGGTGGGAGGAAAGGACGGCGATCGCGGGATCTACCTCTGCCACGGTTTCTGCGAGCTCGGCGCCTATGAAATCGGACCCACGCTGCGGGCGATCCGGGAGTTCCTCGTGCAACACCCCGGCGAGGTGGTGATCGTGATCTTCGAGGACTACGTCACGCCCGCGGACCTGGCGCGCCCGTTCGCGGAGAGCGGGCTGCTCGACTTCGTCTACGAGGGGGCCACGGCGAAGTGGCCGACGCTCCACGAGCTCATCTCCCGAAACCAGCGCCTCATCGTGTTTGCCGAGTCCGGCCGCCCGGGCCTCGCCTGGCTGCATCCGGCGTTCGAGGCGTTCCAGGAGACGCCTTACACGTTCCGCACGGCCGCCGAGATGACTTGCCGCCCCAACCGCGGCGGGACTGCCGGCAGCCTGTTCCAGGTCAACCACTGGATCGAGACCACCCCCACGCCGCGGCCCAGCAATGCCGCGG
>DASQAS010000240.1:0-44124 GCA_035635635.1 Myxococcales bacterium | reverse complement strand
TGCGGGAGGAACTTGCTGTCGAGAAGCAGCCGCTCGATCGTCAGGGTGGCACGCCAGCCGTCGCGCCGGACCGATCCGTAGACCATCCCCTCGAAGCGCGTTCCGGCGCAGACGGCGCCCACCAGCCCCACGCTGCCGCGGGCCCGGTGGCGCCAGGGGACGTCGTCGAATCCGATCACCCGCAGCGTGCGCCCGGGCGGCGGAAGTGTCATGTTCCTCCTCTACATGAGCGACGACCTGGAGAAAAAGCGGGCAGAGCGGCTGGAGAAGCAGGAACAGCTTCCGGTGGTGGCGCGCCTGGTGGTCGAGATCCGCTCGGACGGACGCCACACGATCGCGCGCGGCGCGGCCGAGGATGCCAGCGGCGAGCGCGTGCAGGTGGAGGCGCAGGGGACTACGCCGCTGCAGCTCGCGTTTTCGCTGGTGCGATCGCTCGCGCAGGTCCCGGCCGTCGCGCGCAGCTTCACGCGCAGCCTGCTACCGAACCGGCGAAAATAGCTCCTGGGCCAGCCCGGAGATGTCTCGCGGCGGATTCTCGCCGGGATGCCCGTCCGTCCAGAGCGCCTCCGCGCCCGAGGCACGCAGGATCAGCTGCAGCGACGAGCGCGTCCCGTACCCCACGGCGTCGGCGTGGACGCAGCCGCTCTCCAGCGGCTCGCCGGCGTGCATCGTCATCGGCTGGCGCCACGCGGCCAGGTCCGGCTCGAGGCTCGCGAAGGCCTGCGCCATCCATTGCTCGCGGGCGCCCTCTCCCGCGCCGAAGCTGCGCTCGGTCACCACGTGCACGCGCCCGGGCTCGAGCGGCAACTGCTGGATCGCGTATCCGTCGCCCCAGGTCACGAACGCGTCGCGCAGGTCGGCGTAGACCAGGTGGAAGCCGTTGTGCCGGTCGCCGCGGAGCTCGCGCAGGGCCTGGTGCAGCCCGCGCGCGCTCTGGGCCTGCAGGGCCTCGAGCACCAGGAGACCGCGGCTTTTGCGGGCGGGATCCACCATCGCGCCCCGCCGGTTGGTCACGCAGACGAAGAGACCATGCCGGTTGAGCCCCAGCCAGCTCCCGTGCGCCAGGTCGTCGCGCGGCGCCAGCACGCCGTTCTCGACGTGCGGGCCGCTGGACGGCCGCGCCAGGAGCTCGTTGCGGTTGCCGGAGACCGCGAGCAGCTCACCGGGCCGTTGCAGCAGGACCAGCGTGCACATGGGCTGCTCTTTATCGTGTAGATTGCGCGCCCGCCATGGCGACCCGTTCCCAGCTCCGCAAGCCCTTCCAGAAGGCACGTACGGTCGATCCCCGACCGATCACCGGCCGCGAGTCGGCCCACGACCTCCTGCAGCACGCCTTCGGCGCCTACGTGGGCCGGCAGGAGCGCACGGCCTACGATCTGATGCGCCGATCGATGCAAGAGGACTGCAGCATCTTCCTGACCTTGAGCGGAGCGATGACGCCCGCCGGCCTGCACCAGAGCTGCCTGATTCCGCTGATCGAGCGCGGTGTGGTGAGCGCGCTGACGACCACCGGCGCGAACCTCTACCACGACGCCCACCGGATCATCGGGCACGCCATCCGCGAGGTGAACCCGAACGCCGGGGACCTCCAGCTCCGGCTGGCCCGCGTGATCCGCATCTACGACCTGGGGTTTTGGGAGGAGGCGCTGCTCGACACCGACAAGCTGTTCTCGGCGCTGATGCAGGGGCCGGACTACCAGCGGAAGATGACCACCCCGGAGTTCCACGCGCTGCTCGGCCGGGACATGGCGAAGATGGAGAAGGCGCTGGGGGTCGAGCAGCCCTCGCTGCTCGCGCAGTGCTGGAAGCACGGCGTGCCCATCTTCGTCGGGGCGGTGCAGGACGGGTCGATCTTCCTGAACGCCGTGAAGCTGCGGCGGCTGTTCCCGGACCGGTTCAAGTTCGAGATCGACATCAACGAGGACGTGTACCTGATGGCCGCCGTGCAGCACTGGGCGCGGCACCAGGGGTCGAAGCGGCTGGCGATCTGGATCCTGGGCGGGGGGGTTCCCAAGAACTACACGCTGCAGGGCGAGCCGCTGCTCGACCAGATCCTGTTCGTGCCCACCACGGGGTTCGACATCGACGTGCAGTTCTGCGTGGACCCTGTGGACAACGGGGCTTTGTCGAGCTGTCCGGCGGGCGAAGGGCACACCTGGGGGAAGGTCTCCGTCGAGGCGGTCGAGGCAGGGTCGGTCTACGTGCACACGGACGTGACCGCGGTGTTTCCCTGGCTCACCCATGCGCTGCTCGGGGATCCGAAGATGAAGCGCAAGCCGAAGCGGCTCCTGGACCGGCTGCAGGAGGCGCGGGAGTTCCTGGACCGGGACGTGGAGAAGAACCGGAAGGAGCTCTTGAAGACGGTGGAGTTTCCCGGAGCGCCGGCCCGGCATGATCCGGAAATGACGGTGCGGTAGAGGCTGGAGTGAGTGCGGCGCCTCAGTGCGCGTCGGTCACGGCCGTGATCCTGCCTCGCGCACCGCCCTTCCCGCTCCCGTCCGTCGTCACCGAGCACACCAGGGTCGTCTTGCGCGAGAACGTCTCCGGCCGGTACGGACCGCGATAGGTCCACCTCTTCGTGCACGAGTCTCCCGCACACCAGGACTGGACCGGCTCCCCCAGTTTCGCCTGGTCGTTCCCGTTGCACGCCCAATCGAACTCATTGATCGTGCAGACCCTTCGACCCGAGCCGCGGCAGCTCGCCTCCGCCCGGTCCGCCAGCCACTCCCGTACCGGCAGCGACGCCCGCATCCCCGCGAAGACCAGCCCGGCCAAGGCCGCCGGAGAGAGCGCCCCGTACAGGGTCCACAGCAGCAGCCGCCGCAAGGGCAGGCCCCACGCCGCCCCGAACACCAACCCCGCAGCCGACGACCAGAGCAGCCATCGGACCAGATAGTCCGCCTGCGGAGGATCGAAGGCGCGCGACAACCCCGTGCCGGCGGCCAGGCCCGCGACGGGCACGAACGCGGCGGCGATGGCGCGCCAAGGACGAGGCCTTTGCTCCCGCGGGGGCGGGAGCAGGGATTCATCCACCCTGCTGCACCTCGGGAGTCCGCGTGCGCTTGGAAAGGAACGGCGTCTGGAAGTTGTAGATGGCAGTGATGCTCACGTTCCGGAATCGCTCATGCTGCAGCGCCATCCGCTCCAGCTCCCAGACCAGCGCGCGCACGTCGACCGCGCCCTTCTTCTTGCGCCGTTTGATCTCGCTGCGGATGGCCGGGTAGACCTCGGGCGGGTGGTAGGTGAAGCTGGTGGAGAAGTGCCAGCTGCGGCCGATCGGGATCAGCCTCGATTCGAAGAGGTCGCCGATGTCCAGGCCATGCATCTGCCGCCGCTCGGTGACGTTGAAGCTGTCCCCCGTGATCGTGTCGCGCACCCGGACCTGTCCCTGGGCGGGCCGGGAGAAGAAGCCCCGGGTCCCGCGGTACTCGTAGAGGCCCAGCCGGGAATTGGTGAACCCGATCAGCACGTCCTTGTCTTTCGCCGACAGCGCCCCGCCCTTCTCCCGCAGGAAGCGCTCGATGGGCGTGGCGCCGTCCGCCTGGCGGCGGTCGAGGAGAAACCAGTTGAAGAACGCCTGCATCCGCTGCTCGTAGCAGCGGTCGTCGGCGTGCACCTCGCCGCCGGTGCCGGCGAAGTACTCCTCCTTGGCACGCACCAGCTCGTCGACTTCCTTGCCAAAGTACTGGAGCAGCATGTCGACCTGGGGCTGGATCATGCTCCGCCTTCGATCATCTGCACGAACCGCCGGAAGAGATACCGGCTGTCGTGCGGACCCGGATTGTCCTCCGGGTGGTACTGCACGGCGAACATCCGCAGGTCGGGGGCGGCGATCCCTTCCACCGTGCCGTCGTACAGGTTGACGTGGGTGACCCGCACCTTCCCCTCCAGCGACTTGTGGTCCACCGCGAACCCGTGGTTCTGCGAGGTGAGGTCGATCTTGTCCCCGATCACGTCGCGGACCGGGTGATTGGCGCCGCGGTGTCCGAACTTGAGCTTGTACGTCTTGCCGCCCATCGCCAGCGCGAGGATCTGGTTGCCCAGGCAGATCCCCATCACCGGCACCTTGCCGAGCAGCTCGCGCGCCTGGACGTCGGCCCCCACCACCGCGGCCGGATCCCCGGGGCCATTCGAGAGCACGACCCCGGCCGGCTTGCGCGCGAGGATCTCGGAGGCGGGCGTCCGCGACGGCACCACCGTCACGCCGCAGCCAACGTCCACCAGCTGGCGGAGGATGCCCCGCTTCACCCCGTAGTCCACCACCACCACCTCGCGCTTGCGCGGATGCGGCTCCCGCCCCGGGACGCCCTGCTCCCAGCGGTAGGGCGCCTTGGTGGACACCCTGGTCGCGAGGTCCTGTCCCTCCATGCCGGGCGCCCTGCGGGCCCTCTCCACCAGCGCCTTGGGCGATGCGCCCGTCGTATCGATGATCCCCTGCTGCGCGCCGGTCATGCGCAGGATGCGCACCAGCTTGCGCGTGTCCACGCCCTCGATGCCGACCACGCCGTTGCGCTCGAGGAACTGCGGCAGCGACTGCTGCGAGCGCCAGTTCGAGGGCTCGCGGCAGACGCGCCGGGCGATGAAGCCCGCGGCCTGCGCCGTCTCCGCCTGCTCGTCGCCGAAGTGGATTCCGTAGTTCCCCACCTCGCTCACGGTGAACGTGACGAGCTGCCCGACATAGGAGGGATCGGTGAGGATCTCCTGGTATCCGGTGTGGCTGGTGTTGAAGACCACCTCGCCGATGGTCTCGCCCTCCGCACCGACCGCGGTGCCTTCGAACACCTCGCCGCCCGCCAGCGCCAGCGTCGCCTTCTTCAAAGCCGTCACTTCCCCTCCTCGTGAACCAGCTTGCCCCCCACGAACGTCTTCACGACCTTCCCTTTTAACGTCCAGCCCGCGAAGGGGCTGTTCCGCGAGCGCGAGTAGAACCGCTGCGGATCCACCTTCCATTCGCGCTCGGCGTCAAGGACGATCACGTCCGCGGGCGCGCCTGCGCCCAAGGTCCCGTACGGCATCTTGAAGCAGCGCGCCGGTCCCACCGTCAGGCGCTCCACGGCCCGGGCGAGCGGGAGACCGCCCGCACGCACGAGCGCGAGCGTCAGGGCCAGCGAGGTCTCGAGGCCGATCACTCCGTTGAGCGCATGGGCGAATTCGACCTGCTTGTCGAGGGCGCCGTGGGGAGCGTGGTCGGTGGCGATGGCATCGATGGCTCCGTCGTGCAGGCCGGAGATCACCGCCTGGCGATCGACCTCCGCGCGCAGCGGCGGGCTCATCTTCGCGTGCGTATCGTAGGGCTCTCCCGCAGGCTGGGGAACCGGAAGGCCGGGCGCCACGCCGGCCACCGCGGCGTCGGTCAGCGCGAAATGATGCGGCGTCGCCTCGGCGGTGACCCGCACGCCGCGCGCCTTCGCCTCGCGCACCGCCCGGACGCTTCCGGCCGCGCTGAGGTGAGCGATGTGCAGCCGCGCCCCGGTCATCTCGGCGAGCAGGATGTCCCGCTGCACCATCGTGACTTCCGCCGCGGCGGGAACTCCGGCGAGACCGAGGCGCGTCGCCACCGGGCCCTCGTTCATCGCGCCGCCGGCGCTCAGGGTCAGGTCCTCGGCGTGGACCATCACGGGGAGCTCCAGGTCCCGGGCGTACTCGAGCGCGCGCCGCATCACGCCCGCCGACATCACCGGCCTGCCGTCGTCGGTCACGCAGACGCACCCAGCCTCCTTGAGCTCCGCCATGTCGGCAAGCTGCTCGCCCAGCGAGCCGCGGGTGATCGCGCCGGCCGGAATCACGCGCGCGAATCCAGCCTCGCGGCCGCGCGCCGCTACGAAGCGCGCCACCGCCGCGCTGTCGCAGACCGGCTTGGTGTTCGGCATCGCCACCACCGTCGTCACTCCGCCGGCCACCGCCGCGCGCCCGCCGGTGGCGATGGTCTCCTTGCCCTCCTCGCCCGGCTCTCTCAAGTGAACGTGCAGATCGACCAGCCCCGGCAGCACCCAGCGCCCCCGGCAGTCGATCACCTGGTGGACGAGCTTCTCCGCTGGCGTGGCCGGCTGGTCGCGGACCTCGCGGACGTGGTCGCCGTCGATCAACACGGTGCGCGTGCCGTCGATCCCGTTCGCCGGGTCGATCACCCTGCCCGAATCGAGGAGGATCATGCCGGCACCTCCGCGCGCAGGCAGAGCGCCAGCGCCGCCATCCGCACCGCCACGCCGGAGTCGACCTGGTCCATCACCAGGCTGCGCGGCGAGTCGAGCACGTCGCTGGACATCTCCACCCCGCGGTTGACCGGCCCCGGATGCAGCACCAAGGCTTCCTTGGGCAGCATCTCCAGCGTGCGCGCGTTGAGCCCCCAGGTGCGCGCGTAGTCGCGGGCGCCGGGCAGGCGGGCGTCCGCGATGCGCTCGTTCTGGATGCGCAGGGCCATCACCGCGTCCGCCCCGGTGAGCGCGTCGCGCAGCGAGGGGACGACCTTGCACCCGAGCTCCTCGATGCCCGCCGGAATCAGCGTGGAGGGCCCTCCCACCCGGACCGTCGCGCCCAGCTTGCTCAAGCAATGGATGTTCGAGCGGGCCACGCGGCTGTGCGCGATGTCCCCGACGATGGCCACCGTCTTGCCCTCCAGCGTTCCCCAGCGCTCCCGGAGGCTGAGCGCGTCGAGGAGCCCCTGGGTCGGGTGCTCGTGGAAGCCGTCGCCGGCGTTGATCACGCTCGCGCGCACCGAGCGCGCCACCAGCCGCGGAGCGCCCGCCGCGGGATGCCGGACCACCAGCGCGTCCGCCCCGATGGCGTCGAGGTTCCGCACCGTGTCCTCCAGCGACTCTCCCTTGGCCACGCTGGAGGCGTCCTTCTGGAAGGTGAGCACGTCGGCGCCGAGGGCCTTCGCGGCCACCTCGAACGAGCTGCGCGTCCGCGTGCTGTTCTCGAAGAACAGCGTGATCACGTTGCGCCCGCGCAAGAGCCCGCGGCGGTCGGCCGGCGATTCGCCCGCGCGCGCCTTCGCCCGCTCGCGCTTGAACCGGGCGGCCAGCGAGAGCAACGCCTCGATCTGTCCCCGCGTCAGCGCCTCCAGCTCCAGCAGGTGCCGGGGGAAGTCCATCTCAGACCCCATGCAGGAGCCGCCGCGCGAAGTGCGGCGAGAGCCCTGCCTCGAGGATCTTCCTTGCCGTGCGCTCGGCGTTGTACTGGACGCGGTGGAACTCGACGACCTTCGCCTGGTCGTCCCAGATCCCGAAGCAGGACCGCGGATCGTAATCGCGCGGCTGCCCGCAGCTTCCGATCGAGACCAGGTAGCGGCGCGCGGCGTCGATCCGCAGGCGCTCCGTCCAGACGTCCTTGACCGGCGTGCCGAGCAGGAAGGCGCGCTGCAGATGCGAGTGACCGATGAAGGTGAGCTGGGCCAGCTTGTCGGCGCGGACCACCAGGTCCTCCGCCTGCTCGAGCGCGAAGACGTACTCGAACGCCTGCGGGTCGCGCGGTGAGGCGTGCCCGTAGGTCACGTCGCCCTCGCTGCGCTGGTAGGGCAGCCCCCGCAGCCATTCCATGTTCTCGGGGGAGAGATGCAGCGCGGTCCAGTCCAGCACCTCGCGCGCGGCCGCGTAGTAGTAGCTGTAGTCCATCCGGCCGGCGACCGCGGCATCGTGATTGCCCAGCACGGCGAAGTCGCAGCGGGACCGGACCAGGTCGCAGGCAGCGTTGGGGTCCGCACCGTAACCGACGGTATCTCCGAGACAAACGAATCGATCGACCCGCTGCCCTTCCGCCGCCTCGATGCACGCCGTCAGGGCCTCCAGATTGGCATGGATGTCCGTCAGGATGGCGGTGCGCATCGACGGTGCCCTGAGTACACCGCAGGGCGGCTGAACTCAAGGCTCCCCCCGCCCAGGATTTTCAGCTGTCCGGGCGGCAACTTCGAGCCGCTCGAAAAGGGCAGACTTCGCGCGAGCGGATGCTCACCGGCTGGTCAATTCGGCACCAGCCTTGTCTAGACATTGCACAAAAGCACGGCTCTCCTCCGAGGCGCCGCTCGCAGAGCTCGCGTTGGCGCGCTGATTGCTATCGAGGCAGCGCAACCAGAAGGAGATCACAATGACCTCGAAGCACATCATGTCCGTCGTCGCTGCCCTCGCGCTCTCGCTCTCTGCCGCCGCATTCGCGGATCCGGAGGCGCCGACCGATTCGAATCTCTCGATCCAGGAAGGCGAGCAGGGCGTTCCGTGGAGCGTTGATTTCGGGAACCGCGAAGTCCGGCCGGGAACCAACGACCAGATCAACGCCGCCGAGACGGCGAATCCGGACAGTCTCGATTACAGGAACCGCACAACGCGCGGCAACGACAACCTGAACGCGGAGTGGCAGTCGCTGGAGTCCGGAAACCCGGACAGCGTGCGGCCAGCCAGACCCGGTGTTGCGGCGAGCGGAGACTCATCCGCGGCCCAGTAATCTGGAGGTTGAATCACCCGACGTGTTCCGGCAGCTCATCGAAGTGCACCAGCTGTCGGAACGCGTTGAACCTCGCCCGCACCTGCGCCAGGTCAAGCTCCCTCAGCCGATCCAGGCTGAATTGCTCCACGGTGAACGACGCGATCGTGCAGCCCATCACCGTCGCCTGGCGCAGAGCGGCCATGTTCCCGGCGTCCATCCGATCGAGCAGCCCGAGGAAGCCGCCGGCGAACGTGTCCCCCGCCCCCGTGGGATCGCGGACATCCGCCAGCGGAAACGCGGGCGCGAAGAAGCTGTGCTCGCCGGTCACCAGCAGCGCCCCATACTCCCCGCGCTTCACCACCACCGCCTTCACCCCCAACCGCTGCGCGGCGTGAGCCGCCTTCACCACGTTGCTCTCCCCCGCGAGCTGCCTGACTTCCCCGTCGTTCACCATCAACACGTCCACCCGCGGCAACAGCTCCAGGAGCTGCGGCCGGCGCGACGAAATCCAGTAGTTCATCGTGTCCGCGCAGACCAGCCTCGGCCGCTCGGCCTGGTCGAGGACGCGCATCTGCAGCTCGGGGTCGATGTTCCCGAGGAAGATGCGCTCCGCTTTGCGCGCCACCGGCCCGAGCTTGGGCGAGAAGTGTTCGAAGACGTTGAGCTGCGTATCCAGCGTCTCGGCCGCATTCAGGTCGAATCCGTACCGGCCGCGCCAGCGGAAGGTCCTGCCCCGCACCTTCTCCAGCCCGTCCAGCTCGACCCCGCGCCGCCGGAGGAACTCCAGCTCGGCCAGGGGAAAGTCCTCGCCCACCACCCCCACCACCGAGACTTTCGTGAGCAGGCTGGCCGCCGCGGCGAAATACGTCGCGCTGCCGCCCAGCACGTCGTCGCGCTTGCCGAACGGCGTCTCGACCGAGTCGAGCGCGACGCTTCCCACCACCAGAAGGCTCATGCCTTGAACCTGTCTCCCAAGAGCAGGGAAAGCCGCTCGCGCGCGGCCCCGGAAATCTCCCGGGGCGCGGTCATCACCGCGCAGTCCAGCGCGCGGGCGCAGCTGCAGGTGCGCTCGCGGATCCGGCGATAGTCGAGGACGGCGTTGCGCATGACCTCTTTCGCGATGGCGACGTTCTTGCGCATCGTCTCGACCACCTGCGCGACCGTGACCGCCTCGTGTCCCGGGTGCCAGGCATCGTAGTCGGTGGCCAGGGCCAGCGTCGCGTAGCAGAGCTCCGCCTCGCGCGCCAGCTTGGCCTCGGGCAGCGCGGTCATGCCGATCACCTGCACGCTCCAGCTCCGGTACAGCTCGCTCTCCGCTCGGGTGGAGAACTGCGGGCCCTCGATGCATACGTAGGTCCCGAGCGGATGGACGGTGGCGCCCGCCGCCAGGCAGGCGCGCCCCAGGTGCTCGTGCAACTGGGGACAGACCGGGTCGGCGAAGGACACGTGCGCCACGATGCCGTCGCCGAAAAAGGTGTTCCGGCGCGCGACGGTGCGGTCGATGTACTGCAGAGGCAGCACCAGGTGACCCGGGGCAATCTCCTCCACCATCGACCCGACCGCCGAGATGCTCACGATTCGCTTCACCCCGACCGCCCGCATCGCATAGACGTTCGCCCGGTAGGGGATCTCCGACGGCAGCAGCCGGTGGCCGGCACCGTGGCGGGCGAGGAACACCACCTCCTCGTCGCCGAGCTTCCCGGAGATCAAGCTGTCGCTGGGAGCGCCGAAAGGCGTCGAGACCTCCTCCCGGCGCACCGCGCTCAGGCCGGGCAGGTCGTAGATGCCCGATCCGCCGATGATTCCCAGCACGGTCGCGCGGTGTCGCACGGCCGGCGGCGCAGGTCAATTCCTCTCGGCCCGGACTTTTGCTTTTCGCTGCCCCTCGACCGCGAGCTGCCCGCAGGCCGCGGCGATGTCGCGGCCGCGGTTCTTCCGCACCATCGCGGTGATTCCGCGGGCCGAGAGAATCCGGCGGAACGCCGCCAGCCGCTCTGCCCCCGGATCCCCGAAGCCGAGCCCGGGGTTCTCGTTGTAGGGGATCAGGTTGACCTTCACCGGCAGCCCCTTGAGCAAGGCTGCGAGCCGCCCGGCGTCCGCGTCCGAGTCGTTCACGTCGCGCAGGAGCACGTACTCGAACGTGACCCGGCGCCCCTGCCTGCTGGGAAACCTGCGGACGGCGTCGATCAGCGCCGCGATGTTCCACTTCTTGTCGACCGGCATCAGCTTCGCGCGCTGCTCGTCGGTGGTGGCGTTGAGCGACACCGCGAGCTTCACCTGCGTGTCCTCCGCGAAGCGGCCGATGTTCGGCACCAACCCGCTGGTGGAGACGGTGATGTGGCGCTGGCTGAAGTTCGCCCCTTCCTCGCTGAGCAGAAGCTCCAGCGAGCGCAGGACGTTGTGGTAGTTGTGCAGCGGCTCCCCCATCCCCATGTAGACGAGGTTGGTGAGCGGCCGCTCTCCGGGAAGACCCAGGGCGCGCAAATCCGCGTTGACGCGGTAGACCTGGTCGGCGATCTCGCCCGCGCTCAGGTTGCGGACCAGCCCCATGGTGGCGGTCATGCAGAAGCCGCACCCCATGGCGCAACCGACCTGGGTCGAGACGCAGAGGGTCCGGCGGACGCGCGCGGCAGGCTCCTCCTCGTCGGCCTCGGGATCGAAGCTCTGCGGCCCCGCCTCGTCGGGCATGTACACGCTCTCGATCAGCTTCCCGTCCTGCGTGCGCAGGCGATACTTCCGCGTTCCGTCGCTCGACTGCTGGACGGCGTCGATGGCCAGCGTGGCCAGGCGCGTCTCGGCCGCGAGCCGCTCCCGGAATGGGCGCGGCAGGTCGGTCATCTCGCCCAGGGACGCCGCGCCTCTCCGGTGCAGCCAGGAATAGAGCTGGCGAGCCCGGTATGGTTTCTCGCCGAGGCGGGCAACCAGCTCGGAAAGCTCGGAGGCACTCAAGGAGCGCAGGTCGGGCCGCGCATCCTCGCCTTGGACCATCGGAAGCATCGTTCAGTGGACTTTGTCTGGCGGGACCACGCCCTGCAAGGCCACCGGGACCTTTTCGGCCGGTGCCGAATGCGAGGGCCCCGTCACGGCGGCGCCGGCGATTGGCTTGCGGGCGATCTCCACCTTCTGCACCCGCCGATCGTCCGCCGCCTTGACGGTGAAGGTGAGCCCGCCCCAGACCACCAGCGACCCCGCCGGGGGGACCCGGCCCGCGGTGGCGGTGAGGAAGCCTCCCAGGCTCTCGTAATCGCCCTCCTCGGGGAAGTCGATGCCCAGGTGCTCCTCCAACTCGCGGATCGAGACCTGGGCGTCGGCGAGGATCAGCCCCTCGGCGAGGATCTTGATCCGCTTCTCCTCCACGTCGCTCTCGTCGTGGATCTCGCCGACGATCTCCTCCACCACGTCCTCGAGCGTGACGATGCCGCTGGTCCCGCCGAACTCGTCGACCACGATCGCCAGGTGCGTCTTGCGCCGCTGGATCTCGGTCAAGAGCCGCGAGACCTTCATCACCTCGGGGACGAAGAACGGCTTGCGCAGGTAACTGGTGAGCTGGAACTGGGACGGCTCGATCCCCTTCTTCACATCCGCGAGCAGCGTCTTGGCGTGCAGCACCCCGACCACCTCGTCGAGGTTGTTGCGGTAGACGGGGATGCGCGACAGCTCCGACTCAGTGACGAGCTTGAGCGCCTCCTCGTAGGTGGCGGTCTCCTCCAGCGCGATCACCTGCGTGCGCGGGATCATGATCTCCTTCACCAGCACCTCGGTGAAGGCGAGCACGCTGGAGAGGAGGCGCTCGCGCACCTTGTCGATCGACCCCTGCCTCGCGCCCAGCTCGATCAGGTACTCGAGCTCCTGCGAGGTCACCGACTCGCCCTTCGGGTCGCTGCCGATGTACCGGCCGATCCCCCGCGGGACCTGCACGAACAGCCACGCCAACGGAGAGAGGATCCAGTAGACCGGCACCACCAGCGGCATGATCGCGACCGCGTACCCGCTCGCGTGCCGCTTGGCGAAGGTCTTGGGGGTGATCTCGCCGAAGAGGAGCAGGATGACCGTGGTGACGCCGGTCAGCACGGCCACCCCGTGGCCGTATCCCGCCTCGTCCGCCATCAGCGCGGTCAGCGAGCCCAGCCCGACGTTGACCAGCGTGTTGCCCACGAGCAGCGCGGACAGGATCCGATCGGGGTGGTTCAGCCACAGGCGAAGCAGCGCGGCCCGGCGGCCGCCCGTCTCCACCAGCGACCGGACCCGGGCCTCACCCAGCGAGGTGAGTGCCGTTTCCGCGCTGGAGAAGAAGGCCGCAGCCAGGATTCCTGCCACGAACGCGATCCATTGCCAGGACGGGACCAAAGCCGGGGGATTCTAGCCGGCCGCCTGGATCCGCGCGAATCTGCTGCTTGCCCGGCTACTTGCACTGCACCCGGAACCGCGCCACCCGGGATCCGCGCTGCTCCGAAGGGATCCAGAGCTGCGCCCAGCCCTCCGTGGTGCCGTCCAGCTCCCACACCTCGCTCACCCGCAAGGTTTCACCCGCCTTCGACGCCCGAAGGGTCTGGACCGGTCCCACCGCGCCGTCGCTGCGCTTCCAGGCGTAGGTGAACCAGCCGCGCCGGGCGGCGCCGATGGTGCCGGTGAAGACCAGCTCGATCGGGCAACGACCCGAGTAGATCCGCTTGCTTGCCTCGGCATGCGTCCAGCGCACCACGCGGCGCCGGGTGGAAGCGGAGCTCGCGAACGCCGTGGCCAGAAGCAGGGGGGCGATCGCGATCCGCATCGAAAAAGACTGTACCGGCAGAACCTCGAGGTCCGGAAGGCGGCTTACCGCCTCCACTCGTACTTCACCAACTCCGTCTGTGGGAAGAAGTAGGCGATTTCAACCTTCGCGTTTTCCGGGGAGTCCGACCCGTGCACGCTGTTCGCCTCGATGCTCTTCGCGAACAGCTTCCGGATGGTTCCCTCGGCCGCGTTGGCCGGATTGGTCGCGCCCATCACCTCGCGGTTGCGCGCGACCGCGTTCTCCCCTTCCAGGACCTGCACGATCACCGGCCCGGAGGTCATGTACTGCACCAGGCTCTTGAAGAACGGCCGCTCCCGGTGCACCGCGTAGAAGCCCTCCGCCTCCTGCTGCGTGAGGTGGAGCATCTTGATCGCGACCGGCTTGAGGCCGGCCTCTTCGAACCTGGTCAGGATCTTCCCGATCACGCCGCTCTGCAGCGCGTCGGGCTTGAGGATGGAAAGGGTTCGCTCGATGGCCATGGTGGGCGCGCCACCTAGCACGTGCGCGCCCGAAGTTCAACGCGTGTCAGAAGCGGATCGGGATCGCCGCGATCAGCATCTTGATGTCGTCGTCGGTGAAGAACACGCCCGCCCCGATGAAGTAATCGCGGCCGTTGATGATGCGGCTGGTGTGCTCGGGATCCACCAGCGGCGGGTTGAGCACGTCGTCGATGCCGGCCGTCAAGAGCAGGTGGCCGAGGAAGCGGTAATCGGCGTAGAGCTTGAGGCGCGGCTTGTTCTTGAGCGGGTTGGCGAACTCCCACAGGTCCGCCGCGAAGTTGAGCGAGTCGTTCGCCAGGTGCAGCTTGAGCCCGAAGCCGCCCGTGTTCTCCAGGATGCCGAACCGGCCGGAGATGGGGCCGTACCGCTTTGCCAGGTATGCGCTGAACTTGAGCACGCGCTCGGTGCTGATCGTCTCGACTCCCCTTGGATAGTTGGGGAAGCAGGTCTGCGGACTGCAGTCAGTAATGTTCACCGACCGGACCTGCTTGGTGTAGCCGCGCGGATCGTCGACGATCTCCAGCCCGTACCACTTGTCCGGCCGGGGGATGATCCGGATCCCGAAATAATTCTTGGTCCAGGGATTGTAAGCGGTGTCCCTCACGATTCCCAGCACGTTGGGTACGTTGGGGTCGACCCGTCCGCCGCCCGGCGCACCGATCATCACCTCGCTGCGCTCGTTCACCTCGATCCTGAGCTGGTCGGGCGTGCCGAGCAGGTTGGTGAGCTGCGTGGAGGCCTTGTCCAGGTTCTTGGCCAGCTTGTCGTCGTTGACCAGGTGGCCGATGGTCCCCTGCCCCTTGTTGATCTTGTCGGTGATCTCCTGGACGTTGGTGAGCGAGGCGTCGAGCTTGGAGAGATTCGTCTTCAGGCTCTTCACGCTCTCCTTGAAGTCGCCCTGCTGCTGCGAGCCCACCACCTGGCCGATGGTCCGCAGGATGTCGCGCGCTTCCCCCGTCGCATCGCGGGTGTTCTGCAGGATGGCGACGATGTCGCCGCTCTCCGTCGCCGAGAGGTGCGCCAGGTCGCCGGAGAAGCGCTGGAAGTTGGCGAGCGTCGCGTCGAGCTTCGCGCCGCTCTGGTTGACGATGCGTTCGATGCCCTCGCTGACCCGCAAGAGGCGCGAGACCAGCGTGCGCATGTTGTCCTCGCCCTCCGCGCCGCCCAGCACCTTGCGCAGGTTCCCGGTGATGTCCCCGATGTCGCCGGCGATCTTGTTCAGCGACTGGAAGACGTCGTTGATCGAGGGCTGGCGGATGACGATGCGGATCTCGTCACCGTCGCCGAGCACCGGCTGGCCCGAAGAGCCCGGCGTCACGTCGAGCAGGAAGTCGCCGAGGATCGACTCGCTGCGCTTGGTGATGGTGGCGTCGCGGTGGAGGACGAACTGCTTGCGGATGCGCAACCACACCTTGGCCTTCGAGAGTTGCTGATCCAGCTCGACGCGGTCCACCTGTCCGATGGGAATGCCGGCGACCTGCACGCGGGAGCGGACCCCGAGCCCCGTGGCGTCGTCGAAGACCGCGTAGACCATGTAGGTGCGGTTGGACCCGAACTGGCTGCCGCCCAGCAGGTAGAGGCCGAAGCCGAACGCGGCCACCGCCAGGGCGACCACGAGTCCGACGCGCAGCGGAGTCCAAAAAGACGGCACGGCGCTCCGATCCTAAGTCCTTCCAAACCAGGTCGCGAGAAAATGCCGGGTAAAAGGCTCTTTGGTCCTGCGGACTTCCGCGGGTGTTCCCTCCTCGACGATGCGCCCTTCGTTGATCACGGCGATGCGGTCGGCGATGTTGAATGCAGACCCGATGTCATGGGAAATGACCACGCTGGTTACGGAAAGCCGCTCGCGCGCGTGGATGATCATTTCGTCAACGCTCTCCGTCGTCAGCGGATCCAGCCCAGTGGTCGGCTCGTCATAGAGCACGATCTTGGGCTCCCGGACGATGGCCCTCGCCAGGCCAACGCGCTTCCGCATACCCCCAGACAACTCCGCCGGATATTTCTGTTCGACCCCGTGCAGATCGACCACCGCTAGCTTTTCCTTAACCTTTTCCATGATTTCCGGCTCTGAGAGGCCGGGGTTGTGCTCCCGCAGCGGGAACGCGACGTTGTCCCCGACCGTCATCGAATCGAACAGGGCAGAGCTCTGGAAGACCATCCCCATCCGCTCGCGAAAGACGGCCAGCTCCTGCCGGGTCATGATGGAGATGTCCTGCCCGTCGACGATGACCCGGCCCTGATCCGGCTTGAACAAGCCCATGATGTGCTTCATCAGGACCGTTTTCCCGCTGCCGGACGCCCCGAGGATGACCTCGGTGGTGCCCTCCGGAATCTGGAGATTGACGCCCTTGAGGACGGGAAACCCGGCGAAGCTTTTGTAGAGGTCCTGGACATCGATCATCGCCGGCGGAGCCGGGGAAGGGCTCATCCGCCCAGACCTCCCTTGGGCTGCGGCGGACCGCTGAGCGAGATGGCCGTGTAGATGTAGTCGATGGCGAAGATGGCGACCAACCCGCCGACCACCGCCTGGGTGGTGGCGATGCCCACGCCGCGCGCTCCGCCCTCGGCCCGGTAGCCCCGGTAGCAAGCGATCACGGTGATCACGAACCCGATCACCGCGGCCTTGCCCAGGCCGTTGGTGATGTCGCTGACCTCCACCAGCTGCTCGATGCGATTGAGGAACGTCCCGGGGGAGAGATCCTTGATCCAGACCGCGATGCCGTAGGCGCCGAACAGGGCGATGGCGTTGAAGAGCATGGTCAAGAGCGGGGCCGCGACCGCCGCCGCCAGGATGCGCGGCACGACCAGGTAATTGAGCGGATCGACCGCCATCGTCTCCAGCGCGTCGATCTGCTCGGTCACTCGCATGGTGCCGAGCTCGGTGGCGGCGGCCGAGCCGACCCGGGCCACCATCACGATGCAGGTGAAGATGGGCGCCAGCTCGCGCGCCAGCGAGATCTCCACGGTCGCGCCCGCCAGCGACTGCGCGTTGAAGAGGCTGAAAGCGTAGACCGTCTGCAGCGCCAGCACCATGCCCGTGAACAGGCCCGTCAGCGCGACCACGAACATCGAGCCGTACGCCATGAACTCGAGCTGGGTCATCAGGAGCCCGACCCGGTAGGGCCGGCGGAAGACGGCGGCCACCGACTGGCCGGCGAACGTCGCCAGCTCTCCCAGCACCTCGAGGGGGCGCTCCAGGAGCTTCAGCCATTGCGGACGCGGTTTCGGACCCGCGGTGATCTGCTCCGCCATCGGCGGCTTTGTATCCCGAGATGCCCGTGTGCGCGACTTGTCGACCTTTCGACACCCCCCCTCAGCGGATTGCCGGATTCACTGGGGATGGACAGCGTGGCGGCACATGTGGCTCGTCCTGTTGCTCGCCGCGGCTCCCTTGGAAGCAGCCCGGGCGTACTCGCTCCTCTCCTACGTGGCGGGCGATTACGCGATGGCGGTCGGACCTTCGGGCGAGGTGCTCTCGCCACAGGAATTCGACGAGCAGCGCGTCTTCGCCGCCGACGCGGCTCGCGACCTGAGCGCTTCGGGCGCTACCGATCTGGCGGCCGAGTCGGAGCGGCTCGGCGCGCGGATCGCCGTCCGCGCGCTGCCGCGCGAGGTGGTGCCGGCAGCGCACGGGTTGGCGGAGCGGATCGCGCAGCGCTTCCAGCTCGCGATGCTTCCGCGGCGCGCGCCGGATCTGCGCCGGGGGCGGGCCGTGTACCGGCAGGCTTGCGCCGCCTGTCACGGGGCGGACGGGACGCCGCGCACGGAACATCTCGAGCTGCCCACGCGTCCTCTCGCCTTCTCTTCGGCGCAGGAGATCGCGCGGCTGAGCCCGCAGCGGATCTTCGCGGCCGTCAACTTCGGAGTGCCGGGCACGGCCATGCCGTCCTTCGGCGGCGCGATCGACGAGGACGCGATCTGGGACGCGGCTTTCGCGGCCCTGCTGTTCGGGCACCCTCCGGCTGCCCGGGCCCGTGGCGAGGAGCTTCTGCGCAAGCTGCCCCGGCGCCCAGACTGGCTGCAGCTCGCGGTGCACACCGACGACCAGCTCCGCGTGGCGCTTTCGCACAGCCCGTTCAGCGGAGAGGACCGCGAGGCGGTGATCGCCGCGATCAGATCGCGCTTCGGCGACCCCGCGGCGCCCGAGGCGGCGCGCTGAGGCTCAAGGCGGGAGCTGCCAGTCGCGGTGCGTGATCAGCCGCGCTCCGCGCTTGGAGAACAGGTAGCTCCACACCCACTGCGCGAACACCCAGATCCGGTTCTTGAAGCCGATCAGGTAGAGGATGTGGATGAACAGCCAGGCGACCCAGGCCAGGAAGCCGGTGAGCCTCAGCCGGCCCGCCTGCGCGATGGCCTTGTGCTTGCCGATGGTGGCCATCATCCCCTTGTCGCGGTAGCGGAACGGCCGGCGCGGGCGGCCCTGGACCGACGCGATCACGTTCTGCGCGGCGAGCCGCCCTTCCTGGATGGCGGCGGGCGCGAGGCCCGGCACCAGCCCGCGGCCGGGCTCTTCGAGGTGGGCCATGTCTCCGATCACGAACGCGTCCCTGTAGCCGGGGATCGAGAGATCGCCGTTCACCTTCACCCGGCCGGCTCGGTCGAGCTCGACGCCCAACGAGTGGGACAGCCCGGAGGCCTGCACGCCCGCCGCCCAGAACACGCTCTTCGCCGCGATCCGATCCTTGCCGCCGACCTCGACTCCGCCGGCGTCGATGTCCGTCACCGCCGACGAGGTGCGGACCTCGACGCCCAGCGCGCGAAGGTCGGCCTCTGCGTGGCGCGAGAGCGGCTCCGCGAAGGCCGGCAGGATCCGCGGGCCGGCCTCCAGGAGGATCACGTGCGCGGTGGTCGGGTCGATGTGCCGGAAGTCGCGCACCAGCACGGTCCGGCTGATCTCCGCGATCGCTCCCGCCAGCTCGACGCCGGTGGGCCCGCCGCCCACGATCACGAACGTGAGGTGCGGCCGGCGGGCGTCGGGGTGCGCCTCGTTCTCCGCCGACTCGAAGGCGAAGAGGATGCGCCGGCGGATCTCGATGGCCTGCTCCAGCGTCTTCAGGCCGGGCGCGAACGGCTCCCACTCCGGATGGCCGAAGTAGCTGTGCGTCGCGCCGCAGGCCACGATCAGGTAGTCCCAGGAGAAGCTCATCCCTTCCCCGAGGAAGATGCGCTTGTCGGCCAGATCCACGCGGGTGACGCGCCCGAGGTGCACGTCGACGTTGCGGGCGTGCGTGAACTGGGCGCGGACCGGCGAAGCGATGTCCGCCGGGTTCAGCCCGGCCGTGGCCACCTGGTAGAGCAGCGGCTGGAAGAGGTGGTGGTTGCGCTGATCGACGACCGTGACGCTCACCGAGGGGTGCTTCGCCAGCTCACGGGCGGCCTCGAGCCCGCCGAAGCCCGCGCCGACGATCAGCACTTCTTTCGCCATCCCGGGCGACCACTACTACACTCGGCCGTCGATGGGGATGCGTTTTCCGGCGGAAGCTTCCTGGCTCGAGATCGACGCCAGGGCGCTGGCGCACAACGCGGCGGTCTTCCGCGAGGTGCTGGGCCCGGCCGTGCGCCTGGGAGGCGTGCTCAAGGGAAACGCCTACGGCCACGGACTCGCCGAGGCGCTGCCCCACGCGCACGCCGCCTGCGACGCCTTGTACGTGATCGAGGCCCGCGACGCGCTCGCCGTCCGCGCCATGGAGGCGAAGTCGCAGGCGGCGCGCCGGCAAGTGCTGGTCCTGGGCGCGATCGACGGCGAGGAAGCGGTCGAGCTGGCGCAGGCCCAGGTCGAAGTCGCCCTCACCGACCCGGGCCAGGCGCGCTTCGTCCCGGCGCTGCGGGCGGCGAAAGCGCGGCTGCGCGGGCACGTGCACGTGGACACCGGCCTGGGGCGCGAGGGCTTCACCGTCCCGGAGCTGCCGAAGGCGCTCGAGTGGCTGGCGCAGGCGCGCGACGCCATCGAGGTGGCAGGCGTCCTCTCGCACTTCGCGAACACCGAGGACGTCACCGAGCAGAGCTACGCGGCGCAGCAGCTCGCGGCTTTCGAAGAAGGCGCGAAGCGGGTCCGCGAGGCCCGGGGAAGCCTGCCGGCGCCGCTGGAGCGGCACATCGCGGCCAGCGCCGCGGCCCTGCTCCTGCCGCAGGCGCGTCAGGACGTGGTGCGCGTGGGGATCTCGCTGTACGGCCTCTGGCCGTCGAGCGAGACGCGGCTGTCGGCGCGGGCCCTGCTCGGCCGCGTCCCCGAGCTGCGCCCGGTGTTGTCCTGGCGCTGCCGCAGCCAGCTCACCAAGTGGCTGCCGGCCGGGAGCTACGTCGGATACGGCTGCACCTACCGGTGCCCGGTCGACACGCGCATCGCCGTGCTGCCGATGGGGTACTGGGACGGCTACCCGCGCCTGTTGTCGTCGCGCGCGCACGCGCTGGTGAACGGGCAGCGCTGCCCCGTGCTCGGGCGCGTGATGATGAACCACGTGGTGATCGACGTGACGCGTGCCGCCCGCGGGGAAGGCCCGGTCACGGCGACCCTGCTCGGCCGCGACGGGGACGAGCAGGTGTCCGCGGATCAGCTCGCGGTCTGGGCCCAGACCATCAACTACGAGATCGTCACGCGAATCGGTGCCCACCTGCGCCGCGTCTTGATCTAGAGTCGCGCTCTTCCATGGCCCATGCACTGAAGGTCGGAGGCGACATCGACGCGTGGTGCACGCGCTGCAAGATGAACCTCGGGCACACGATCCTCGCGATAGTCTCCGGCAGGCCCGCGCGGGTCCGCTGCAATACTTGCCAGGGGGAGCACAACTACCGGGGCGCGGCGGGCCCCGAGCCGCGGAAGGGTTCGTGGGAGCCGCGCGAGGTTCGCGAGCGCCGCGAAGCCCGCCCTTCGGTGACGAGCTGGGAGGCGCTGCTGGCGGGAAAGGACCTGGCGCGCGCGCGGCGCTATTCGGCGAAGGAGAAGTACGCCTCCGAGGAGGTGATCCAGCACCCGCTGTTCGGGATCGGGCTGGTGCAGGAGGTCCGGGGCGACAAGATCCAGGTCGCGTTCAAGGCGGACGTGAAGACGCTGGTGCACGGGAAGTAGCACGCATTTCATGCGCTGCTACGCGTACCGGCGGGCCGCGCGAAGCAGGTCCAGGCAGCGCGCCATGTCGTCGGGAAGCGGCGACTCGATCGAGAGCCAGCCGCGCCCTCTGGGGTGCGGGATCCGCAGCGCCGCCGCGTGCAGGGGCGTCCGGTCGAGGACCACCGTGTCCGGGTCGGGCGCGCCGGACCAGAGGTCTCCCACGCGGATGGGCGGCTGGGCTCCGTAGCGCGGATCGACGATCAGCGGATGGCGGATCTCCGCGAGGTGCACGCGGATCTGGTGCCTGCGCCCGGTGCGCGGAAAGCACGCGCAGAAGGTGAAGGCTCCGTATCGTTCCTTCGGCAGCACCCGCGTCTGCGCCGGGAGGGCGCCCTTTCTTCCGGCGCGCACGAGGCCACTCCGCGCCTCCGCCAGCGGCAGATCGATCTTCTGCTCCTTGGCGAGGTCGCCGCGCACGATCGCCAGGTAGGTCTTCTCCGCACGGCGGCTCTCGAACGCCGCGTTGAGAGCGCGATGCGCGTCGCGGGTGCGCGCGAATAGGACGACGCCCGAGGTGTCGCGGTCGAGGCGGTGCACTGGCAGCGCGTCCGGAGCGAGGGCGCGCACCTGCGCGGAGAGCGCGGGCTCTTCCATTCCGCGTCCGGGAACCGTCAGCAACCCCGGGGGCTTGTCGATGGCGATGACGTGCTCGTCCTCGTGCAGGATTCTCACGCCGCTGGACTTGTACCGCACACCGAGGTTCTTCGCTCCCGCCTTTTCTGGTTTCGGTCCCGGAATCCGGGGTAGCGTCCCGCTTCCGTGCTCGCGCTTGCACTCGCCCTGCTCGCCGCCGGCGGCCCGATGGGGCTGCGCACCCAAGGCCCGCTCCGGGAGCTGTTTCTCGACATGACCGGCGCGGATGCCCGGCCCATCGGGCGGCCGGACTTCCAGATCCGCTGGAGCGTCGCGAACACCTGGAACGAGCAGATGACGCTGCAGCGCGGCGACGACCGGGCGACGCAGCTGCTCGACGAGCAGGCCGACTCGCTGATGTTCCAGGTGAAGGCGCCCTGGCCCGGCTTTCCCGGGGTGTGGACCGCCCTGGAATGGAAGATCACCGAGCATTGGGGCGGCTGGAGCGACGCACCGATCGAGTCCTGGCACTCGCTGATCGGCGCCTTCAACTACCAGCGCTCGATGTATCCGCGGAACCACGTCGGGCTGCTCTATACGGACACGGGCGGAACGGCCTTCAACGTCCATTCGGCCACGGTGGCTCCCGGCGACCTTACGGCCCGCACGCAGGTCGCGCTCTACGAAGGCCCCGTGAACCTGGCCGCGCGGTTCGATCTGAAGCTTCCGATCGGTTCGCTCTCGGCGGCAGGAGGCTCCGGCGGCGTCGACGCTGGGGTGGGCATCCTCGCGACCTGGCCGGCCACGACCTGGATGACCGTTCACGGGCTGGTCGCGGTCAGCCGGTTCTCGCAGCTCGCCGCGCCCACGCTGCTGCAGCCCAAGCCGTGGCACTTCACGGCCGAGGCCTCGATCGAGTTCCAGATCGGCAGCGCCACGCTGCTCATCGAGGACCGCGTCCTCTCTCCGCTGCTGCAGCCCGGCTGGTCTCGCAGCGGCGCCCCCGACGACGACGCGCTGCTCTCGAGCGGCCTCTACGCGGACTTCCGCGCGCACAACCAGATCAGCTTCGGACTTCGCTATGGCCGATTCACCACGTTCTTCAGCGAGGACTTCACGCCGGGAAGCAATCCTCATAGCGTGCTGGGCTGGGTGTACATGTCGAACGCGCCCGACGTGGTGGTCGGCCTGGCATTCACCCAGCCGCTGTAGATCAGGCGAACTCCTCGAGCTGCTTCAGGTCCAGCGGGCAGAGCCCGCTCAGCGCCTTGTGCGCGGCCTCCGACTCGCCGACCACGATCAGGAGCGCCCCGTCGCGCGCCGGCGAAATCTCGCCGGCCATGGTGCGCGCCTGCGCGGGGGTGACCCCGAGCACGCGCTTCCGGTAGGTGGTCAGGTGCTCCAGCCCCAGCCCGTCGAGCAGCGCGTCGGCGATCTGCTCCGCCAGCGCCTCGTGGCTCTCCAGCCCCAGCGGGAACAAGCCCGCAAGGTAGCGCCGCGCCTTCTCCAGCGAATCCTCGCCGGGCCCGGACCGGGCATAGCCGCGCATCTTCTCCAGGGCCAGGTCCACCAGCTCGCGGAGCGTCTCGTTCTTGGTGAAGCTGGAGAAGACGCTGAGCCCGGCGCGGCGGTTCATGTGCAGGCGCGTGTTGACCGAGTACGAAAGCCCGCGATCCACCCGGATCGCGTCCACCAGGAGCGAGGTGAAGCCGCCGCCCAGCGCCGTGTTCGTCACCACCGCCTCGGCGTACTGCGGCGTGGACCGCGGCAGTCCCGGCGCCACGATGCGGACCTGCGCCTGGGTCGCGTCCGGCTTGTGGATCACCACCGCCCGCATTCCCTCGCCGGGCGGGAGACCCGCGAACTGCAGCGGGATCCTCTGGCTCTTCCCCGGCCACGAGGGTTCCCACTGCGCGAGCTTGGCCTTGAGCTGGTCGAGCAGCTCGGCCGGCGAGCCCTGTCCGACCACCGCCGCCAGCGCGCCCAGCTGCTGGTACCGGGTGGCGTGGAAGCTGAGCGCGTCCTCCCGCCGGAACGTCTCCACGTCGCGGCAGAAGCCCTGCGCGGGATGCGCGTAGGGATGGCCCGGGCCATAGCCCAGGGTGACCACCGCCCGCCCCGCCACCGTGCTCGGCTCGTCGAGATCGCTCTGCAGCGCCGCGATCGACCGGCGGCGCGCCGCCGAGACCTCGGTGTCCTCGAACGCGGGCTCGAGCGCCACCTCGAACAGCGCGTCGACCGCCCGATCGGAGAGCTCGGCCGGCACGGTGAGCGCCAGCGCCGCCTCCTCCATGGAGGCGTCCGCGTAGAGGTGCGCGCCCATCGACTCGATCATCTCGTCCACGTCCTGCGCGGGGCGCCGCCGGGTGCCGCGGCGGAGCAGATCCACGGTGAACTGTGCCAGCCCGGCCTTGCCACGGGGGTCCTCGCAGGCCCCCGCGGGCAACGAGAGCCGCACGTGGAAGAGCGGCAATCCCTTCTTCTGCACCGCGAGCAGCGTGAGGCCCGAGGGCAGCTTCTCGATCTGCAGCGGCGGAAGCTGGAGGTCGGCGGCGGTCACGCCTCGACCTCGCCCGGAAAGAGGGTGACCACGTTCCGCCGGTGCGGCGCGAACGTCTTGTGCGCCACCCGCTGCACGTCCGCGGCGGTGATCGCCGCGTAGCGGTCGGGCAAGTCCAGCATCGATCGCCAGCTTCCCAGCATGATCTCCATCTGGCCGATGGTGTGGGCCCGTCCGTTGGTGGTCGAGAGCGCCCGCAGGAGCTGGCTGCGCACCAGGTTCTTGGCGCGCTCCAGCTCCCGGTCGGAGATGCGCTCGCCGGCGATCCGCGAGAGCTCGGCCCACAGGGCGCTCTCGGCGCGGGCCGGATCCACTCCCGGGTTGAGCTTGAGCGAGACCTCGAACGGCCCGGGATCCATCCGCCAGCCGAAGTAGACGTGGGCGTCGACGCACAACTCCTGCTCGTAGACCAGCGCCCGCTTCAGGCGCGCGCCTTCGCCGGAGCTCAGCGCCGCCTCGATCAGGTCGAGCACCAGCGAGTCCGTATCGCGGCCGTCGGAGCTGCGGAAGCCCGCCAGCAGCGCCGGGGCCTGCGACGGGTAACGGATCACCGCCCGCCGCTCGCCTTTCTGTGGCGGCTCACCGGTGGGCACGCCGGGCGGCGGCGCGCCCGAGGGAATCGACCCGTACAGCCGCTGGATCTCCTTCAGCGCCGCTTTGGAATCGAAGTCGCCCACCAGCACCAGCGTGCAGTTGTTCGGCGCGTAGTAGGTGCGGAAGTAGCTCTCGCAGTCCTGGCGCGTGATCGCCTCGATGTCGCTCATCCAGCCGATCACCGGCCAGCGGTACGGGTGCGCCAGATAGGTCAGCGCCCCCAGCGCCTCCGCGAGCATCCCGTCGATGTCGTTGTCGGTGCGGAACCTCCGCTCCTCCTTGACCACGTCGCGCTCCCGCGCCAGGGAGGTGTCGTCGATGGTCAGCGAGGCCATCCGGTCGGCCTCCAGATCCAGCACCAGGGGCAGCGCCTCGGAGGCAAAGTCCTCGTAGTAGGCGGTGAGGTCCTGCGAGGTGTACGCGTTCGAGCTCCCGCCGGCCGCCTCCAGGCGGCGGTCGAACTCCTTCGGGCCGTACTTGCGCGACCCGTTGAACATCATGTGCTCGAAGAGGTGGGAGATCCCGGTGATCCCCGGCCGCTCGTTGCGCGAGCCGACCCGGAAGAAGCTGTAGACCGTGCAGACCGGCAGCGAGCGGTCCTCGAGCAGCCGGATCTGCAGCCCGTTCGGAAGGGTGTGCTCCGCGACGGGGAAGTCCTTGTCGGAGAGCGGCATCAGTCCTCGGAGGGCGGATGGAGGGGCGTCATCAAGAGTTGCTCCGCGGGCGTCATCAGCTTCTTGCGGTTGTTGCATTCCTTGCAGGCGGCCACGACGTTACCCCGGGTGCTGCGCCCGCCGCGCGCGATCGGGACCACGTGGTCCATGCTCAGCTCCCGCGAGGGAACCTGTTTGCCGCAATAGGCACAGACGCCACGCTGGATCCGGCGTTGCCACCACGCGGTCTTGCGGAGCGCACGAGCCCTCTCCCGCTCCCTTGCCATGTGGGCGGGATCCACGTCCAGCGAGTACCACTCCTCGACCATGCGCCAAGCCTTGTAACCCGGCGGGGCACGGCCTTCCATGCCTGGGCAACCGCTTTCCCACCCTGCGAGCGCACGCTCAGTCGCCCGCACCTTGGCACGGAGCGTGTAGATGACCGGCCGCGGGCTCGTGTTCGCGGGGGTGCCGAATGGGTCGGTTCCGGGCGGCGGCGTGCGTGATCTTGATCACGGCCTGCGGAGGCGCGAGCCAATCCAAGGTGCACGGCCTGGGCGGCACCCTGTCCGTCAGCCCCGCGACACTCGACTTCGGCGACGTCGCCCTGGGCAAGCAGCTCACGCACGAGCTCGTCCTGCGGAACACCGGGCTCGTCCCGATGACCGTGAACAACCTGCCCCAGTTCGCGAACCCGTCGTTCGAGGTGACGGGTCTTCCGGCCACGCTCGGCCCGGGCAGCTCCGCGAACGTGACCGTCCGGTACCGGCCGCCGGGGCTGGGGCCGCACGAGCGGATGCTGCAGCTCGTGACCGACTCCCCCGCGGACAACGGGACCGACGTCGACTTGCGCGGCAACGCCGTGCGCGGCCTCGCCACGCTATCCGGGGATGCCTTCGATTTCGGCAACGTGGTGGTGGGCTCCACGGCCACGCAGGACCTGCTGCTCACCAACAACGACGGGAAGGCGGAGACCTCGGTCGCGATCTCCCCGCCGCAGGACACGCCGGCGTTCTCGGTCGCCCCGCCCGGCGAGCAGTCGCTGGCCTCGCAGCAGTCGATGGTGGTGCGCATCCAGTTCCGGCCCGACCAGCTGACGGACTACCAGTCGACCCTGCTGGTCACGCCCTGCCCCACCTGCTCGGCCCGCCCGATCACGCTGACGGGAAAGGGGGTGGACAAGCTCCTCCTCGTCCAGCCCGAGACCATCGACTTCGGCGAGCTCCTTCTGGGCGGCAACGCCACCAAGACGTTCACGGTGACCAACACCAGCAAGGCTCCGCTGGCGGTCAAGACCCTGACCCTGAGCGGCAGCCCCGATCTCACGGCGGCCCTCGACGGCGGCGCCCTGCCGCGCACGCTCGGGCCTGGGGAGACGGTCGCGGGGACCGCCCGGTACCAGCCGCGCAACCTGGGGTTGCAGCAGGCGCAGGCGTCGCTGCAGGCCGTGGAAGGCGGACCCGGCATCCTCTCGATGAGCGGCGCCGGCACCGGACCTTGGCTACAAATGAAGCCCAAGTCGCTGTTCGTGGGCCCGGCCGCGATCGGGACCACGCGCACCTCGACCGTGACCGCCACGAATGTCGGGTACGATCCCGCGCGTGCCGCCCCGCTGGCGTTGACCGCGGTCTACCTGGGCAAGAACGATGGAACCTGGTCGGTGCAGAGCGGCGCCCGCTCCGTCGGCGCGCCCGGTGCCAGCGTGGACATCGCGGTGTCGTTCTCGCCTGCCACGCCGGGCTTCTCGCAGGCGACCCTGGTGATCGAGTCCAACGACGCGCTCCATCCGCGCGTCGAGGTACCCCTCTCGGCGATCGGCCGCGATCTCTTGCCGTGCGCGCTGGAGGTGACCCCGGCTTCGCCGGTGAACTTCGGCCTGCAGAAGCTGTTCACCCGCGTGGTCGGCGGCTTCGAGCTGGCCAACCGGACCTCCGACGACTGCATCGTCGGCGAGCCTTCCATCGTCTCCGGCGCCCCCGCCTTCCGCTGGCCGGGCGGCGTCGTCCCGGCCGGGCGCACGCTGCCTCCCGGCGGACGCATGTCGGTGCGGCTGGAGTTCGTGGCCGAGCAGGCCCAGACGTATTCCGGCTCGGTCCGGTTCTACGTCAGCAACCGCTCCGCGCCGGCGAAGACCGTGGACCTGGTGGGCGCGGGCGACTCGAGCTGCTTCTTCGTCGATCCGCGGACCGTGGACTTCGGAGCCGCCGTCATGGGCTGCGGGATCCCGGACCAGATGGCCTACGCCGTCAACCAGTGCACGTTCCCGGTGACGGTCATGCGGGTGGAGACGGCGGGGGCGTACTTCTCGTCCGCCCCGGCGCTGCCGATCCGGATCACGTCGAACACCAACGCGGCCATTCCCATCTCGTACGCGCCGCCCTCGCCGGGCGACGATGTCGGTGCCATCGAGGTGTACACGGACATGCGCGCCGAGCCGTTCCAGGCAGGCATCACCGGCGGCGCGCAGATCGCCGCCACCCTCGTCGACCAGTGGGACCAGAGCACGCCCAAGGTGGATCTATTGATCGTGATCGACAACAGCGGATCGATGGCCGAGGAGCAGAAGGCGCTGGCGCAGAACCTCGATCGCCTCTGGAACCGGATCGCGCTCGCCAACGCGGACTACCACATCGCGGTGACGAGCACGGGCATGTTCAAGTACACGGGCGGATGGACGCAGTGTCCCGGAGGCGCCTTCGGCGGCGAGGCCGGTCGCTTCTTCCCGGTGGACAACTCGCGCCCCCGCATCCTCACGCCACAGACGCCCGACGTGAAGAACGTGCTGTTCGCCAACACCAACGTCGGCCTCTGCCACTACGACGAGCGGTTCCTCGATCCGGTGCTCGCGGCGCTCACCGACCCCTTGATCAGCTCGACCAAGGCCCCGGGCACCCCGCTGCCGAACGACGGCAACGCCGGCTTCCTGCGCGACGACGCGCGCCTGGCGCTGATGGCGGTCAGCGACGCGGACGACTCCAACGACGTGGTCAACCCGGCGCCCGTCAGCGACTACGTGGCGCGGCTGGCGAAGGTGAAGCACGGCGCGCTCGACCTGATCTCCTTCGCCGGCATCGTGCCCTTGCGCTCCTGCCCCTCGACCTCGGAGGGCATCGGCCAAAGGTACATGGAGATCGCGCAACACCTCCATGGCCACCTCGAGGACATCTGCGACCTGGGCAACTTCGGCCCGATGCTGGAGAGCTCGCTGGGCGGCCTGCTCTTGCCGCTCACCAGCTTCCCGCTCTCCGCGCGGCCGCGGGATCCCTCGCAGATCGTTGTCACCGTCGGCGGCGTCACGGTCACCGACTGGACCTACGACCCGGTCTCCAACCGCATCGTGTTCCCGGCGACCGCCGTTCCACCGCCGGGCTCCCACATCACCGCCAAGTACGAGCCGGCCTGCCCGTGACCGGCCGGACGTTCAGGCCCCCGCAGAGGCACCGGCGCGAAATGCTTGCACGGCCCCCGCCGCGGGGGGATCATCCAGGTGACACCATGCGATGGTGTCTCCTGCGCATGGCGATTCCGAAGACCCCCCGCGACACGCTCCTGGACGTCCTGCGCGACCCCGAAATCCGGCGCCTGCTCGCGAGCCCGGAGCACCAGGGGCTCGAGCTGTCGCACAGCCGGCAGATCTACGCGAACCGCTCCATGCAGATGGACCAGACCGCCCTGGTCGGGTTCGACATGGACTACACGCTCGCGGTGTATTCCCTGCGTCAGATCGAGGAGCTGGCCTTCCGGATGACCCTGGACCGGCTGGTCTCCGACCGCGGGTACCCGGCCTATCTGCGCCACCTGAGCTACGACCACGAGTTCGTGATCCGCGGGCTGGTGGTGGACAAGGCCTACGGCAACATCTTCAAGATGGACCGCCACAACCACGTGGGCCGCTGCTACCACGGGAGGCGGCAGCTCTCGCTCGACGAGCGCCGGGCGCTCTACCAGACCAACGAGAAGATCCGCCTCAGCCTCCCCCGGTTCGCCTGGATCGACACGCTCTTCAGCCTGCCCGAGGCCTGCCTCTACGCGGAGATCATCGAGACGCAGGAGGCGCGGGGCGAGAAGGTCGACTACCACAAGCTCTACGACGATACCCGCGAGACCATCGACGAGGTGCACCGCGACGGCTCGCTCAAGACTGAGGTGCGCAAGGACCTGGGCCGCTTCATCAAGCCCGACCCGGAGCTGGCGCCGGCGTTGCACAAGCTGCGCTCGGGCGGCAAGAAGCTGTTCGTGCTCACCAACTCGCTCTGGGACTACACCGAGGCGGTGATGAGCTACCTGCTCGACGGGCGGCTGGCGGAGTACCCGTCGTGGCGGAACTACTTCGACCACATCGTGGTGGGCGCCCAGAAGCCGGCGTTCTTCGCCGAGACCCGGCCGTTCGTGGAGCTGAACCCGGACGGCACGGTGGCCCGGGCCCACCCGGATGCGCTCGAGCGGGGGAAGATCTACGAGGGCGGAAACCTGCTCGATTTCGAGCGGATGACCGGCTTCGCCGGCGAGCAAGTGCTCTACGTCGGCGACCACATCTACGGAGACATCATCCGCAACCGGAAGGCCTCGCAGTGGCGCACCTGCTTCGTGGTGCAGGAGCTGGAGCGCGAGATCGAGTACATCGACGCGCACGCCGAGAACGTGCTGCGGCTCAACGAATTGGACGATCTGCGCACGCGGCTCGACGACATGATCAACCACCACAAGCTGCTGCTCAACGCCCTCGACCGCAGGATCGAACGGTTCGGGCCGCTGCCTGCGGATCTGGAGTCCCGCAGGCAGCGGGAGAAGCAGGATCTGGAGAAGCTGCGCCGGGCTTTCAAGGCCACCCTGCTGGAAGGTGCCGAGCTGGAGGCGAAGTTCGAGATTGGCGCCAACGCCTACTGGGGGCTGGTCTTCAAGGAAGGCAACGAAAACTCCCGGTTCGGCGAGCAGGTGCAGGACTACGCCGACCTCTACACGTCGAGGGTATCGAACTTCTTGTACTATTCGCCGATGCAGGTGTTCCGCTCGCCGCGCGCGACGATGCCCCACGAACGCCCGGCGCTGCGGCACGCTTGACCCTAGGCGCACTCTGTGAGGCACTTCGCCGGTTGAATGCCGAACGCCGCGTTTGCGTCAGACATGGCGCGCAGCCCGCCCTGAGGCCACCATGAGCGGAATATGAAGCGCAGCATCCTCGTCCTCGCGCTCTTCGCCTCGCCGGCGTTCGCGATTCCCGTCGCCAGGGCGACGCTCCAGCCGGGGCCTACCCTTTCGCTTCCATGGGCCGAGCACGGGCGGCTCTCGCAGGTCACGGGGCGCGCGCCGATCGGATGGTCCACCGAGGCGTACGTGGTGCCGCAACGGCCCGGCAAGAACCAGGTGCGCTACTTCGAGTACAACTGGCGCGATTACGACTACTTGGCCGACGACGGCTCGGCCGGCCTGCGACTCTACTTCTACGACCGCGAGTACGCGGTGGCGCGCATCGCGGGCGGACTGATCCGCGAGAACTGGCGCTATCTGAGCGACCGCTTCCAGTACAAGCCGTCCTACAAGGTCCCTTACATTCTCTATAATACCTATCGCGAATTCCTGGAGACCAACGTCTTCGCGGTGCAGGAAGGCGTGCTCGGCGTCACCAGCCCCCAGGATCTGAAAATGTCGCTGCCGTACGGCGGCGAGCGCGAGTTCTTCAAGCGCGTCTCGGCGCACGAGATGACGCACCAGTTCCAGATCCAGAAGGTGGCCGAGCGCGCCACCAGCGCCGGGCTGGATAGCCCCATCGGCGCCATGCCTCTCTGGTTCATCGAGGGCTTGGCCGAGTACTACGCCCACGACCAGCAGATGGACAGCGAGACGGAGATGTTCCTCCGCGACATCGTGCTGAACCCGAACGGCGAGATCGGCTACGACTTTCCCACGCTCGCCGAGGACCGTCCCTACGCGTACCTCTACACCTACAAGTACGGGCAGGCGAAGCTGGTCTTCCTCAGCGAGGTGTACGGCGAGCGCGTGATCCAGGGGGTGCTCGACCAGAGCCCGCGCCTGGTGGGCGGCGGTCGCGGCCGCGGCGAGCCCCGCGAAGGGTTCATGCAGCTGCTGGCGCACGTCGCCGGCGAGACGCCGCAGCAGATGGACGCGCGCTGGTCCACCTGGGCGCGCAAGCGCGTGATGCGCACGTACCTGGACGCCAAGCAGGACCTGCCCGACGTGACCGAGCTCAAGCTGGCCGACGAGTTGGAGGCCTTCACCAGCTCCAAGGACGGCAACCTGCTCTTCTACCGCGGTGTGGAGCGCGAGACCGCGCGCGCCAAGCTGGTGGTGGTGGATCGGCGCGATCCGTCCTCCTCCAAGCAGATCGCCATCGACCAGCAGCCCGGCACCGAGAGCCTGCACCCGGTGCTCCGATCGGTGACCGCGGTGAGCGACGACGCGATCGCCTGGTTCGCCCAGTCCGGCGACTCCGACGTGCTGCACATGCGCTCGATCAAGCGCAAGGAGCGCAAGGGCCAGATGGGCCGCCCGCGCATCGACCTCGATCTGGGCGAGACGCGGGTGCTGCGCGTGATCCGCGACGGCGTGATCGAGGCGGGCGATCCCACCTTCAGCCCGGACGGCAAGCAGCTCGCCTTCTACGGCCTCGACCGCGACGGGAAGATCGACATCTACACGGTGAGCACCACGGAGAAGGACGCGCACGTCCGGCGGCTCACCGACGACCTCTACAGCGAGCGCGACCTCTCCTGGGGCGAGGACGGCATCGTCTACGCCAGCGACGCGACCGAGAGCGGCCGCTTCAACCTGTTCCGCATCGACCCCGACAACGGCACGCGGACGCGGCTCACCGACGCGCCGGTGGACCAGCGCTTCCCGATCACGCTGGCGGGCGGCGCGGTGGTGTTCTCCAGCGACGCCGGCGGCAAGAGCGATCTCTGGTTCCTGCAGAACGGCCGGATCAAGCGGGTGACGGACTTCGCCACCGCGCTGACGCATCCCGGGCTCGGCCCCAACGGGCTGTACGGCATCGCCTTCTACGGGGCGCGGTTCCGGCTCTTCGAGGTGCAGACGCCCGCGCTGCTCAGCGTCGACGAGCAGGATGCCATTCCGCCCAGCTATCTCGCCACCATCGACAAGCCGCAGCCGTTCGTGGACGAGCCGATCCCGCAGAACACGCCGCGGTACGACCCGTACGACGTGGGCAAGAACTGGAAGGTGGAGGGAGGCGGAGCGGCCATCGGCGGCGCGGGCGTCGGGGTCGCGCCGGTGGGCTCGGGCGGCGTGCTCTTCGCGGACATGATGCGAGACCGATCCGCGCTGATCAACCTGGCGATCTACGGCTCGTTCGACCTCACCGACGCGCTGGCCTTCTACGTCGATCGCTCCGAGCGGCTGACCTGGGGCGTCGGCGTGTTCCACACCTTCCAGCAGGGCCGCGACACGCAGTTCACCAGCGCGCAGCAGTGCTACCAGCCGCTCACGGCGGCGAACGCGTCGGCCGCGTGCGAGATCCTCTACCTGCAGCGGATGTTCGGAGGGGAAGGCCTTCTCTCCTATCCGCTCTCCACCTTCAGCCGCATCGACGCCAACGCGCGGATCATGGGCGTCAACCGGCAGTTCCAGGACAACTTCGCCTACGACCGCTTCGGCACCCCTTCGGCAAACGTGCCGGCCAGCGAGCTGCGGGAGATCCAGGGGTTCGATCCGCAGATGGAGATGGGCATCGCCTACGGCTGGGATACCACCCGCTACGGCCTCGGGGGCGCGAACGGGGGCACTTCGTTCCTGGTGCAGATCGGCATGGGCGACATCCCTACGCGCGGTAGCGAGGGCGTCTACGGTTGGGTGCAAACGGATACGATCAAGACCTTCAAGATCGTGGGGCGCAGCCGGCTCTTCATGCGCGGCGCCCTGGGTGCCGCGCAGGGCAGCCGGTTCGGGCGGACGTTCTTCCTCTCCAGCTTCGACAACCTGCGCGGGTTCCGCTGGGGCGACTCCCGGCTGCTGGGCGACGCCTATTACGTGGGACAGGCGGAGTTCCAGTTTCCCCTCGACGTGCTGGTCCGCATCGCGCTCTTCAGCAACCTGACCGGAATCGTCGGGTTCGACTTCGGCGGCGTGGTCGACTCGAACCGGGCCCAGCAGAACCACCTGGGGCACGGATACTCGAAGCTGCGGGCGACGCTCGAGGATGCGTGGGCGCAGCGGACGGCGGACTACGTGCTAGGCGTGAACCTTGGGCTCGGACCGTTCGAGCTCCGCGTGCAGTTCGCGCACGGCATCGACATCGGTGGGCTCGTGCCGGAGCAGGACTCGCGCGGCGGCACGCGGTGGGTACCGAATATCTCGCTGCACTACGTGTACTTCTGAGGAGCTGGAGAGCCCTCGCCCGTTGAAAAGCGCACGGCCCGTGCCGACCATTCCCGCATTCGGGAGGACACCATGGCTTTGGCGCTGGAATGGAACGACGCGCGGCTGCGCAAGGAAATTGCCCTGATCCCGCCTCGGGCGGCGTTGGGCGCGAGCATGGTCTACCACGGGCTCGGCAAGCTCCGGGAAGGCGGCGCCGAGCAGGTGGGGCAGTTCTTCGAGAGCGTCGGCCTGCGGCCCGGCAGGACGCTGGCGGTCGCGACCGGCGCCGCCGAGATGTTCGCCGGGGTCGCCGCCATCCTGGGACTCTGGACCCGGCCAGCGGCCCTGGCGGTGCTGGTGACGCAGGCCGTGGCGCTGGCCAAGGTGCACGCCAGGAACGGCTATGACGTCGCCAAGGGCGGCTACGAGTACAACCTGGCGCTGATGGCGATCGCCAGCGCCCTCTTGATCGCCGGTCCTGGCTCCCTCTCCACCCACGAGGCCATCGAGCGGCTGGCCGAGGGTCGTGGAGCGAAGAAGCTGCTGCGCAGGGTCCGACCCTCGCCTCTGCTGCGCCTGATCAAGGCGCTCAAGTAGGCGGCTCAGCGGCGGGCGGTCACGAGCAGCGGCGCGCCTGCCGCAAGGACGCCCGCCAGCATTCCGGCCACGCCGGCCATGCCCGCGGCCTTCATGTGCGCCTCCTCCGTCCGGCCGCGCCCAGCGCGCGGCCCTTGTCATGTCTAGGCGCGAGGGGGCGGGCCTGTGACTTCAAGTCGTGGTAGAGAGCGCACCCCATGTCCAGCCTCATCCTCGCCGTCCTCCTCGCTGCCCGTCCCTTCACGCCGGAAGAGTTGCTCGCGACCCGCCGCGCCGACGACGTCCAGGTCTCTCCGGACGGCAAGTGGGCGTCGGTGACCGTCCGGCAGAAGAACCTCGAGACCAACAAGGACGACAAGGACATCTGGCTGCTGCCGCTCGCCGGCGGACCGGCGCGCCAGTTCACGCGCAACGCGCGCAGCGAGCATGCGCGCTGGTCGCCCGACGGGAAGCAGCTCCTGATCGTCCGCGAGGGCCAGCTCTGGATCTACGAGCTCTCCGGCGGCGACGCGCACCCCGTCACCCGCCTGAGCGGCGGGGCCGACGCGGGGGTCTTCTCGCCGGACGGCCGGTGGATCGCCTTCAGCAGCGAGGTCTACCCGCAGTGCGGAGGCAACGACGCCTGCAACAAGGAGCGCGCGGAGAAAGCCGAGAAGAGTGGGATCAAGGCGCGCATCGTCGATCACCTCTTCGCGCGCCACTGGAGCGAATGGAAGGAAGGCAAGCGCACGCACGTGTTCGTCATGCCGGCCGGAGGCGGGCCGGCCCGCGACGTGACGCCCTTCGACTCGGACTGGCCCTCCTTCCGGCTGGGTGGCGGCGACGACTTCCGCTTCACGCCGGAAGGCGATCTGATCGTGAGCAGCAAGCCCGCGCAGCGCGAGGCCTGGAGCACCAACGGCGACCTCTGGCTGATCGACCGCAACGCGAACCCGCCGAAGAACCTCACACCGGACAATCACGGCGACGACGCCCAGCCGCGGCCTTCGCCGGACGGCCGGTACCTGGCCTGGACGTCGCAGGCGCGCGACGGCTACGAGGCCGACCAGTGGAAGCTGAAGATCCAGGAGCGCAAGAGCGGCCGCATCGTGGCGGTGGACATCGAGTCCGACGACGTGGGCAGCTTCGCCTGGCGCCGCGACGGCAAGGGGATCGTCGCGTCGGTGGTACAAAAGGCGCGGCACTGGCTGTACGCCGTGTCGCTGGAGGGAAAGTACCGGCGCTATACGGATGCGCCGGTGAACGGCGGCGACTTCGACCTGGCGCCCGACGGCACCGCGGTCGTGGCCGCTTCCTTTCTCGTCCGGCCGCCCGAGGTGCTGGTGGTGAAGCCCGGCGGGCAACCCGCGCGTCTCTCCCGCTTCAACGAGGAGCAGTACAAGGACCTGAACCTCGGCACTGCCGAAGAGCTGTGGACCGAATCGGCCGACGGCGCGAAGGTCCATTCCTGGATCGTCCGGCCCGCCAACGCTCCAGCGAAGCTGCCGCTCGTGGTGCTGATCCACGGCGGCCCGCAGGGCTCCTGGGAGGACGCCTGGAGCATGCGCTGGAACGCGGCGGCCTTCGCGGCCCGCGGCTACGTGGTGCTCACCACCGACTTCCACGGCTCCATCGGATACGGGCAGAAGTTCAAGGAGCAGATCTCCGGCGACTGGGGCGGGCAGGCGTACGAGGACGTGATGCGCGCGACCGACGCGGCCGAGAAGCTGCCGTACGTCGATGCCGGCCACACCTGCGCGGCGGGCGCGAGCTACGGCGGCTACATGATCAACTGGATCGCCGGCCACACCGACCGGTTCAAGTGCCTGGTCTCGCACGACGGCGTCTTCGATCTGGCCAGCGAATACGGGGCGACCGAAGAGCTCTGGTTCCCCGAATGGGAATTTCGCGGGCCGCCCTGGGAGAACCCGGAGCTGTATCGCCGCTTCTCGCCCAGCAGCTACGTCCAGGGCTTCAAGACGCCCACGCTGGTGGTGCAAGGCGAGCTCGACTTCCGCGTTTCCGTCGAGCAGGGGCTGGGGATGTTCACCGCCCTGCAGCGGCGCGGGATCGAGTCGCGCCTGCTCTACTTCCCCGACGAGGGACACTGGGTCCTGAAGCCGAAGAACAGCCAGCTCTGGTACCACACGGTGCTCGACTGGATTGATGCGCACGCGAAGCCCGGAAATAAGCAGGCCTCGCGGCCGTAGGCCGCAGCGCTCCCACCCCGGAGATCCAGAACATGAAGCGATTGTTGATTCCCGCCCTGCTCGCCGCGGCCTGCAGCTCCGGCCCGCAGAGCAAGCCCGCGACCGAGGCGGCCGCCGGCGCGACCGCCGCCCAGACGCCTCCCTCCCCCGCGAATCCGCCTGGAGCCGCCACGGCGGGCGCGCCCTCGCCCGCGCCGCCTGCGGCGGGTCAGCCGGCCGCCCCCACGGCTCCTGCGCCAGCCGCCAGCGCCGCCCCCGCGACGAAAGAGCCGCCCGCGATCGACGAGAGCGCGATGGACAAGTCGGTGGACCCCTGCACCGACTTCTATCAGTACGCCTGCGGAGGCTGGCTCAAGAGGACGCCGATCCCCGAGGACCGCGCGAGCTGGGGCCGCGGATTCAGCGAGATCCTGCAGCGCAACGAGGCGCTCCTCCACGACATCCTGGAGAAGAACGCCCGCGGCGAGGCCGACCCGGCCAATCCGTTCTCGCAGAAGGTCGGCGACTTCTACGCGACCTGCATGGACGAGCAGAAGGCGGAGACCGCCTCCCTCCAGACGCTGCAGGGCGATCTGAAGCGGATCGACGCGATCAAGGACGCCAAGGGCCTGGCGAAAGAGGTCGCGGTTCTGCAGGCCCGGGGCGCACGGGCCTTCTTCGGCTTCTCCTCGCAGCAGGACTTCAAGGACGCCTCGCAGGTGATCGGCGGCGCGGACCAGGACGGCCTCGGCCTGCCGGACCGCGACTACTACCTGAAGGACGACGCGCGCATGAAGGACCTGCGCGCGCTCTACCAGGATCACGTGGCGAAGATGCTGCTGCTCCTGGGCACGCCGGAGCCCGCCGCAAAGCAGCAGGCGCAGACGGTGATGCGCATCGAGACGGCGCTGGCGAAGGCTTCGATGGACAAGGTGGAGCGCCGCGACCCGATCAAGATCTACCATCGCGTGGAGCGCGCGGGCCTGAAGAAGGCGGCTCCCAACTTCGCATGGGACGTCTACTTCCAGGAGCTCGGCGCGCCCGACGTGCAGGCCATCAACGTGCTGGTCCCCGGGTTCTTCGCCGGCATGGACAAGCTGGTCGCGAAGAAGGCCAACCTGAACGACGTGAAGACCTATCTGCGCTGGAAGGCGGTCGAGGCGGGCGGCAACGCGCTCGGCAAGGCGTTCGTCGAAGAGCGCTTCCGGCTGAACAAGGCGCTCACCGGCGCCAAGGCGCTCCTGCCCCGCTGGAAGCGCTGCGTGCAGATGAGCGACCGGGCCCTGGCCGAGGCGGTGGGCCGCAGCTTCGTGAAGGCGACCATCGGCGACGAGGGCAAGGCGATGGCGCGCGAGATCATCGAGGGCGTGGAAGGCGCCTTCGAGCGCAACCTCGCGCAGGTGGACTGGATGGACGACGCGGCCCGCGCCGCCTCGAAGGACAAGCTGAGGAAGATCAACAACAAGGTGGCCTACCCGGAGCGGTGGCGCGACTACTCGACCATGAACATCGGCAAGGAGTCGCTGCTCGCCAATCTCGAGGAGGCGGCCCGGTTCGAGACCGAGCGCGACCTGGACAAGATCGGAAAGCCGGTGGACCGCAACGACTTCCAGGCCAGCCCCTCCGCGGTGAACGCCTACTACGACCCCTCGCTGAACGAGATGGTCTTCCTCGCGGGGATCATGCAGGCGCCGTTCTTCAAGACGGACGCTCCGCAGCCGGCCAACTACGGCGGCCTCGGCCTGGTGGTCGGGCACGAGCTGACGCACGGCTTCGACGACGAGGGCCGGCAGTTCGACGGGAACGGCAACCTGAACGAGTGGTGGGACAAGCGCGTGGCCGACTCCTTCAAGGAGCGCGCGGAGTGCGTGGCGAAGCAGTACGACGGCTACACCGCGGTGGACGACCTGAAGCTCAACGGCCACCTGACGCTGGGCGAGAACATCGCGGACATCGGCGGGCTGAAGATGGCGCTGGCCGCGCTCCGGCAGCGGCGCGGCGGCAGCCTGGACAGCAGGACCGAGCACGACTTCTTCGTCGCCTTCGCGCAGACCTGGTGCACCAACTACCGGCCGGAGGCGGCGCGGCTGCAGGCGCAGACCAACCCTCACTCCACGGCGCAGTGGCGAGTGAACGGTCCCGCGACCGACAACCCGGAGTTCGCCCAGGCGTTCTCTTGCAAGGTGGGCTCGCCGATGGCGCCGCAGAACCGCTGCACCGTCTGGTAAGGATGTTGCGGCGCTCGGACGGGCGCGGGTAGAAGTGAGGAAGATGGATCCGGTCTCGCTCAGCATGCTGATGAAGGCCTTGCCGGAGGCCCTGATCGCGCTGGCCTTCACCGCGCTGCCCATCGGGATCCTCTGGGTCCGGCACGTGCACAAGGTGCGGATGCGCGAGCTGGACCTGGAAGAGAAGATGCTGCCCAGGCACGTCGAGTCCCGGCTCGCGGCCATCGAGGAAAGGCTGGGAGGCATCGAGCGCGCCCTGGGCGCTCCCGCGCGCGATCCGCTGCAGCAGCGCGCGGGGATGCTGGAAGGACCTGCGAGCTCGGCTTCCGCCGAGCCGGAAGCAACAGCGCGCGTGCGCGCGCGCGAGCGCTGACGGGTGCAGACCGAGTGGGAGCTCACTGAGACGCAGCTCGAAGGACGGCTCCGGACCTGGGCCATCCCGGCGGTCCTCGGGAGCGCTTTCCTGATCGTCTCGACCGGACCGGGGCATTTCCTGGTCCGCGTCTTCCTCAGCATGTGGGTGCACGAGATCGGGCACGCGACCACCGCGTGGCTGTGCGCCTTCCCCGCCTTTCCCGGGCCCTGGCTGACGCCGATGGCGGCGTCGCGGTCGGGCGCGTTCGGGCTGCTGGTGTTCGCCGCGCTCGCGGCCGGAGCGTTCTGGTCGCTGCGGACTGGACGGCGGGGCCTCGCGGCGGCCCTGGGGGGCCTTCTGGCCCTGCAGCTCTTCTGCAGCCTCGCCCTCGGGGAGGAGCGGGCGCGGCAGCTGATCGTGTTCATGGGCGACGGCGGCTGCCTGCTGCTCGGGACGCTCCTGATGCTCACGGTCTACGCGCCGGAGGAGAGCGCGCTGAAGCGCGGATGGCTGCGATGGGGCTTCCTGGTGATCGGCGCCGGCGCATTCGCGGACGTCTTCGCGCAGTGGTGGGCGTCGCGGAAAGACTTCGACCGGATCCCCTTCGGGATGAACGAGGGGGTCGGCCTCAGCGACCCCAGCGTGCTCAGCCAGACGTACCTCTGGTCGACGGACCAGATCGTCGGCCGCTATGTCGCGCTGGGGTCCGCCTGCCTGGTGATCCTGACGGTCGCCTACCTGGCAGGGCTCGTGCGCTCGCGGGAAAAGTGACCCGAAGCAACACCGGCGGCGATCGTTTCATTTCAGAACGTCGGCGCGCGGATTTGCTTGGAGCACCAACGATCGTTCTAGGCGCCGGCGGCTGTTCGAAATCGTGCGCTGCGGCGCGCCAAAGGAGCCGTCACGGAGGTCAGGGTGGATTCCCAACGGGATCGGCATGCGGTAACGCGGCTGGCCGGCTAGACCGTGGCGAAGGCTGCGTCCGGAATCTCGAGCGCCGACCGATCTCCGGCTTCCATCTCCCGGGCCTTCTGCCCCACTCCCGGCAGGACCTGCCGGGCGAAATACGAAGCCGCGTGGACCTTCCCGGCGTAGAACGCCGCGTCGGGATGGTCCGGGGATAGATCCTGCCCCTTCCGGTGCCCGATCACGGCACCTTCGAGCAACAGCCACCCCACCGCCACCTCGCTCATCATCTCCAGGAACCGATTGGCCATCAGCGCCGGCAAGGCGATCTCGCCGGCCTGGAACCACATCCGGATCTGCCTGGCGCTGGCGGAGAGGGCCTGGATTGCGACCGACAGCCGCTCCACGTCCGCTCCCAGCACGGGATGCTCGCGCTGCGCCGCGACGAAGCGCGCGACGTCGGCGGCGAACATCTCGAAATTCGCTCCGCCGCCCTGCGCCAGCTTGCGTCCCACCAGGTCCATCGCCTGGATGTGGTTGGTACCCTCATAGATGGAGAAGATCTTCGCGTCCCGGCAGTACTGCTCCACGGGATGATCGCGCGTGAATCCGGCGCCGCCGTAGACCTGGATGGCCGTCTCGCAGATGCGGAAGCCCTGGTCGGTGCCGTACGCCTTGACCAGCGGCACCAGCAGATCCACCTGCCCGGCGTGGTAGGAGGCCGCGGAGTCGTCCTTGCCGGCGAGGAGGCTCGCCTGATCCTGGTGGTAGGCGAGCTTGATCGCGAGCGCGCGGATGCCTTCGACCCGGGCCTTCATGTCGACCAGCATGCGCCGGACGTCGGGATGCTCGATGATCGAGACGCGCGGCGCATTCGCGTCCTTGAAGTTCCGGATGGACGAGCCCTGCTTGCGCTCCTTCGCGTACTCGAGCGCGTTGAGGTAGGCCGTCGAGGCCACGGCCAGGCCTTGCAGGCCCACGGCGATCCGCGCCCCGTTCATCATCCGGAACATCTGCGACATGCCCTGGTTCAGCTTCACCTCGCCGCCGACCGGCACGCCGATGCAGCCGCCGTTCTCGCCGAAGTTGAGCACGCAGGTGGAGGAGCCGCTGATCCCCATCTTGTGCTCGATGGCTCCGACGGACACGTCGTTGGTGCCGAGCACGTTGCCGTCCTGATCGACGCGCAGCTTCGGGACGATGAACAGCGTCAGACCCTTGGTGCCGGCCGGGGCGCCGTCGACGCGCGCCAGCACCAGGTGGACGATGTTTTCCGTCAGATCCTGGTCGCCGCCGGAGATGAAGATCTTGGTGCCGGTGATCCGGTAGGTCCCGTCGGGATTGCGCTCGGCGCGCGTGCGCACCATGCCGACGTCGCTGCCGGCCTGCGGCTCGGTGAGGCACATCGTGCCGGCCCACGCGCCGGCGAACATGCGCTCGCAGAAGAGCGCCTTCTGCTCGGGCGTGCCGAACGCCTCGATCAGCTCCGCACCGCTGTAGGTCAGCATCGGGTACATGGCGAAGGCCACGTTGGCGCCGCTGAGCAGCTCTTCGACCAGGAGCTGCACGGTGCGCGGCGATCCCGCGCCGCCGAAGTGCGCGCTGACCCCGATGGACTTCCACCCCGCCTCATAGAGGCTGGTCCAGGCCTCCTTGAAACCCTCCGCCGTTTTCACCTCGCCGTTCTCGAGGCGGCATCCCTGCCGATCGCCCACGGCGTTGAGCGGACCGATCACTTCCTTCGCCCAGCGGTAGCAGCCGGAGAGAGTCGAGCGGACCTCCTCGGCGCCCCAGCTCTCGAAGGGAGCCTTGCCGAGCATGGCCTCCATCTCGAATTGCTCGAAGAGGAGGAAGTCGAAGTCCCGCAGGTCGGCCTTGTAACGGTTGACGGCGGCGGTCTTGGTCATGGCAGCAACCTTCTAGAGATTTCCTGGTCTCGCGTCCATTGACCGAGCCGGCCAATCGACTGGCCGGCGAAGCCACCCGGCTACTCTGGAGGCTCCGGGAGACCCTGGCGGAACGAGCTGCCGCGAATCCCCGGCGCGCGCCCCGTCATCGTATGACCGTCATACGAACCGAACGAACCTGAAAGGAACACACCATGTCTTCGAAACTGAATCGCCTCTCCCTCATCGCCGCACTCGCCGTCGCCGCCGGAACGTCCGCGGCCGTGTACGCCGCGCCGACGGAAGCCGAAGTCGCCGCACTGGAGTCCGGGAATCCGCACAGCGTCGATTTCGCCCTCCGGGATTCCGGCAGCCGCCCGGCCACCAAGGACGACCTGCAGGCGGTCGAGTCCGAAAACCCCCACTCGGTCGACTACGCGAAGCGGACCATCAGCTCGCACCGCCCAACGAACGAAGAGCTCAGCGCGCTCGAGACCGGAAACCCGGATGCCGTTCGCAGCCGGTGAGCCGCCCCGCGCGGCGAGGTCCGGAAGTCCTCGCCGCGCGGCACAGTCACGCCACCCAGCGCACATGGACGAGAACTTGAAGTGAGCCGAGCGCGAGAGATCGGCCTCTCGATCCGGTATGACAAAAACGGTGTGCAGCCAGGCGGCTTTCACAGTATGAACGGCTCGGTAGCGCTTCCGGATCTGGTGACTGGCCCGGTCTTCAAAACCGGTGGCGGGCGCTGAGAGGCGTCCTCGGTGGGTTCGATTCCCATGCGCTACCGCCAAGACGATCTGACTGCTGTTTGGTGAACCCTCCGCGAACGTCTCCAAACTGTCTCCAACAGTGGAGACCACGAAAGGCCGACGGACCGGAGCGCGGAACGGTACGCGGCTTTGCGACCTACTTGGGAAATTCCCTGAATCGACCACACGCTGCGATGACAAGGACCTGAGCAGCGGCGCAAGCACTTGACCGGAAAAACCCATGCGCCGTCTTTTGCGACCGACCGGGCGGCGCGCCCGCGCCGAGCTGGTCATTACCGAGGAGCGCGCCGAGGACGAGCCTGCGCGCTATGCTTCTCGTCACTCCTGCTCGGCAAAGACCTCGGCGTAGCTCTTGCCGTAGGGGCAGAAGCGCGCTTTGTCGCCCTTCTCCCAGGCGGCCTTCAGCTCAGGGTTGCTGAGGTCCCAGTCGGGCCGGCAGCGCTGCAGGACGGCGCGCAGGTCGTGGCGCAGCTCTTCGATGGTGGGCCGGCCGAAGAACCAGTAGCCCACGTAGATCTTGTAGATGCGCAGGCCCGGCTCGAGCACCAGCGTGTGCGGGATCATCGGGTCGTGGTGCGGGTCGGTGTACTCGGCGATGTCGAGGTCCTTCTGCATCTTGCGACCTGGATCGGAAAGGAAGGGCCAGTGCGCGCCGACGCCGGTGCGGAACTCGTTCGTCTCGGCCAAGCTGTCGGTGCTGATGGTCACCAGCCGGCAGTACCCGACCTCCATCTCGCGGTGAAGCTGCAAGAGCCCTTCCATCTGCAGCCGGTCCTTGGGACAGAAGCCGCCGCGGCTGAGCACCAGCACCAGCGGGTCGGGTCCCTGTAGATCGGAGAGCTTCCGGCGCTTGCCGCGGTAATCGGTCAGTTCGTAGTCGGGAAACGTCGCTCCAGGAACGATGTCGGCTCGCATTTTTTAGATCCAATCGTCAGCTACTTCAGTCGGACGCCTCGCTATCTCGGAATCCACTGGTCGGTAAACAGGATGGGTGCCCAGCTATAGGAATTGCCATCTTTGCGCAGACGGCCGACTCCCGGGAAGGCCATATGAGGACCCGCAATGAGAAGCTTCCCGTCGACGAGAGCGGGCAGCAATTTCTTCCGCGTGGCCACTGCGGCAGCCGGGTCGATGTCGAAGGCAACACTGACCTCAGGATGCTTGAGCTGGACGCTCTGCGCATGAACGATGTCACCCCAGAACAAGATCCTCTGGCCCTTCGAGCTGAATTCATAACCGGTATGTCCTGGCGTATGCCCGGGAAGGGAAACAGAGCGACGTCACCTCGAGATCGCCGACAGCGAGGCGATGGAAGCCGGGTACCTGATCATGATGCTGGGGTGCATCGGCCCGGACAGATATTGGATGAGCCAACGAGATGCCGAGCACGGCTGCTGCCATGAAGATCGGCGTCGACATGCTTTTCATTCTCGTCTCTCCTAGCTATGGCGCAGTGTCCCCGTGCCCGATCAGTCGGCCTTTTTCGCTAGCGCCGCGAACTCGGCGCGGCCGAACGCCGTGCCGGCGAGGCCCCAACCGCCTTCCGCCGCTTCGGTGAATCGTGTGGCCGCGCGCGCTGACGGAGCGAGCGCTCACGCGGGAAAGGTGCCTCCGAACATCGGGTGTCCGCTCTTCGACTGCTCCTCCGTCGCTTCGTCCTCGACGACGTCCCAGTGCTCGGCGAGACGACCGCCTTC
>DASQAS010000239.1:0-49849 GCA_035635635.1 Myxococcales bacterium | reverse complement strand
ACCTCCTCGAACGTATCGTCGGGATGCTCACGCGATTGTGTCGGTGATCTGATCCGCCCACGGCCACGTCGCCGTCGCCGTCGCCGTCCACGCTCACGACCACGTCGACGTCGACGCAGACCTGTTCGTCTCGGTGCGCTTAACTGAGCAGCATTGCGACTAGACTAGACCGCCTTCGGCGGCCGCGACTAGACCGCCTTCGGCGGGAGCGGCTCCAAACGAGCGTGGCCGCGCGTCCAGCCAGCGCGGCGCGTGGACGAGCTCGCCGCCCGCGGCCGCGAAGATGCGGCAGGCCTGCAGGCCGGTGCTGCAGCCACCGTTGAAGATCTTCACCGAGCCCGACTCGATCTCCGCGGGCCTGTGGCGATGTCCGTGCAGCACCAGATCGCAGCGGCCCTGGATCCGCTCCAGGAGCTCCCGCCCGCGCGACAGCTCGGAGGCGTTGGGCAGGCCCAGCCGCGTCGCGATGCGCTCCATCAGGTGGTCGTCGGGGAGCGGCAGCAGGTGATGATGGAACGCGAGCACCCGGAGCGTTCCCCGCGGGGCGCGATCGAGCGCTGCGCAGATCCCGTCCATGTCGGCCTCGTCCATCAGCCCGTGCGAATCGAAGCAGCGCCGGTTGTGTGGACCGGTCGAGTCGAAGCGCACGACGAAGAGGCCGCCGTGCTCCTCGGCGCGGACCCGCCCGCCGCCCATCAGCCGGTCGGCGACGTCGTCGCCCAGCCGGTCGTGGTTGCCGGGGACCACGATCATCTTCCCCGCTTCGAAGAGCGGGGCAAACGCGGCGTGGAAGACATCCAGCTCCGCGCGCCGGCCGCGGTGCGTGACGTCGCCGGTGACGATCACGCGCTGGACGCGGACGGAGAGCAGCGCGGAGCAGAGCCGGTGGCTGGCGTGGGCGGGGACGCTTCCGGCGCCCAGGTGCAGATCGGAAAGGTGCGCGAAGGTCTGCAGCATGGATCATCCTCGCGCGACCGCGTGCCAGGCTCGCGACGATCCGGCGTGGATCCGGCAAATTCGCGGTTTGCAAAGAAGTTTCAGAGTTGTCCACAGCCCGCCACGGGAGCCCGCTGACAATTCCCCCTCTGGAAAGGAGGACGGCATGACGCTCTCCACAGCCCTGTATCTGCTCGTCGTGCTCGCCCCCGTCTCGCTCCTCTTGACGCTGCTCGCACACGCGGCGGTGTACGTCGCGCTCTCGCCTCGGCGCGCGCTGGCAGCCCCGGCGCCGCCCATCACCGTGCTCAAGCCGGTGAAGGGCGACGAGCCCGGTCTCTACGAGAACCTCGCTTCGCTGGCGCGGCAGGACTACCCGGTCTTCGAGATCCTGGTCGGCGCCGAGGACGCCCGCGACGCGGCACTGGAGGTTGCCCGCCGCGTGCGGGCGGACTTTCCCGGCGTCCACATCGGCGTCCACGCGGGCGCGCGTCCGCTGGGCCTCAATCCGAAGGTCAACCTGCTCTCGGCGCTCTTCGACCGCGCGCGACATGACACGGTCCTGATCTCGGACAGCAACGTGCGCGTCGGTCCGGGGTATCTGAGGGAGACGTCGGCGGAGATGGCCGACCCTGCGGTCGGCCTCGTCACCAACATCGTGGTGGGAGAAGGCAGCGGCCTCGGAGCCCTGCTCGAGACGCTGCACCTGAACTCGTTCGTCGCCTCGGCCACCAGCCTCGCGCGGGTGGCGGTGGGGCGCGCCTGCGTGATCGGGAAATCGATGCTGCTGCGCCGCAGCGATCTCGCCCGGCTGGGCGGCCTGCACCAGGTGCGCAACGTCCTCGCCGAGGACTTCGTGATCGGCCGCCTCTACGAGCTCGCCGGCTTCCGTGTCGCGCTCTCACCCTACCTCGTTCACTGCGTGAACGACGGCTGGAGCGTGGAGCGGTTCGTGAACCGCCACGTGCGCTGGGCGCAGATGCGGCGGCGGATCGCTCCGGCGGCCTACCTCGGCGAGCTCCTGCTGAACCCGGTCCTCTGGATTGCGCTCGCCACCCTCGCGCTGTGGGCGAGCGGCCCGGGGAACGATCTGCGGCTGATCGGGGTGGCGGCCGCCGGCGTGGCGGTCAAATGCGTCTCTGATGCGCTGCTCTGCCGGCGGCTGCTGGGAAAGCTGCCCCGGCTCGCGGAGATCTTCGCGATGCCGCTCAAGGATCTCGCACTGGCGCTCATCTGGCTGGTGGGCTGCTTCAGGCGGAGGGTGCACTGGCGCGGCAACGAGCTGCGCATCGAGCGGGGAAGCGTGCTGACCCCGGCCGAAAGTCCCGATCTGGACACCGCCCAGGAACCCGCGTGAATTCAAACCGGAACCGGAGGCGCCGCCGCGCGTTAAAGCTGCTGCGCCGAGATTTGTCACATGGTTGTCGCAAAAGCGTTTCCTCGTCTTCGGCATTCTCCGCACGGTGCACCCCGCAACCCGCGAGCTCGAAGCAGGATTGCGGGCCAAGCCCGAGCTGCACGATCTCCGCCTCCACCTGAGCCGCGAGATCTCCGCGCTCGCCTTCAACGAGCGCGTCCTCGAGCGAGCTTGCGATCCTTCGGTGCCGCCCGAGGACCGGCTCGACTTCTTCGCCATCTTCAGCAGCAATCTGGACGAGTTCTTCACGATCCGGGTCGCTGGGCTCAAGCAGCTGGTTGCCCTTGGCCAGCGAGAGCGGCCGGCCGACGCGCTCCATCCGGCGGAAGTCCTGCGGGAGATCTCCCAGCGCGCACACGCGCTGGTGGCGCGCCAGTACGGTGCTCTGGCTCTTTCCGGCGACCTGCGGAAGGCGCTGGAGCGCGGCGGCTTGCGGCCACACGTCCCCACGCAATGGCTGCGGGATCGCGCGGCGGCCTGGTTCGAGCGTGAGGTCCTGCCGGTGCTGACGCCGATGGCCATCGATCCAGGCCACCCCTTCCCGCACCTCGCGAACAAGTCGCTGAACCTGGTGGTGCGGTTCGGGCTCAAGGGCCGGCTCCGCTTCGGCGTGGTACCGGTGCCCCGGGTCCTCCCCCGCCTGGCCGATCTGGCGGAGACCGGGTCGCTGCTGCTGGAGGAGCTGATCGCGCTGAACGTGACGCAGCTCTTTCCGCAGTTCCCGGTCGTGGGCTGTCACCCCTGCCGCGTCACCCGCAACCGGGACCGCGGCAATGCGGTGCGCCTGGAGATTGCCGCCTCCGCCGACGATGAGATGGTGGGCGAGCTCTGCGCGGAGCTGGGCCTGGAAGCGGCCGACGTCTACCGGATCGACGGACCCCTGGACGTCCCCGCCCTGCTGCAAGCGGCCGCTCGCCTGGAGCGGCGGGCGGGTTGATTCACCCGAAAATCGCAGTTTTGTTGCCTGAAAGCCCGAATATGCCTCAAATACTTGCGAGCGATGCGCTTGTATCTCATCCGGCATGCGGAAGCAGTCGACTCACCGCCCGGAGCTCGCTTCCTCGATGATCTGCGGGCGCTGACCCCGCGCGGAGACCGGCGTTTCCGCCGGACGGCGCGGGCGTTCGCGAAGCTCGGTGAGCCGATCGCGGCGGTGCGCAGCAGCCCGGCCCTGCGGGCAGTGCAAACGGCGGAGCTGCTCGCGGCCCAGCTGGAGCGCGCTCCGGTCGCGGTGCTGGACGAGCTGCGCCCGAACGTCGCGGCGGTGGTGCTGCGCGACTGGCTGCTCTCGCAAAGCGCCTCGTCGATCGCGCTGGTCGGCCACGGGCGTCAGCTCCGGGATCTGGCGCGCCTGCTGATCGGTCCCGAGCTGCCCTTCACGCTGAAGAAGGGGTGCATCGTCCGCATCGATCTGCGCGGCCAGCGCGGCAACCCGCGCTGGCGCTTGCGGAAGCGCGAGCAGGATCTCGCGCTCAGCGCGTAGATCACGGCTTTCCCAGAAGCTCCAGCGCCGAGAGCGTCAGCGCGCTGGCCGCCGTCTTGATGGTCCGCTCGCGGTCCGGCGCGAACCCGCTCGAGTGCAGCGACGGCAGCGGCGCTCCGCCCTTCATCGCCGCCTCGAACTTCGCGGGCTCCGCCGCGCCCACCCGCCAGAGGATGGAGGGCGCTCCCGCGGCGCGTCCGAACTCGCCGAAGTCCTCCGCCACCATCTCCGGGCGGGTCTCCTTCACGTTGTCGGCGCCGAGCTGCTTGCCCAGCGCCGCGGAGAGCCGCTGCACCAGGGCCGGGTCGTTGTAGGTCGCGTCCTGGGACTCGCTGATCTTCATCAGCGGCTCCTTGGGCGCCCGAGCGGCGGCGGCCTCCGCCTTCGCGATCCGCTCGATGCCGGCAAGGAGGAGCTTGCGGACCTCCGGGTTGTAGGCCCGGACGGTGATCTGCAGCTTCACCTCGTCGGGGATGATGTTGTACTTCGTCCCACCGTGGATCGACCCCACGGTCACCACCGCGGGCTCGAGCGGATCCTTCTCCCGCGACACCAGCGTCTGCAGCGCCAGCACCGTCCTGGACGCGATCACCACCGGGTCCACGGTGGTGTTCGGCTTCGCCCCGTGACCGCCCCGTCCGAAGATGGTCAGGTCCACCGAATCGACGCTCGCCATCGTGAATCCCGGCACGACATAGACCTTGCCCGCCGGCAGGTCGGAGCTGTCGTGGACCGCCACCGAGAAGTCCGGCTTGGGGAACCGCGAGAAGAGGCCGTCGGCGATCATCGCCCGCGCTCCCTGCACGGTCTCCTCGCCCGGCTGCCCGATCATCAGCAGGGTCCCGCGCCAACTCGCCTTCTGGCGCGCCAGCAGGGCCGCCGCGCCCGTCCACCCGGCCATGTGGGCGTCGTGACCGCAGGCGTGCATCACCGGCACCGTCTGCCCCGCCGGGTTCACGGCCGTGGCGGTGCTCGCGAACGGCAGCCCGGTCTTCTCCTCGATCGGCAGCGCGTCCAACTCCGTTCGTAGGAGAACCGTCGGGCCCTTGCCGTTGCGCAGGACGCCCACCACGCCGGTGCCTCCGACGCCGGTGGTCACTTCGTATCCCAGCTTGCGCAACTCCTCGGCCATCCGCGCCGAGGTGCGTTGCTCCTTCATGGAGAGCTCGGGGCTCTTGTGCAGGTCGACGTAGAGCGCGTCCAGCTGCGGGTAGATCTGGTCCAGTCCGTCCAGCGGTGACGCGGCGAGGATGAGGGCGAGGAGCGCGGGCATGGAGGCAACATACCTCCGCGCCGGCATTGACACGACCGCCCAGGTTCGCCAAACCAGCCGGCGTGCTGATCCTCGCCGCGCTGCTGCTCGCCGCGCCCTACCGCGTCTACGTCAGCGAGGAGGCGTCCGACGACGTCGCGGTGATCGAGAACGACGCCCTGGTCGCCCGCATCCCGGTGGGAAAGCGGCCCCGAGGGTTGAAGCTGGGGCCCGGCGGGAAGCTCTACGTCGCGGTCAGCGGCTCGCCGCGCGCGGGACCGGGACAGCGCGAGGAGGACCTGCCGCAGCCCGATCGCGAGCAGGACGGCATCGCGGTGGTGGATCTCGCGCGCGCGCAGACCGTCGCGCGCCTGCCGGGCGGTCCCGATCCGGAGTCGTTCGACCTGAGCCCGGACGGGCGCCTGCTCTACGTCTCCAACGAGGACGCCGGAGCGCTCAGCGTGGTGGACATCGCGGCGGCGCGCGTGGTGCGCACCGTGAAGGTCGGCGCGCAGCCCGAAGGGGTCACCGTCGCGCCGGACGGCAAGGCCGTCTACGTCACCAGCGAGGAAGACAACCGGGTGGACGTGATCGACGCCCGGACGTTCGCGGTGCTGGCGAGACCCGGGGTCGCGGCGCGCCCGCGGGCCGTCGCCTTCACGCCCGACGGGAAGCTCGCGTTCGTCAGCGCCGAGCAGGGCGCGGCCGTCGACGTGATCGACACGCGAGCGCTCCGCCGCACCGGCCGCGTGGCGATCCCCGGCAAGGGCGCCAAGCCGATGGGCCTCGCCATGTCCCGGGATGGCTCCCGTCTCTACGTCTCGACCGGCCGCGGCGGCGGCGTGGCGTGCATCGACGTCAAGACCCTGCGCGTGGCGCGCACGTTCGACTCCGTGGGTCCGCGCCCCTGGGGGCTGGCCCTGAGCCCGTCGGGAGATCGGCTCTACACCGCCAACGGGCCTTCGGACGACGTGTCGGTCATCGACGTTGCGAGTGGCGAGGTGGTCCGGCGCATCGCCGCCGGCAGGTTGCCCTGGGGAGTCGTCATCGCGCCCTGAAGCCGATGGCCTCCCGCGGCGGCCCGGTGTAAACGTCCGCCATGCCCGAGTCTGCCCTGGCCGGCATCCGCGTGGTCGAAGTCGGCAACTTCATGGCCGCACCGTTCTGCACGCTGCAGCTCGCCGACCTGGGGGCGGAGGTGGTGAAGATCGAAAACCCGGACGGCGGCGACCAGGTGCGCACCACCGCGCCCTTCCTCCAGGGCGAGTCGTCGAATTTCATCCGGCTCAACCGCAACAAGCGCTCGCTCGCGCTAGATCTCAAGTCGCCGCGCGGCAAGGACGTGTTCCGCAAGCTGATCGAGAATTCCGACGTGCTGGTCGAAAACCTGCGGCCCGGAACGATGGCGGACCTCGAGCTCGACTATCCGCGCCTCTCGCGGCTCAACCCGCGCCTGATCTACGTGGCGGCCTCGGGATGGGGCCAGGACGGGCCGTACGCGCAGCGCCCCGGGCTGGACATCATGGCCCAGGGGATGAGCGGGCTGATGTCGATCACGGGAGAGGAGGGCGGAAACGCCCCGGTCAAGGTCGGCGTGCCCATCACCGATCTCACCTGCGCGCTCTACGGGGCGCTCGCTGCGCTCGCCGCTCTGCGCGTCCGCGAGCGCACCGGCCGCGGCCAGTTCATCGACGTCTGCCTGCTCGAGGCCGGAGTCTCGCTGGCGGTCTGGGAAGCGGGGCGCTACTTCGCCACCGGCGGGGTGCCCAGGCCGCTGGGCTCCGCGCACCAGACCTCCGCGCCCTACCAGGCCCTGCACGCGTCCGACGGATTCTTCACCATGGGAGCCACCACATCGCGGAACTGGGAAGCCTGCTGCGACGTGCTCGGGCTCTCCCGGCTGAAGCAGGATCCCCGCTTTTCGTCCAACCAGCTTCGCCATCAGAACCGCGGGGATCTGATCCCCCTGATCGAGGCGGTGACGGCGCAGCGCCCGGCGCGCCACTGGGTCGAGGCCTTCGATCGGGCCGGCGTCCCCTGCGGCTTCTTGCAGACCTACGACCAGGTGTTCGAGGACCCGCACCTGAGCGCGCGGGGCTTCTTCCCAGAGGCCCCGCACGCGAAGCTCGGCCCGGTGAAGCAGATCGGTTCCCCCATGCGGATGTCCGAGACCCCGGTGCGGATGGAGAAGGCAGGCCCCCTGCTGGGCGAGCACTCGGCCCAGGTGCTGGCGGAGCTCGGCTATTCGCGCGAAGAGATCGGCAAGCTCGCGCAGGCGGGCGTGATCCGGGAGACGCGATGAGCGCGGACGAGATCCTCTTCCAGGTCCAGGACGACGGCATCGCGCTGTTGACCTTCAACCGGCCCGCCGCGCGCAACGCCATGACCTTCGGGATGTACCGCCGCCTGGGCGAGATCTGCAGCTCGCCCGATCCGCGGATGAAGGTCCTCATCCTGCGCGGCGCCGGGGACAAGGCGTTCGTCTCCGGCACCGACATCGCGCAGTTCCGCGCCTTCAAGACGCCCAAGGACGCGCTGGACTACGAGGCGACCATGGACGTCGTTTTCGACGCGCTCGAGGACCTCCCCGTGCCGACCATCGCCGCCATCCAGGGCGCCTGCACCGGCGGAGGGGCCGGCATCGCCGCCGCCTGCGATCTGAGGCTCGGCGCGCCCTCGGCGAAGTTCGGCTTCCCCATCGCGCGGACGTTGGGCAACACGCTGTCGATGCGCAACCACGCGCGGCTGGCCGCGCTGATCGGAGTGGCGCGGACCAAGGACATCCTCTTCCTCGCCCGTCTGATGGACGCGCAGGAGATGCGGGCGATCGGCCTGTTGAACGAGCTCACCACCGAGGGAGGGCTGCACTCCCGCGCCCTGGAGTTGGCGCGGACCCTGCTCGAGCACGCCCCGCTCACGCTGCGCGCCGCCAAGGAAGCGCTGAACCGCGTCGTGCGGCACTGGGCCCCGCCCGGCGGCGGAGACGAGTTCGTGGTGCGCAACTACATGAGCGCGGACTTCCGCGAAGGCATCGAGTCGTTCCTCTCCAAGCGCAAGCCGCGCTGGACGGGAAAGTAGGAGGGTCGCATGGCCTCTCCCAGCAGCCGTCATTTCCTGCAGATCCCCGGGCCCACCAACGTTCCCGACCGCATCCTGCGGGCGATCGATCGGCCGACCATCGATCACCGCGGACCCGACTTCGCGCTCCTGGGCAAGGAGGTGCTGGCCGGGCTGCAGCGCATCTTCAAGACGGCTCAGCCGGTGATCGTCTACCCGGCCTCGGGCACGGGAGCGTGGGAGGCCGCGCTGTCCAACACGCTCTCGCCCGGCGACCGCGTGCTGATGTTCGAGACGGGCCAGTTCGCGACCCTCTGGCGGGAGATGGCCGATCGCCTCGGCCTCACGGTCGACTTCGTTCCGGGCGACTGGCGCCACGGCGTGGATCCGGCGGCGGTCGAGGAGAAGCTGCGCGCGGACGCGCAGCGCAAGGTCCGCGCGGTCTGCGTGGTGCACAACGAGACCTCCACCGGCGTGACTTCGCGCGTGCCGGAAGTGCGGGCGGCGATGGACCGCGCGGGCCACCCCGCGCTGCTCTTCGTGGACACCATCTCCTCCCTGGCCTCGATGGACTACCGCCACGACGAGTGGCACGTGGACGTCACGGTGGCTGGCTCGCAGAAGGGCTTGATGCTGCCGCCCGGGCTCTCGTTCAACGCCGTCTCCGCGAAGGCGCTGGCCGCCTCCCGCGACTCCGGACTGCGCCGCTCCTATTGGGACTGGGGAGCCATGCTGCGCGCGAACGAGACCGGGTTCTTCCCGTACACGCCGGCGACCAACCTCCTCTACGGGCTGCGCGAGGCGATCGCGATGCTGGAAGAGGAAGGCCTCGACGAGGTCTTCCGCCGCCATCTCCGGCACGCCGAAGCGACCCGGCGCGCGGCCCACGCCTGGGGCCTCGAGGTGAACTGCGCCGATGAGCGCGAGCATTCCGCCTCGCTCACCGCGATCCGGATGCCCGCCGGCCACGACGCGGATCGGTTCCGCGCCGTGGTCCTGGAGCGCTTCGACATGTCGCTCGGACAGGCTCTGGGCAAGCAGAAGGGTCAGCTCTTCCGCATCGGGCACCTGGGCGCGTTCAACGACCTGTTGCTCTGCGGCACGCTCTCCGGCGTGGAGATGGGCCTGGGCCTTGCGGGAGTCCCGCACCGGCCGGGGGGCGTGACCGCCGCCCTGCAGCACCTCGCGGCCACCTCCAGCGGTAACACGCTCTAAATACAGGGACACCATACTCGTAAGAGCGTGTAGCCGAGGGTGCGCATCGCGCTCCGCCCACGGCAGATCGGCTGCTTGCGGCCGCACCCAGGGCTCGTCGTACCTCCGATTGCGGGGGGACTAACGATGAGCAACACCGAGCTGCCGAGGATTTCGGGTTCGAAGGAACCGCTGCTTTCGCCCGGACACTGGATCCTGCTGACCGGCGCGGTGCTGACCATCGCCGCCGTGCTCGGCTTGAGCGCCGCCTCGCGGCCGATGGTGCCGGTCGCGACGCGCGGAGAGCTCGCGGCGACGACGTCGGCCCACTGACCGCTGCCGCCCCGGGCGTCACCCTCCGAGGGCGCGCAGCCCGGCCTCGGCGCAGTCGAGGTCCTGCTCGGGCTTCCCCCCGCTCACGCCCACCGCCCCCAGCACGCCGTCCTTCCTCCGCACCAGCGCCGATCCCAGCCCTGGGATGATCGGCACCCGGGTGAGCTGGCCCACCGCCGCGAAGAACGCCGGCCGATCCTGCGCGACCTGCGCCAGCGAGGCGCCGTCCCGGTGCCAGAGCGCGGCGCCGTTCGCCTTGCACTCGGCGATCTGCGAGGACAGCGGCGGAGCCCCGTCCATCCGCGAAAGCGTCTGCAGAAGGCCCCCCTCGTCCACGATGGCGACGGTGACGCGGATGCCGATTTGCGTGGCGCGGGCCTGCGCGGCATCGATCAAGCGGCGGCACTCTTCGGCGGCGAGCGGCATCGGTTCCTCCAGCAGCCAGCGGTGAGGGCGGAATCCTAGCGGATTCCACCAGCCTGCGCTGGCGGGAGCAGGGCCGGACGCCGAGGTGCGAGCCCGAGGACTAGCGATCCCACCCGGGCCGCGTGATTCAGTTTTGGAGTCCGGCGGCAGCTTCGCCGCCCAACAAGCCGGGGTCGCCTTGCTCAGTGTGCTCGAGGTCGCTGGCTGCGCGTTCGTCGGGTTTCTCTACACCGCCATCCTTGCGACCGCGATCACCCGCAAGACCCGCCGCCATCCTACACAGCCCGCGCATCCCGAGAACGAGCCGGCCTCCCAGAGCCATCGCTAGCACGCGCAGGACGATGGAAACAGATCTACGTCGACGGCGACGTTACGGCGACGTGGCCGTGGGCGCCATCACGACTCAGCGATTGGGGACCGGGTGCTGCTGCGGCAGCCCGCTGTTCCGGATGAAGTCGGCCACGCGCTGCGAGACAGCGAGGGTGTCGGTGAGCGCGTCCACGTCCGGCCCGAGCGCCTCGTCCACGAACCAGTCGTCGCTGCGCAGAGTGGCGACCAGCGTCTCGTTCTCCTGTGTGAGCGTGACTTCGAGCTGTCCCTTGTACGGCTCGTGCTCGACGACGTTGAATCCGCGCGCGGAGAGCGACCCTGCGAAGGCGTCCCGCTCCTCGGGGTCGGCCGCCTTCACCGTCAGCTCGTAGAAGGCGAGCTCCTTGGGCGTGGGCGGATCCTTCGCGGGCCGGGGAGGCCAATGGGCTTGCCGGGCACAGGCGAGAATTGCCAGCAGCAGGCAGATCCTCTTCATGGCCCTGCTCTGCACCAGCCTGCCGCCCCCGTCAATCCGGCGGGAGACCTCAGCTCCCGTAGAGGAACTCGGGCAGCCAGAGCGTCATGCCCGGCCAGACGTACATGAACACCAGGCAGATGAGCACGATCACCATGTACGGCATCATCCCGGCGAAGATCTGATTGAGCGTCACGTGCTTCGGCGCCACTCCCTTCAGGTAGAAGGCGGACATCGCCACCGGCGGCGAGAGGAAGGCAGCCTGTAGGTTCACCGCCACCATGGTGCCGAAGAGGATCGGGTCGATCTGGAAGTGCGAGAGCAGCGGGATGAAGATCGGGCAGAAGATCACGATGATCTCCGTCCACTCCAGCGGCCAGCCCAGAAGGAAGATGATCAGCTGGGCGATGATCTGGAACCCGAGCGGCGAGAGGTTCATCCCCAGCACCCAGCGCTCGATCAGCCGCTGGCCGCCGTGCAGCGCGAACACCGCCGAGAAGAGCGCCGAGCCGACGAACAGCCAGCAGACCATCGCGGTGGTCTTCGCGGTGAGGAAGGTGGCCTGCTTGAGGTTCTCGCGCAGCTCGGGTGATGCGCGCAGGTTGCGGAGCCCGGGCACCACGGTCCCGAAGAACGTCGCGCCGATGAACGCCGAGACCAGGACGGTGACCATCCGATCGAACAGGTCGGCGCGATCGTACGCGCCGCGAAACACTGCCAGGCCGCCTCCGATGATCGCGCCGGCCAGCGTCCACCACCCGACCTGCCGCGGATGGCGCGCCAGCACCGCCAGATACAGCGCGCCCAGGGCGCCGATCGCCGCCGACTCCGTGGCCGTGGTGATCCCGAACAGGATCACCGAGAGGACCACGAAGGTGAGCACTCCCAGCGGGACCACCGAGGCGATCAGCTCCTTGAGGATCTCGAGCTGCTCGCCGTCCATCCGCCAGTAGTAGATCCCCAGGATCAGCACGGTGCAGGCGACCAATCCCCAGAACCAGGCGGAGAAATGCTCGGGAACGTGGCCAGCTCTCGACGCGACCGTCGGCTCGGCCAACGAGGTCATCTCCTCGGGCGGGCCGTCCGGCGAAGCCGTCGCGGGCGCGTCGTTCGTGGCGCCCATGCCCAGCTCTTGCGGCTTGTCGTCTTCGGCAGCCGGCCCCGGGTTCGAAGGCCCCGTGGCCACGACCGCGGCAGGCTTCGCTGGAGCCTCCTGCGGCGCATTGTGGATCACCACGTACCACCACGCTGCCGTGAACGTGCAGAGAGCGAGGATCACCGGCACCAGCAGCGCGAGCGCGTTCCTCCAGATCAGGCCGTAGGTCGCCGGCCTGCCGTCCGGCCCGGGCAGGCCGTGGACTGCGCCCGGCCGGAACACGGCCGCGAGCAGGCCGGAGACGACGCGCCGCCGCGGGCCGCGCTCGAGCCGCTGGAGGTATTCGGGCACCGCGACCTTGTACTGGTCGGGCGGCAGCTGGGGCGCGATCTTCGGATTGATCAGCGCCCAGCCGAGCACGTAGACGAGGTAGAGGAAGGTGAGGAAGAACCCGGGCAGCATGGCCGCCGCGTAGAGCTTGACGATCGACTGTCCCGCCACCGCCGCGTAGACGATCAACATCACCGAGGGCGGGATCAGGATGCCCAACGTCCCGCCCGCCGTGATCACGCCGGAGGCGAGCTTGATGTCGTATCCCGCCCGCAGCATCGGCCGCAGCGAGATCACGCCCATCAGGACCACCACCGCGCCCACGATCCCGGAGGCGATGCCCCAGAACGCGCAGACCAGGAGCGTGGTGACCGCCAGCGAGGCGGGGATGCGGCGGAACGCGAGCTGCACGCTGTGGAACATCTTGTCCACCAGCGCGGCCCTCTCCATGATGTAGCCCATGAAGACGAACAGCGGGACCGAGAGCAGGGTGTCGTTGGTCATCACCCTGTAGGTCCGCTGCACGATCAGGTCGAAGATCCGGTTGTCGTACCAGGGCACTCCCGGCAGGGCGAAGGCGACGTACCCGAAGATCATCCCCAGGCCCATCAGCGTGAACGCGGTGGGAAAGCCCATCATGATCGCGATCACGATGAGCCCCAGCATGGTCAGGCCGAGCGCGGGGCTGCTCACGGAGCCTTCCCGCCGTCGTCGTCCTTCGCCACCGTCCGGTGGCGCGCGGCTTCGTCGATCGCCTTGGCCGAGTCCATCGCCACCCGGCGCGACTCCTCGTCCACGTACGCGCTCTTCGACAGCTGCGTGTCGATCACATCGATCTCCTCGACGTCCGAGAGCCGGGGAGGCCATTCCCCGGTGCGGAGGCACTGGATGCAGCGGACGATCTCCGCCAGGCCCTGGAGCATCACCAGCGCGCCCGCGATCGGGATCACCGACTTGAAGTGGTAGACGGGCGGCCCCTCCGCGGTGACCGTCGAGTGCTCCCCGATCCGCCAGGACTGCGCCGCGTAGTCGTACCCCGCGTAGATCAGGCCCACGATGCCCGGGATGAAGAACAGGAAGTAGAGCGCGAGATCGAGGCCCGCCTGGACCCGCGGCCGCAGGAACGAGTACACGAAGTCGGCGCGGACGTGCCCTCCCTGGGCCAGCGTGTACGCGCCGCACATCATGAACAGCGTGCCGTAGAGCATGTTGTTGAAGTCGAAGATCCAGGCGGTGGGTGAGTTGAGGATGTAGCGCTTGAAGACCTCGATCGAGACCACCATGGTGAGGGCCACGATCAGCCACGCGAATGTCTTGCCCGACCAGTAGCTCATCCGGTCGATGGCGCGGATCACGGTCCTGGCGTTCAGGCTAGGTCTTCTTCCCGGCGGGCGCGGCGGCCTTGCCGAAGTAGTGGTTGTAGGCCATGCGCCGCGGGACGTTTGTGTCCAGGTCCCACTTCACGGCCCGCTCCGCGAACTTCCGCTGGGACTCGACGATCTCCTTGAAGATCGGGTTCTCGGCGGATTTCTTCGCCTCCACCGCGTCGAAGACCTCGAGCTGCTTCTGCAGCACCGAGTCCGGCGTCCGGTAGAACTTCACCTTGTCCTTGGTCTGCAGCTCGACGTAGTCCTTGGAGTACCGGTCGATGGCCTTCCAGGACATGTCCGCCGACGCCGCGTCCACCGCGTTGGCGATGATCGCCTTGATCTTCTCGGGCAGCGCGTCGAACCTCGTCTTGTTGAAGAGGATCTCGAACTGCTCCGCGCTCTGGTGGTAGCTCTGCAGCATGCAGGTCTTGGAGACGTCGGGGAAACCGAGGTTGCGGTCGGAGGTGGCGTTGTTGAACTCGGCGGCTTCGATCAGCCCTCGGTCCATCGCAGGCACGATCTCCGAGCCGGGCAAGGCGTTCACCGCGGCCCCCATCCCGGTGAAGAGGTCGATGGAGATGCCCACCGTGCGGAACTTCAGCCCCTTGAAGTCGTCGGGCTTGGTGATCGGCTTCTTGTACCAGCCCAGCGGCTGGGTGGGCATCGGGCCGTACGGGAACGAGACCACGTTGGCGCCGATCGAGTTGTAGAGCTTCTGCAGCAACTCCTTGCCCCCGCCGTATTTGTGCCAGGCGAGCAACATGTTGGCGTCCATCCCGAAGGCCGGGCTCGATCCCCACAGCGCGAGCGCCTGCTGCTTGCCGTAGTGGTAGACGAGCACGCCGTGGCCGCCGTCGAGCGTGCCCTTGGAGACCGCGTCGAGCAGGCCGAACGCCGGCACCACCGCGCCCGCCGGCAGGACCTCGATCTTGAGATCCCCGCCGGTCATGTCGTTCACCTTCCTGGCGTAGTCGAGCGCGTACTCGTGGAAGATGTCCTTCTGCGGCCAGGTGCTCTGCCAGCGCATGGTGATCGGGCCCTGCGCCTTGGCGATCATCGGGAACCCGAGCGCCGCGGCTCCTCCTGCGGCGGCGGCACCGGACTTGAGGATCGCGCGACGCGAGAGGCTCGGACCTTTGTCCTTGAGCTGCTTCATGGAATCCCCCTTGTGGGCCCGGCAGTGGGCCGAAATCCGACCTTCGTCGCTCCAACCGACGGTGGAAGTCAAGTCCGGCGGGTCCGGCGGGTCGTCAAGGAGGCGGACGAGACCTGCAGCACATCTCCCGACCCGCGTTTCGCGGTTCAAGCGCTTGGACAATGGCACCAATCGGTTAACATCCGTTTTGACATCCCAGTTCAATCGTCAGGAGAGCAGTGGAAGACGCCGGGACTCCCATCGTGCTCGTGGTCGACGACGAGCCGGGCGTCCGCGCCGCGATGGGCCGTACGCTGGAGAGCGGCGGCTACGAGGTGCGGGTCGCCGCCGATGCCGACGAAGCGCTGCGGATCCTCCAAGCCGAGCCGGTGCACGTGCTCATCAGCGACCAGCACATGCCCGGGATGTCCGGGATCGACCTGCTCAAGATCGTCCGTGTCCGGCACCCGCGCGTGGTCCGGATCCTGCTCACCGCCGACAAGGACCCGGAGACCCCGGTGCGCTCGATCAACGAGAGCGAGGTCTACCGGTTCATCTGCAAGCCCTGGGACAACGGGGACGTGCGGACGATCGTGTCGCTGGCGTTCGAGATCGCGCGCCTGGAGCAGGAGAACCGGCACCTGGGCGAGCTGGCGCGCTGCAAGAATTCGCCGCCCGGCGACCCGGCCGACCTGGAGTCCGAGTTGCTGCAGCTCGCCGAGGACGAGATCGGCACCAAGAACTAGGTCCGACGCCCGAGCAGCTGCTCCGCGGTGGCGAGCTGGCTGCGCAGATCATCGATCTCGATGTCTCTCATTCGCAGCCGGTCGCGGAGATCGTCCATCTCCATCAAGAGGCCCTTGATCTGCAGCATGAGCTTCGACCGCTCGCCCTCGCCGTCCGAGTCCTGCGCGGGCGGCGCGATCCCCGGCAGCTGGGAGAGCGCATGTCCCGCGCGCGCCCGCATCTCGTCGATCCACGCGACCAGGCCCTGGAAGTCCTCGTTGGGGACGAGCCTGAACTCCACGTCCAGCCCGGGCTGTTGGCCGTCGCGGCCCGGAATCGCGCGCAGGACGATCCCGCGCAGGCGCAGCGGCTTGCGCGCGCCCGGCTTGACCAGCTCGACCTCGAGGGTCGACCCGATCTCGACCAGCCGGTCGGCGCGCAAGAACGCGCCGTCCGCCGAAAGCTCCTCGAGCTGGCAGGAAAACTCCGCAGCAGATCCCCGGACGTGTGCGGCGATCCCGCTCACGCGAAGGCGCTGGCTGCGCATCTGTGCGTTCGCCATCAAGCCCTCCGTTCGCGCGGAAGGCGCCACGTCGCCGAAGGTCAGGAGCGGGTGCTCGGCGGCATCGAGTCTGTCCGCAGCAACAGATCTTCAGTGCCCGTCCGATACGATAACGCCGGAGCCGCGCTCCGGCTTCCAGCCGCCGGGGTGGTCGCTGGTGGGCGCGGATGCGCCGGGGTGTCAGAGGTGCGTGAGCGGCGGCTTCCCGATCGGATAGACGTTGAAGCCGATGGCGTACAAGGCCTTGTGATCCAGGATGTTGCGCCCGTCGAAGACGAAGGCCGGCTTCTCCATCGCGTCGAAGATCGCGCGGAAGTCCAGCGTCCGGTAGACGTCCCACTCGGTCAGGATCGCCAGCGCGTGCGCGCCCCGGGCAGCCTGCAGCGGGTCCTCTTCGAACAGCAGGCGCCCCGCCGGCGCGCCTGCCAGGTCCAGGCGGGCGTTGGCCAGCGCCTTCGGGTCGCTGACCACCACCAGCGCCTGCTCCTCGAGCAGCTTGCGGGCGATGGCGATGGCGGGCGAATCGCGGGTGTCCCCGGTGTCCTTCTTGAAGGCGAAACCGAGCAGCGCGATCCGCTTGTCCGCGATCGTATCGAACATGGCGCTCACGATGGTCTGGACGAAGCGGGTCTTCTGGTGCTCGTTGATCGCGATCACGCCCTGCCAGTAGCGCGCGATCTCCGGCAGCCCGCAGGTCTCGCAGAGGTACACCAGGTTGAGGATGTCCTTGCGGAAGCAGGACCCCCCGAACCCGACGCTGGCGTTGAGGAACCGGCTGCCGATGCGGCTGTCGAGCCCGATGGCGCGCGAGACCTCGCTCACGTCGGCGGCGGTCTTCTCGCAGAGCGCGGAGATGGAGTTGATCGAGGAGATCCGCTGGGCGAGGAAGGCGTTGGAGGCGAGCTTGGAGAGCTCGGCGCTCCAGACGTTGCTGGTGATGATCTGCTCGCGCGGGACCCAGTTGGCGTAGATCTCGACCAGCGCATCGCGCGCCGCGATCCCCTCGGGCGTCTGGTGCGAGCCGATCAAGACCCGGTCCGGGAGCTCGAGGTCCCGCATCGCAGTCCCTTCGGCGAGGAACTCGGGGTTGGAGAGGACCTCGAACCGGATGCCCTTGCGGTTCGAGTTGAGGATCCGCTCCATCGCGTGCGCGGTGCGCACCGGGAGCGTGCTCTTCTCCACCACCACCTTGTTCCCCCGCGAGGCTTCCACGATGGTGCGCGCCGTCTTCTCCCAGTACTGGAGATCCGGCGCCTTCCCCGCGCCTTCGCCGAAGGTCTTGGTCGGCGTGTTGACCGAAACGAAGATGATCTCGGCCTTGTCGATGGCCGAGGCGACGTCGGTGGAGAAGAAGAGGTTGCGCCCGCGGACCTGCTTCACCACGTCCAGGAGGCCCGGCTCGTAGATGGGCAGCGCGTCGCTCTGCCAGGCGCCGATCCGTTCGGCGTTCACGTCGACGACCGTGACCTCGTAGCGCGGGCACTTGGCGGCGATCATCGCCATGGTCGGGCCGCCGACATGGCCCGCGCCGATGCAGAGCAGGCGACGCTCGAATCGGGACTTGTTGGACAATCCGGGCCCCCTGCGCCAGCTTAACCCGGACCCGCCAGAATCAAGGAACCGTATTCGGGGTGCCCGCGTCGTACCTGGCCTTTGCCGGCAGGGTGGTCGTGGTCCCGGTGGTCGGATTGACCCAGGGCCACGGGTTCGAGCCGAAGAACGCCGGCTTGCCGGTCAGGTAGAACGAATTGGGGATGGTGCGCGCCCCGTTGTTCCAGACCACGCCGTTGTTGACGTTGTCCCAGTTGCCATCGCGGAAGATGTGCGCGGCCGCGTACCCGTTGTCCCAGTTGCCGCCCACGCCGCCGTAGTTGTTGCCGAGTTGGTAGATGGGCGTCCCGCTCTGGGACGATGGCGTGGTCTGGTAGACGGTGCCGCCCTTCAGGATGTTTCCAAGGTAGGCGTGGAAGTGCGTCCAGCCGTCCATGCCGACCGCGCGTCGGTTCCCGCTCATCGCGCCGCCGAGCAAGTTCGTTCCGTTGACGTAGTTGCGCAGGTGCGTGTGCCAGCCCGAGTTGCCGTGCGTGGTGTCGCCGCCGAGGTTGGGCGTCCAGTTGCCCTCGATCAAGTCGTGGTGCGTGAAGTTGGCGTGGCAGTCGTCGATGCCGTTCTCCTGCCAGCCGGGGCTGTTCCAGAGCACCGCCTGGTCCACGTAGTTGTAGGCGAATACGTTGCCGCCGCCGGTCGAGTTCAGCGCGATGGGCTTGTTGTTGTTCACCGAGATGTTGTTCTCGATCAGGCTGGCCGAGGAGCCCACGCCCACCACGATGCCGTAGGCCTGACCGCCGGGGTTCTCATCGGACGATCCGTGCACGTACGAGTCGCGCACGACGCACCGGTAGCAGCGCCCCAGCCCGACGTTGTAGCCGTACTTGCCGGGGTGTGCCGGGTCGGCGGGGTTCCACTTCTCGCCGTCGGCCTCGATGTTCTTCGCCCAGGAGTACGCCATGTAGCTGAAGACCACGGTGCCTCCGGGGAAGCCCCAGAGGTTGTTGCCGCCGGCCACCGCGATGTTCTCGATGCCGGACCAGCGGTTGCCCACCGGCAGCGAGCGCGAGTTCAGCGGCACCGTGCGCCAGACCTGCGGACTGAGGGAGAGCGGGAAGTCGATGTGGAGGGGGTCCTTCAGGGTGAGGACGTTGCCGTTGATGGCGACGATCTCGTTCTCCTGCATCGTCGAGCGCCACTGCGGGACGGCGTTCTGGGCGGCGGTGTTGGCGGAAGTGATGTTGCTGATGCTGGGGAGCCCCGGCGCTCCGGTCGAGGGACCGTTCCAGGTGAAGCCGGGCTGCCGCTTGAAGTACTGGCCGTCGTAGAACCAGATGTACCCGCCGTTGAACATCGCCGGCCCGTTGGCCGCGGCGGGGCCGTCCACGTGGTCGATGGTGATCACGTCGCCGGCCACGAAGGCACTGGCGTTCGCCACCGTCACGGTGGTGGAACCCTCGAGCGCGTCCGCGGTGACGTTCTGCACCGCGAAGTCCGCGTCGCCGCCGCCGCCGCGGTGGCCGAAGAGGACCACCGTGCCGTAGTCGTTGATCTGTCCGGCTGCCGCGAGCCGGGTGGTGTTCGCACCTTCGCCGCGGAGAGTGAGGTTGTCGACCTTCACGTAGATGCCGACCTGGCCTCCGCTATTCGTCTGCGGACTGACGAAGTAGGTGCCGGCCTTCAGCAGCACGATCTTGCGGCTGGTCGGCGTGGCTGCCGCGCCTGCCGCGTTGATCGCCGCCTGCAGCGCGCCGGTGAACGCTACCGCGTTCGCGGTTCCGGCCAGCGCCGGATTCACCGAGTACCCGCCGTACGGATTTCCGGTGGGGAGCCAGACGGTCGCGGGCCGGACCGGATCGTTGTCCCCGGGGATGCCGCCTGGGATGCCCGGGTCCCAGGTGGTCTGGTAGATGGCCGGCAGGATCGACTGATCGATCGCGGACGCCTGGGCGACGTTGAGCGACAGGTTGGCCGTCGCGGTGCGCGAGGCCGCGTCGGTGACCTGGACGGTGAAGCTGGATGACCCTTGTGCCGACGGGCTTCCCGAGATCACGCCGCTGGACGTCCCGAGGGCCAGACCGCCGGGGAGGGCGCCGGCGGTCAGCGACCAACCATATGGAGTGGTGCCTCCGGTGGCGGAGAGCGCCGCGGCGTAGGAGCTGCCCAGGGTGCCGTCGGGCAGCGACGAGGTCGTGATGGACAGTGGCGCGGGCGCGGCGACGGTCACGGTCGCGCTGTTCGACTTCGAGGTGTCGGCGACGGAAGTCGCCACCACGTGATAGGTCCCCGCGGTCGCCGGCGCCGTGTACTTGCCGGAGCCGTCGACGGTGCCGCCGCCGGCCTCCTGCAGACTCCAAGTAACGGCGGTGGACTGGCCCGTCGTGGTTCCGCTGACCGTGGCCGTGAACGTCGCCGTGCCCCCGGTCATCACCGACGCGGACGCGGGCGAGATCGAGACCGAGATGACGGGCGGGGCCGTCACGGTCACCGTCGCGCTCTTCGACTTCGAGGTGTCGGCGACGGAGGTCGCGATCACGTGATAGGTCCCCGCGGTCGCCGGCGCGGTGTACTTGCCGGCCGTGTCGACGGTCCCGCCGCCGGCCTCCTGCACGCTCCAAGTAACGGCGGTGGACTGGCCCGCGGTCGTTCCGTTCACGGTGGCCGAGAAGGTGACCGAGCCTCCGGCGGTCACGGACGCGGAAGCGGGCGAGATCGAGACGGTGATGACCGGCGTTCCCGCGGTCACGGTCACCGTCGCGCTCTGCGACTTCGAGGCGTCGGCGACGGAGGTCGCCACCACGTGATAGGTCCCCGCGGTCGCCGGCGCGGTGTACTTGCCGGCCGTGTCGACGGTCCCGCCGCCGGCCTCCTGCACGCTCCAAGTAACGGCGGTGGATTGGCCCGTCATGGTTCCGCTGACCGTGGCCGTGAACGTCGCCGTGCCCCCGGTCATCACCGACGCGGACGCGGGCGAGATCGAGACCGAGATGACGGGCGGGGCCGTCACGGTCACCGTCGCGCTCTGCGACTTCGACGTGTCGGCCACCGACTTCGCGACGACGTGGTAAGTGCCGACGTTCGCCGGCGCCGTGTATCTGCCCGAGGTGTTGACCGTGCCGCCGCCGGACTCCTGAACGCTCCAGGTGACGTCGGTCGATTGGCCCGCGGTGGTCCCGCTGACCGTCGCCGAGAACGCGACCGTCCCTCCGGTCGCCACCGAGGCGGTCGCAGGGGAGATCGAGACGGAAATGCCTGCGGGGGCAGGCGTCACGGTGACGGTGGCGGAGTCTTTCTTCAGCGGATCCGCGGCGCTGCTGGCGATGACGTGATAGGTCCCGGGAGCTTGCGGCGCGGCGTAGGTTCCCGCGGCGTCGATCGCTCCACCGGAAACTTCCTGCACCGCCCAGGTCACCGTGGTGGACTGGCCGGCCGAGGTGCCCGTCACCGTCGCGCTGAAGCTCACGGTTCCGCCGGCAGCCACCGACGCCGACGGCGGCGTGACGGTGACCGCGATCCCCGCGTCCGTCAGGGAGGGGAGGCAGCCAATTCCGACCAGCGCCGCGAGGCATCCGCTGGCTGCGAGAGTTCGTGCAGTCATTCTCCCTCCGGATTCCGGGAACTTGCAGGCCCGGGTGGGCCCCCAACCCACAGCAAAATTGCCGCTCGAACGGAAAAACGAGCGTGCTCTCGCAGGGTTAGCTACCGGGACTCGCGCCTCATGTCATCCCCACACGCGGCGCAGATGTGCGCTGCGCGAGCGGGAATTCCGGAAGCTCGCGGAACGACGGGCCGCGCGGTGGAGGGGCCGACGACCCTCCACGCACGCGCACCGGCGCGCGTGCGCGCCTGCTAGCGCAGATGCCCGGCGATCGCCGTCAGAGGTGCGTGTTCGCCGCGATCGAGGGTACGCCGTTCGTGTCCACCAGGAACAGCATGTAGTTCCCCGGCGTGGCCAGATTCGCGTTCGCGGGAGCGGTCACGGTCAGCGATCCGCTGCCCGCCGTGAACGCGAGAGGCAGGTACCGCTGCGCCATGTTGATGGTGTGCGTGACGCTCGCGAAGCGCATCAGCGCGACGCTGGCGATCCGCGCGGCGTCCGGCGTCTGGACCACGAACGTCTGCCCGAGCTGGATCTGCGCGGGCGCCGACCTGATCACGGGCCTCGGCCCCTTGAACAGGTACGGCGGGGCGTAGAACTCCGCGTTGAACTGGTCGGTGGGCAGCGTCGAGTCGTCGAAGCGGCCGCCGCCCATGATCAGCACCCGCGCGTCGGGCATCAACAGCGCCTCGGAGTGGTAGAGGCGCGGAGCGCTCATCGATCCCAGCGTGGTCCAGGTCTCCGACGACGGCGACCACAGCTCGACCGGCCGGATGGCGGCGCCGGTATCGGTCGGGGCGGTGGTGGGCCCGCCGCCGGTCACCAGCACGTTCCCGTCGGGGAGGATCGTCAGCGTGTGGTACGTCCGCGCGTACTGCATCGACGAGACCTGCCGCCAGTTCGGCGACGGCTGCGTCGCGTCGAGCACGTAGGCGGTGGTCTGCGACGGCCGCGTGATGTCGTCCGGGTCCGTCGAGGTCCCCACCTTGAGGAACTTGCCGGGCCGGTACATCGCGGTGCTGCCGCCGTCCACCTGGGGCCCGCCGACCGCCGTCCAGGTCAGCGTGTTCAGATCGAAGATCTGGCTGACGATCGGATCCTCGGAGGTTGCCGCGACCATCAGGCGGCCGTCGGGCAGCACGAAGCTGTGCGGGTAGTACGGGAACGTGAACGGCGCGGTGGTCAGCCGCGTCCAGGAGTTGGTCGCCGGCGAGTAGATCTCGGAGACCGGCACGAAGCACTCCGGGCAGTTCGACTCGCCGCTGACCACGAAGATGCGGCCGTCCGGCAGCGTGGTGGCCGTCGGGTACCAGCGCGGGAAGGCCATGTCCGGCAGCACCGACCAGGACGACGAGGCGGGGTCGAAGGCCACGGCCGCGGTGAGGCCGAGGTGGGCGCCGCCATTGTGGCCGCCGACGACGATGATGCGCCCATCCGCCATCTGTTCGTGGCCGGTGCAAAAGGCATTGATCGGGATCGTCGCCATGTTGAACTTGTCGGCCGCCGGGTCCCAGGTGCGCCCGTCGAAGCCCACGCCTTGCCCGTCCCACATGAGGATCTTGCCTGCGGGCAACTGCGCCATGTGCACCGGGACGATCGGCAAGGACGTGGTGCCGGAGAACAGGCCGGTGACCGCCGGATTCCCGGGGCTGGTGTTCGAGAACGTCACCTGGATCGCGGGCGCGTACCCGACGTTGCGCGCCGAGTCCATCGCGCTGGCGCTGAGCATGTGGACGCCGTTGCTGAACCCGGTGGTGTCCACCTGGACCGAGTACGGGCCGGTGTTGTCGACCGGCGAGGCGGGCACGCCGTCGACCACGCCCTGCGTACCCTCGATCCCCGACTGCGCGTCCGAGGCGGTGAACGTCACCGTGACGGTTCCGCTCAGCGTGGCGCCCGCCGCCGGCGAGGTGAGCGTCACGATCGGTGGAATGGTGTCCGCGGGTGGCGGGGTGGAGGCGGCCTTGAAAGCGACGAGCTGCATGATCCAGAAGGCGCCCGCCGAGCCCAGCGGCGCGGTCGCGTTGTAGGTGCCGGTCGAGCTCACGAGCCGGTCCTCGACGATGTCGCCGTCCGGGACCGTCAGCATCCGCGAGGTGTAGCCCGGCCCGGGGCCGTTGGTGACGGACTGGACGATGTTCGCGGCCACCAGGAGGTCGGATCCGTTGGTGGTGGTCAAGGTCCCGCTGTCGCTGTCGCTGGCGGTCCCGGTCGCGGCCACCGCGGCGTCCACCGGGTTGCCGGGGGCGAGGCCGCGGTACTCGAGGATGCGGATGTCCGCGTACTGCGCCGACCCGCTGAACGCGACGGTCACCTTGTTCTCGCTCGCGTTCGCCGACGCGATCGCGTTGGCGTAGTAGATCGCCTGCGTGAGCCCGGGGATCACGGTCGGTCCGATTGCGATCGAATACGCGTTGCCCTTGGTGTCGGTGACCGAGTTGACCTGGACGTCGGAGTCGTTCCAGCCCACCACCACCACGTTGGTGTCGCCCGCCCACTGGGCGGAGTCGTAGCTGACGACCACGGACGTCTTGCCCGATTGCGGCGTCGCGTAGTTGCCCTGCTGGAAGGTGGGAACGAACGACGGAGCCGGCGTGGTGGCGCTGGCGACGTTGGAGTAGCCGCTGAGGTTGTTTGCCGCGTCCCGGGCGCGGACCCGGTAGCTGTAGGCGATCGACGCGCTCAGCGTCGTGTCGGAATAGGAGGTCCCGCTGCTGGTGGCGATCTGCGCGAAGTTCGAGCAGCCGGCGGCCTGGCAGCGCTCGATCAGGTATGCCGTCACGCCCGTGTCGTCGGTCGAGGCGTTCCAGGCGAGGTTGATCTGGCTGCTGGACAACGCGGCGGCGGTCAGGCCGGAGGGGTTGGTCGGCGGCGTCGTGTCGGGCGTGAGCGTGGTGGCGCTCACGGCATTCGAGTAGCCGCTCAGGTTGCCGGCCGCGTCGGTGGCGCGGACGCGGTAGCCGTACGGAGTCGAGGGCAACAGGCCCGTGTTGTTGAACGTGGTTCCGCTGACGCTGGCGATCTGCGCGTAGTTGCTGCATCCGCTCCCCTGGCATCTCTCGACCAGGTAGGCAGTGACGGCGACGTCATCGGTGGATGAGGTCCAGCTCAAGTTGATCTGCGTGGTGGATACGGCGCTGGCCGCCAGGCTGGACGGATTCGTGGGCGGCGTGGTGTCCGGCGCGGGCGTGGTCGCGCTGGCCGTGTTGGAGAAGCCGCTCAGGTTGCCGGCCGCGTCGGTCGCGCGGACGCGGTACCCGTAGGTCGTCCCGGTCCGCAGGCCCGTGTCGTTGTACGTCGTGCCGGCGACGGTGGCGATCTGCGTGAAGCTGGTGCACCCGCTGCCCTGGCAGCTCTCGACCAGGTAGCCGGTCACGCCGGCCGCGTCGGTGGAGGCCGTCCAGCTCAGGTTGATCTGCGTGGTGGAAGCGGCCGTGGCCGTCAGGTTGGAAGGGTTCGTCGGTGGCGTCGTGTCCCCGAGCGTGGTGGCGCTGGCGACGTTGGAGTAGCCGCTCAGGTTGCCGGCGGCATCCGCTGCCCGCACCCGGAAGGAGTAGCTGGTGGACGTGCTGAGGCCCGTGCTGCTGAAGGTCGTGCCGGTCGAGGTCCCGACCTGTGCGAAGTTGGCGCAGCCGGCGCCCGCGCACCGCTCGATCCGGTAGCCCGTCACGCCCACGTTGTCGGTCGAGGCCGTCCAGCCCAGGTCGATCTGGCTGCTCGACGACGCGTTCGCGGTCAGGTTCGACGGGTTGGTGGGCGGCTGCGAGTCGGTCGGGGGGCTGCCGGCGGTCCGGAACGCTACCATCTGCATGATCCAGTCGGCCCCCCCGTTGAGCGGCGCGGTCGAGGTGTACGCGCCGGTCGCCGTGACGCTGCGATCCTGGACCAGGTCGCCGTCCGGATCCGTGATGGTCCGCTTCGTCCATCCCGTTCCGGCGGACTGGGTGTACGAGGTGACCATGTTGGCGGAGACCAGCAGGTCGGAGGCATTGGTGGTGGTGACCGCGAGCGTGCTGCTGGTCAATCCGCTGCCCGAACGGCCCGAGGTGACGTCGACCGGGTTCGCCGGATCGATCCCGGCGTACTCCAGGATCCTGACGTCCGCCCAGGTCGCCGCCTGGTTGAAGGTGACCGTCACCGTGTTCGCGCTGGCGGCGGCCGAGGCGATGCCGGCCGCGTAGTAGATGGACTGCGTCAGCGTGGTGGTCCGGGTGGTCGGGCCGATCGCGCGCGTGTACGCGTTGCCCATCGTGTCCGTCACCGAGACTACCTGCGCGGCGGTGTCGTTCCAGCCCACCACCACCACGTTCGCGTTCCCCGCCCTCTGGGCCGCGGTGTACTTGACCGCAACCGCGGTCAGCGGCGTCTGCGGGGTGGCGTAGTTCAGCTGGATGAACGTGGCGGAGAGGTCCTGCCGGATACGCTCGGTCCGGGTCTCGTCCGGAGAACGGCCGCAGGCGACGAGCAGGATCAGGCCGGCGACCGCGCGCCGGCCTGGCGCGAGACGCGAGCGATTGAATGAATGGATGTACATTGCGACGGCCCCCAACCGTCAGCGATGCAGGCTGCTGGAAAAAGACAGTCGCATCATACTCGACCGTGGGGCCGGGTAAAGCGTCAAGTGCGCGCCCAGCCGGGCACGGCACCGACGATGGTCTCGATCGGAACGCCCAGGCGCTGCGCCCGCCGGAGCTGGCGAGTCCTCCAGATCGTATAAAGGACTGGCAAAACTTCCAGCGTCAGGAAGGCGCTGGTGAGCAGGCCGCCGATCATCGGTGCGGCGACCCGGCGCAGGATCTCCGCCCCGGCGCCCTCCGCCCAAAGGAGGGGAAGGAGGCCCGCGGCCATGGTCGTGACGGTCATGACCTTGGGCCGGAGGCGCCGGACGGTTCCCTCGGCGTGGGCCGCAACGATGTCCTCGCGGCTGTGGAGCAATCCTTCGCGGACGCGGCGGTGGAAGGCCTCGTCGATGTAGACGACCATCACCACGCCGGTCTGCATGGCGAGCCCGATCACCGAGAGCAGTCCCACCCAGACCGGCGCCGAGAGCGGATAACGCAGCCAGTACAGCGTCCAGCAGCTTCCCACCAGCGCGAACGGCACCGAGACCAGGACGATGAGGGCCTCGGTGAGGCTGCGGAACTGGAGATAGAGGAGCCCCAGCATCGAAAGCGCGACCAGCGGCACGATCAGCCGGAGCCTCCGCGCTCCGGACAGGAGCAGCCGGTATTGTCCCGCCCACTCGATCCGCTCGTCGGGGTTCAGGCGCAGCCCGCCCGCGCCGATGGCCGCCTCGAGCGCGCGCTGCCCGCGCTCGACGTAGGCCAACAGATCGGTGCCGCCGGCCAGGTCGACGTGGACGTACGCGACCAGATCGGCGCCCTCGGTCCGCACCATCGCTGGCCGCGAGACGAACGTGGGGCGACCCAGGAACGCCAGCGGCACCGCCTGGCGCGGGCCGTCGCCCGAGGACCGCACGGTGATCTCGCGGAGGGCGTCGGACGGCCCGCTGAGGTTCAGGTCCTGGGCGACGCGGACGCGCAAGAGGCGCCCGTCCTTCTCCATCTGTCCGACCTGGCCACCCTTGAGCAGCAGGTCGGCGGTCGCGCGGACCAGCGCCAGATCCACGTGGTGCGCCGAAACCGCTCGGGGGTCCGCGACGAACTCCAGCCAGGTCTCGCCGCCGGCCGGCTCGAAGACCGCGCTGCGCGTGTCCGGGACGCCGGCGAGGATCCGCCGGACCGCCGCTCCCAGCTCGGCGAGCCGCTCCGCGTCGGCGGCGCGGATGCGGACCCCGACGGGCGTGCGGATGCCGGTGGCCATCATGTCCAGCCGGGCGCGCGCGGGAGCGGTCCAGGCATTGGACCAGCCCGGCAGCCGGACCGCGCGATCGAGCCGCTCGATCAGCTCGGCGGTGGTCGCCGGCGAGTCCTCCGGCCAGAGCAGGTTGAGCGCGCGGCGGAGGAAGGGAGGCGCCCAGCCCGAATACCAGCGCCGGCGCGGGATGCGCGGCCAGTCCGCGCGCGGCCGCAACCGGATGGTGGTCTCCGCCATCGAGAGCGGCGCCGGGTCGGTCGCCGTGTCGGCCCGCCCGATCTTGCCGAACACGGTCGCGATCTCCTCCGCCTTTCCCAGCGCGCCGTCCTGAAGTCGAAGCTGGGACGCGAGCTCCTCGGCGGGCGCGCCGGGCAGCGTGGTGGGCATGTACAGCAGATCGCCCTCGTCGATGCGCGGCAAGAACTCGCCGCCGAGCCGCAGCGCGATGGGCACGGCCGAGGCGAGCGCCAGCGCCGCGACCAGGAGCGTGAGCAGCGGCCGCGTGAGCGCGAAGTGCACGAAAGGCTGGTACATGCGGACCAGGCCGCGGGTGATCGGATTGGCGAACTCCGGCGCCACCCGGGTCCTCAAGAGAACCGCGCGCAGGGCGGGAGCTACCGTCAGGCTGACCAGCGCCGCCGAGAGGATCACCAGCGTCTTGGTCAGGGCCAGCGGCCGGAGTAGCCGGCCCGTCTCCCCGGTGAACGCCAGCACGGGCAGGAAGCTGAGCGCCGCGATCAGCAGCGAGACGAGGATGGCCGGCGCAAAGGACCCGGCCGCGCCCGCGATCCGCGCCTGCCGTTCGGTCGCGGGCATGCCGGGCTCGAGGGTCTCCAGCCGCCGGTGGCAGGCTTCCAGCGCGACGACCTCGGCATCCACGGCCATCCCGAGCGCGATGCCGATCCCGCCCAGGCTCATGATGGTCGCGGGCAACCCCAGGAGCCACATCGCGGCGGAGGTGATCAAAAGGACCAGCGGCAACGTCAAGAGCGGCGCGAGCGCGCTTCGGGGATGGAGCAGGAAGACGAGGATCACCAGCACGACGACCGCGACCTCTTCGGCCAGCGCGCGCAACAGCGTGCGCTGGATCCGATCGATCAGATCCGAGCGGTCGTAGACGGTGAGCAGCTTCACGCCTTCGGGCAGGCGCGCGCGCTCCCGATCGAGCGCCTCGCGCACGCGGTGCGCTACCGATGCGGCATCCGCGCCGCGGCCGGCGATGACGATGCCGCCCACGGCGGGCAGCCCCCCGAAATCCGCCATTCCGCCAGGCATGTCGTGGGCGAGCCGGACCTGGGCGACGTCGCGCAGCCGCGGTGCCGGCGTCGCGCCTCCCGGGACCGGCAGCGCCTGGAGGTCCGACAAGGAGGGGGCTGGCTTTGCCGAGAGCGCGCCCCGCACCGCGGCGATCACGTCCGAGAACGCGAGGCCGTTCGCGCGAAGGCTGCCCGCCCGCACGTCGATCAGGACCTGCTCGAGATCGCCTCCCACGCTGGCGACCTCCGCGACGCCGGGCAGCGGCGAGAGCGCGGGTCGCAGGACGTCGTCGTGGTAGCGCCGGAGGCGCAGCGGATTCTGCCCGTGCGTCGGATCGATCAGGACGTACTGGAAGACCCATCCCGTGCTGGTCGCTTCCGGGCTGATCTGGAGCCGCACGTCCGCGGGGAGCGAGGGGCGAAGCTTCGCGATGCGGTCCAGCACGGCTGCGCGTCCGCTTTCCAGCGCAGGCGCCGAGGGGAAGATGACGTCCACGTACGCCATCCCCGACATCGACGAGCCGCGCACGGCGGTGGCGCCGGGGACTCCGTCGAGCGCGCCGGTCAGCACCCGGGTCACCGCCGTCGCGACCTCGCCGGCCGGATGTCCCATCCAGTCCGCGACCAATACGATTTGTGGGTCGGAGAGGTCGGGCAGCACGTCTTGCGCGACCTCCCGCCGCGCGACCTCGCCGGCGAGCCCGGCCAGCAGCGCCGCCGCGATCACGATCCGCGGGTGCCGGGTGCTCCACGAGACCAGCCGTGAGATCACTGGCCGTCCGCCCCGACCGACTCCGGCCCGGCTTCGAGGCGCGCCTGGGAATCGAGGAAGAATGCGCCGCGGATGATCACCCGCTCCTGCTCGCGCAATCCCGAGACCACCGCGGTCAGCCCGTTCAAGGTCTTGCCGACGGCGACGGGGCGGCGGGTGAACGACCGGCCGTCCGCGGAGGCGAAGACGTATGGGCCTTCGCTGGATTCCAGGACCGCCGACGACGAGACGATCAACACGGTCCTCGGCTTTGCCGGCAGCTCGATAGAACCCGTGGCGCCGGCCGGAAGGGAGGGGCCGTTGCGCTCGACCACGAAGTCCACGGTCGAGGTGCGCGCGTCCCACGGGACCGGCGGAGCCTGGCCGAGGCGGACGGCGACCGGCGGGCCGCCTCCGGTCTGGAACAGCGCGCGCTCCGCCGGCTCGAGCGACGCCAGGTCGTCCTGGTACAGCAAGGCCCGGACCAGCCGGTCGCCGGCGACCCAGGCGGAAGCGCGCTGCTCCTGGGAGAAGATCCGGCGCCGCGCTACGTCCACCACGCCTTGCGCCCGGGCGCTGGGATCCGGACGGGCTTGTTCCTGTTGCCCGAGGCGCGCGCTGCGGGTCTCGGTGAGGGCCATGCCGCAGATCGGGCAAGAGCCGGGTCCGGCCGCGGTCACTTTGGGGTGCATCGGGCACGAGTAGCGCCTTTGCGCAGCCTGGGATGCCCGCGACTCCGGCCGGCTGAGCACGAATGCATAGGTCGCCGCCAGCGCCGCGAGCGCCAGGAGGATGGCGCGGGCCGCGACGATCAGCGCTGGTGACCGCGTAGACATCCCATGAGATTACCGAAGAGGCGCGGCAGCGAGAATCGGGCTTGTCGGCCTCATCCCACGCCGACTTGCGCGACGGCAACGGGTTCGGGGCGCTTGCGCACGATCATGCTGCGCAAGAGGTCCACGATCTCGCGGTCCAGACCGCCCAGCGCCCAGAGCAGGCCGGCATACGTCGCGACCGAGAGCGGCAGCGCCAGGACCGGCAGGGATCTCAAGGCCAGCCCCACGGCGGCCATCCCCAGCGCGGCGACCAACGCGCGCCCTGCGGTCCCGAGCAGGGAGCGGTTCACGACGCCGCGGGGCAGGATGGCCATCCCCGCCGCGACCATCGCCACCTCGGCCACCGTCACCGACACGCTCGCGCCCAGGCCGCCGTTGCCGGCGACGCGCTCGAAGTACGGGACCAGGATGGGATCGAGGACCAGCGCCACCACCACGCAGAAACTTTGCGCGACCGCGTACGGCACCTGTCGATTGGCGGCGGCGATGCTGATGCCGACCACGATGCTGGCGTACACGAGCACGATGTAGACGGCGAGGATGCGTAGGTTGTCGGTGGCGGGACCGAAGCGGTCGGCGCTGTAGATGAGGTCCACCGCGATCGGCGCAAAGAGGATGGCACCGGTTCCGGCGAAGAGTCCCACGAGCGTCACCGCTCGCAGGGCGAGGCGAACCAGGGCGTCGTAGGAAGGGCGATCGTGCGCGAACAGCCGTGAGATGGTCGGGTAGATCGCGTACGCCAGCGTGGTGGCGGGGAAGAGGAGGACGCCGACGATCCGGTTGGCCGCGCTGTACCAGCCCATCGCCTCCGGGCGCGCCAGCTTCGAGAGGAAGTGCGCGTCGATGTACGGCTGCAGGCGGAGGACCAGGTCCAGGATCACGAATCCGAGCCCCGCGCGCAGCATGTCGCCGAGGGCCTCGCGGCTGAGGTGGACGCGGCCGATCCGCAGCCGGATCAGGAGCGCGATCTGCACCCCGGTGCTGATGCAGCAGGCGATCAGCTGCGCGATCAGGGCCGCCTTGAGGCGCCCTCCCAGGAGCAGCGTGGGCACCAGGACCGCGGCCTCGAACACGTTGGTGAACACGGTCGTGCGCGCGCACCAGGAGAGCTTCTCGAATCCGCGGAACACCGCGTTGCACAAGGCGCCGATGCTGCCGACGCCCATCCGCGCCGCGACCAGCAACAGGACCGTCTCCATGCGCGCGTCGTAGCCGAGGCCCTCGGAAACGCGCGGGATCCCCAGGAGCAAGAGGATCGTGAGACCGACGCGGAGCGCCGCTCCCGCGCCGAACAGCTCGCCTGCCCGGGAGCGGTCCCGGGCGATGTCCCCCGCGAGCACCAGCTGGCCTCCCCATTCGATGAAGAGGAAGGCCACGAGCAGGGTGGTGTTGGCGAAGTAGATGACGCCGAAGTCCGCGGCGCCGAGGGAGCGCGCGAGGACCGCGTTCACGACGATGGAGACCGGCGTGGTGACGAACTGCGAGAACACCAGCGCCAGCGTGTTGCGGGCGACGAGTCCCCCGGCGTGGGCCGGCGATCCCCCTTGCGGAGGCGACGAGTCGGGCGGTTTCTCCCCGCCCGCGTCAGCTCTGGACATCGCTGCCCCCGACTTCCTTGTTCAACCCCGGAGTAGCACGAGTTCCCAAGGTGCTCGAAGCGGAACGATTCGGCTACGGCTGGATCCGGATCCCCCGATGGGCAAAAGAAGGCGTGAGGACGGGGATCAGCGTCGCCGGTGCGCGCCGGCCACACCCGTCATACACCCCTCGTTCCGGGGGCTTTCCAAAGAACGTAGGAAATGCGCCTACATGTGCGCGCTGTGTATGGGTGACATCCCGGGAGGCGACTGCTAATCAAACCACGAGAAGCATTGCAGTTTTTCCATGGCCAAAGCAATTTTACCGTGTGTATGTAATCCGGCCTGAAAGCCGAACGAACAAGGGGGGCCGGATGCGCGCCCGCACGAACTGCAGTCCGCTGCTTCTGCTGATCGCCGGTGTCCTCGGGACGGCCTGCAACCCGAGCTATACTGGCTCCTCGACGACCGTTTCCGTGACCGTGACGCCGCAGCAGGCCACCCTGGCCATGAGCGCGACCCTCTCCTTCGCGGCGGCCGTCAGTGGCGGCAGCTCGGCGGACGTCCTCTGGTCGGTGCAGGAGGTGGGCGGAGGTATGATCGACGCCTCCGGCAAGTACACCGCGCCGGCCGTGGCAGGGACCTTCCACGTGGTCGCCGCCAGCATGGCGGATCCCTCGAGCACGGATAACGCGACGGTCACGGTGAGCGCCTCCGGCGGCATCTCCGTCGCCGTCATCCCGCGCAACGCCTCCGTGGTCACCGGCGGGTCGCTCCCGTTCACGGCGACGGTCAGCGGCACCAGCGGAAACCAGTCCACCGCGGTCACCTGGAGCGTGCAGGAATCGGGCGGCGGCAGCATCAATGCTTCCGGTCAGTACACGGCTCCAGGGTCGACCGGCACGTACCACGTGATCGCCACGAGCGTGGCGGATACCTCGAAGAAAGACACGGCCACGGTCTCCGTCACCTCCACGCCGGTGATCGCGGTCTCGGTCTCGCCCGGCGCGGTCTCGACGCTGACGGGCGGAACGATTCCCTTCACGGCCACGGTGACCGGCACCACCACGGGTCAATCCACCGCGGTCACCTGGTCGGTGCAGGAGTCCGGCGGCGGGTCCGTGAGCGCCTCGGGCGTGTACACGGCGCCGTCCAGCGGGGGCACCTACCACGTGGTCGCGACCAGCGTGGCGGACACGTCGAAGAAGGACACGGCCACGGTGACCGTGACGGCTCCGGTGATCACGGTCGCCGTTTCGCCGCAGGCCACCGAGACGACGCCGGGAGGCTCGCTGTCCTTCAGCGCGGCCGTCGGCGGTAGCACGACGGGCCAGTCGACCGCGGTCACCTGGTCGGTGCAGGAAGGCGCCGCCGGAGGAACGGTGACCTCGTCGGGCGGTTACACCGCGCCCGCGACCAGCGGGACCTATCACGTCGTCGCCACCAGCGTGGCGGATCCGTCCAAGAGCGGCACCGCGACCGTCAGCGTGACCACGCTGACCATCATCCCCTCCGACCGGCGCACGACCTGGAACCCGGGCGTGTTGTCCCAGGGCGGGGTCCCCAACCGCACCACCATTTGCGCGACGGTGCAGGCCTCCACGTACGGGAACGGCGCCTCGGACGCCACCGCGGGGATCCAGGCCGCGATCAACGGGTGCCCGGCGGGCCAGGTGGTGCTGCTCTCCGCTGGCACGTTCACCATCAACAACGACATCATCATGATCAACAAGGGCGTCACGCTGCGCGGCGCGGGGGCCGGCTCGACCCTGCTGCAGCGCACGAACGGCGCCACGCCAGGCTCGTACATTCCCGGAGTCGCCAAGCCGGTGATCATCGTGGGCCCGGCGCGCTGGGGCAGCGGCGGCTCCGCGGTGAACCTGGCCAACGACGCGGTCAAGGGAGCGGACTCGGTGCAGCTCGCGGCGGCCCCGACCGGCGGTCTCACCGCGGGACAGATCGTGATGATCGACGAGCTTTCCGGCGCCGGGTGGCAGACGGACCCGGGCGGGCGCGGGCAGATCTGGGCGTCGCCGGACTTCCGCGTCGTCTACCAGCGGCACAACCCGGGGCTGGGAACGGACGACCCGTTCCCGGACGCCGCGAGCTGGTTCAGCCGCCCGGACCGCGTCACGGTCGAGATCAAGGAAGTGAAGTCCTGGGACGCGGGGACGAAGACGGTCTCGTTCACCTCGCCCTTCCACATCGACTACCGCACCTCGCACACCGCCCAGCTCTACGTGTTCAACGACAAGCACGTGAAGAACGCCGGCGTGGAGGACCTCAAGCTGAAGGGCGGCGACGACGGGCAGCTCCGCTTCAACTTCGCCGCCTACTCCTGGGCGGCGCGGGTGGAGAACACCGGCTGGCTCGGTGAAGGCTTCGCGATCAACGCCTCATTCCGGGTCGAGGTCCGCGACTCGTACGTCCACACGCCCGTCTACTTCGAGCCGGGCGGAGGCAGCTACAACATCTCGCTCGCCGACGGCTCGGCGGAGATCCTGATCGAGAACAACATCTCCACCGACGCCGACAAGGTGATGGTGGCGCGCTGCTCGGGCGCCGGCTCGGTGGTGGGCTACAACTACATGGACGACGGGCACATCGGCTCGAACGCGAACTGGGTGGAGATCGGCCTCAACGCCAGCCACATGGTCGGCCCGCATCACGTGCTGTTCGAAGGCAACTACGGGTTCAACTTCGACAGCGACAAGACGCACGGCAACTCCATCTACCACACGGTCTTCCGCAACCACCTGAGCGGGAAGCGCCTCAGCTTCAACGACGGCGGCCCGAAGCGGTGCGCGGGCGCCGGCTTCTACTCCTACTGGATGACGTACGTGGGCAACGTCCTCGGCCGCTCTGGCCAGATGACCGGTTGGGTGTACGAGGCGCCGGACATGGACACGCCCGGCATCTGGCTCCTGGGCTGGGATGACTGGAACCCGTACCCGATGGACGCCCAGGTCAAGGCCACCGCTCTGCGGCACGGCAACTACGACTACGTCAACAACGCGGTGACCTGGGATCCGTCGAACTCCAACCACACGCTGCCGCAGTCCCTCTACCTGTCGCAGAAGCCGGCCTTCTTCAGCGCGGGCAGCGGCTACGTCTGGCCCTGGGTGGATCCGACGGGGACGCCGCAGCTCCGGACGCTGCCGGCCAAGGCGCGCTTCGACGCGGGAACGCCGTTCACCCAGCCCTGAGCGGGATGCGGGCGAAACATCGGACCCACGGGCGTCGCAGTCGCGACGCTCCCGTGGGTCCGCGCGAGCGGTGCTCTCAGGGGCAGGTGTACCCGACGAGCTGATTGTAGGTGGCGTTGAAGATGCTGTTTCCGTCGAGCGTGTGGCCGCTGCTGGAAGGGTCCACCAGGATTCCCGCGCAGGTGTGGTTGATCACGTTGTTTTGCACGGTGTTGTGGTTCGCCGTGAGTCCGAAGCAGGTCGAATCGATCTCGACGCCGGCGATCGCGCTGCTCGCGATGGTATTGCCCGTCACGATGTTGGTGTTCCCGCAGAGATAGATTCCGTCGCTGACCGAGCTTCCGAAGATCTGGTTGCCCGTGATCGAATTGCCGTTCGAGCCATAAAGGGCAATTCCGCACTGCGTACTGCCGATGGTGTTGTTCGAGACTTCGATCGGCTTCGCATTCTTCTGAAGGGCGATGCCGCACGACCCGATCGGCGAATTGTTCACCGGCGCCGAGTTGAGATCGATCAGACGATTTCCCGTCGCGTACCCCGACGAACCATCGTAGAAAGAAATGAGGTTGGTAAAGCCGGTGCCCACTCCCGGCCCCATGATCATGTTGTTCAGGACGCTTGCGTTCGCGCCAAGCACGTACACTCCCCCGAAATCGAATCGCTCCATCATCGAGTTCTGGATGGCCACGTTCGATCCCTCGATGATCCCGATTGAGAGGCCGGTGCCGCACGTATTCGGCGGCGTTCCGCCGAACTGGTTGCGTACCGCAACGTTTTTCACCGTGCCCGAGGATCTCGCCGTGTACGCGATTCCAAATATGGAGATATTGCCGGAGCTATTGGCGCAGGGGAGGTTGTTCCCTGCGCTGTCGATCGCCAGGTTGTTGATGTTGACATTGACTGGGTTGGTCACTGCGACGTGCGCGGCCAGGCTGCCGAAGCCAAGCGACGCGGCCAGGCCAACGGGTGGTGAGGTGATCACCGGCGCGCTCGAGTTGTTGGCGTTCAACCCCGAGAGCGTCAACGGGATCGAGATGACGATCTGTTCCGGGTACGTGCCGGGGCAGACCGCGACGGTGTCGCCCCCCGTCACCTGCGCCGCATTGATGGCCGCCTGAATGGTCGCGAAGGGTGCCGGCCTCGTCTGTGTCGTGCAATTTCCAACCACCAGCCGGATCGCCCATGCATTGGCGCTGGGCAAGGCCAATACGACAATCGAAAGGAGCGCAATACGCAACGCAGTCATGATGGAGGTCTCCCCCGGGAGCGCGGTGAAGAATCGTGGAAGGCGGCGTCCCGTCGCCGTCCACGTTTAAATAAAAAACTACAATCTGGGCCGTGGAAAACTGCAGCCCCCCCGCGCGTGACAATGGCTGGATGGAAACTCGAAGTCAATGCCCCTGCCCGTCGATATGGAAGTGGGCCTTCCACGATCCATTGGACAGGTTGATGCTCAAAAACCCTGATTAAGCCTTGGACGGGTCGGGGGGATCAGCTTCTGCAGGCGGCGGCCGATCCGCCGCAGCTTGCGCGCCACCCGCATGGGAATGCTGGTGATCCCGCGGGGATCGCGGCGGGCGAGCCAGGCGTAGATCGCATCGGCGAGCAGCGGGTCGCGCCCATTCCGTTCGACGCCGCGCAGGATCTCGCGGATGTCCAGCTGGTCGAGCTCGTCCAGCGGCGGCAGGCGGGCGATGGAGGAGAGATCGAGCTGCGGCGGGAACGTGGCGCAACGGCCCAGGGCTCCGGCGCTGCGCAAGCAGATCATCGTCGTCACGCACTTCTCGCAGCGTCCGCAGTTGTAGGCGCCGCCTTCCTCGGTCCAGGGAAAGCAGACGCGCAGGTAGCGCATGGCGATGTTGGACAGGGCGATGCTCTCGATCTTCTCCAGCCGATTCGCCTCCAGGCCATCATGGATCAGCTCCATCTGCTCCGTGCTCCAGAGCGGATCCAGCAGCGGGTGGCTCCCCCAGGGCACCAGGGTCGCGTAGGAGTCCGACGCCGGCACGTAGAATCTGCGGATCTGCGGAGCGAGCAGGAGCGCCACGCTCGCCAGCATCGCGCCATGGTAGAAGCGCCAGGGAAAATACCGATCGGCCAGGGAGCGTACGTTCGTCTCCACCTCGATCAGGTGGACCCCGAGCTCTTTCGCGACCTGCCTCAAGGCTTTCGAAACCTTCGCGCGCATCGGCGCGTCTTCCAGGCGCAGATCGAAGCCGTGGACCAGGACGATGCGATCGATCTCGCTGTGGTGCTTCAGCAGCGTGTAGAAGGAATCGACGCCGCCGGAAAAGAAGCAGGCGACAGAATGCCCCGGGACCCGGGTCGCCGCGCGGGGCGGTCCGGTGTGGACCTGGATTTCGCTCGAATCCGGGACCCAGGACCGGAGGATGGTCTGAATCCTCGGGAGCGCGTTGGAGAGCCGCGGCGAGATGCTTCCCGGCAGTTCCAGATCGACGCCCAGCATCATGGCCGCAGGCAGGGACGCTGCCAGAAAAGTCTCTGTTCCCGCGGCGATCGGTCCTTCGGAGACCCGGTAGTAAACCTCTGAAGATTCGTTGTCGATCCTGACGCGTGCGCTGACGCCGGGGCATTTTCCTTCGAGGCGAGTCGGAGCGATGACGCTGACGAAACATCGCCCCCGAGCGCGAACTGCCAACACGATTTGTCCCCCCCGGAGCGCCGAACGGAGGTCAGACTAACGTCCTCCATGAAATGTTACAAGCGGGTTTCACTGATGCATTGCGCCGAAGGTGCGACCTGGACGTATACTCGCGCGTCGTTGCTGCACCTTTCCGGCAGCAACACGAGGGGGGGCCCTCCACTATGACGAGAATTCTCTGTGCCACCTGCGCGGTGGCCGCATTGGCATGTGGGTCGACGACGACGACAACTGAGTTGCAGGGGAACGCCCGCATCGACGCGCTGTTCAGCGTGCCGGCGACGAGCGTGAGCTGCATTCGCCTGGTGGCGAGCGGCATGATGAAGAGCGTGCCGAAGGACTTCGCCGTCACGCCGGGTCAGAGCACGGTCAGCCTGGCGATGAACGGCATTCCGACGGGGACGGTGATGTTCTCCGGAAATGCGTACGCGCAAGCGTGCGCGAGCGTGCAGACCAGCACGGTGCCGAGTTGGTTCGCGGACGACAAGACCGTCGAGGTTGTGCCCGGGACCACCGCGACCGTCACATTGAACTTCCACGCAAATGGCAACGCCACCGTCTCGGGGAACTTCATCCCCGACTCCTTTACGGTGACGACGCTGGTGGGTGGGCTCGGAGGACCGCAGGCGGTCGCGTTCGACGGAAACAATACCTTGTACGTCGCGGATGCAGTTACTGCGAATGGGGCCTTCACCGGCATGGCCATCCGTTCCATCGACGTGACGGCCGCCGCCGGTGCGACGCTGCGCGCGGGCAGCGTCACGGCGCTCGGGACCAGTGACGGCGATGGCTCGACCGCGCGCTTCAGTCTCTTGCGAGGCATCACGTTCTCGGCCGGCACCCTTTACATCGCGGACGGGTGCGCGATCCGCACGATGGCCACGACGCCGCCATTTACAGTCGCGACGCCGTTCCCGAACGCGAACTGCGCGGGGCCTGGCGCGATCTTTGACATCGCCGTTCACGGGGAAGGGAATGATCTCTACGTCACCGATCCGGTCAAATTCCTCGTTTGGAAAGTAACGGGTTCTCCGCTCACCGCGATTGCGGTTGCGGGCAACGGCACCAGCGGCACCACCGATGCCGCCCTGCTGTCCGCGCAATTCCTGGGACCGCAGGCTGTAGTCTTCTCGGACGCGAGCGACAACTTCCTGGTCGCAGACAGCGGCTCGCTGGACGGCACCAATTTCTTCGGCCTGCTGCGCAGCGTCTCGAGCACCGCGGTCTTGACCTTCGCCGGCAACCCGCACATGGGCACGATGATGGACGGCCTGCGCCTCAACGCATTCTTCCCGGCCCCTCGCCGCATGGTCAGCGACGGCATCAGCGTCTTCATCGCCGACCAGAACGCCGTCCGCCGCTACGACATCGCCACCGGCGCGGTGGTGACCGTGGCCGCCAGCCTCAACGGCGCGTCCGGCATCGCCCGGAATTCGGCCAGCAAGGCGTTGTACGTCGCGGATACAGGGGGGAAGGCGATCCGAGTGCTGACGCCATAGCCCATGCGAAAGGCGGTCCTAGCGGCGTTCGCGCTGGCGGTGCTGGCCTGCGGCCGGGCGCCGGCCGGCGTCGATCTCGCGGTGCGCGCGACGTTCGCGAGCGCCGCGTCGGTGGGCTGCGTCCGCATCACCACGGCCGGCGCGATGCGGACCGTGTCGCACGACTTTCCGGGCACCGGCGACACCTTCGTGCTGCGCCAGGTGCCGGTGGGCGACGTGGTGATCGCGGGGAACGCCTACGACGCGACGTGCGAGAGCCTGACCACGCAACACCCGACGTGGGTGGCGAGCCCGGTGTTGCAGACCCTGCCACCGGGCGGGAACCCCACCGTCGCGCTGTCCTTCCATCCCAATGGCGAGGCGACGTTGACGGCGCAGTTCGACGGCGCCGCTCTGGCGCCATCCGACGCTTCCTGCCTGCGGATCGCCACCATCGGAGCCACGCGCACCGTAGAGCGGAACCTCGAGCTCGGCACGACGGTCTTCGCCATCTCCGAGCTTCCGGTCGGTGACGTGCTCTTCGTCGCCGACGCCTTCCCGTTTCCCTGCGTCTCCGTCGCCGCTGACAGCGTGGGCACCTGGCACGCCGACGCGGTGCGCGCGACGCTGACTGCCGGCTTGCCGATCGGCATGACCATCAACCTCCAGCCCGTCGCACCGGCCATCTCGGTTGTCGCCTCGCCTGCGTTCGCGCTGCTCGATCCCGGCAACACGTTGCCGTTCCGGGCTGCCGTCAACGGCACCGGGAATGGACAATCGACCGCGGTGACCTGGGCGGTCCAGGAGGCCGGGGCCGGAACGGTGGATGCGACTGGCCTCTACACCGCGCCGGCGGCCGCCGGCACGTACCACGTCGTGGCCACCTGCGTGGCGGACCCGACGAAGACGAGCTTCGCCACCGTGCGGGTCTCCACCGCGAACGTCCTCACCCCGGAGCGCCGCACGATCTGGAATCCCGGCATGATGGCGGTCGGCGGGATCCCGCAGCGCTCGACCATCTGCGCGCACGTCAACGCGCCGGCCTTTGGCGACGGCGCGGTGGACGCGTCGGCAGCCATCCAGGCGGCGGTGGACGGCTGTCCCGAAGGACAGGTCGTGCAGCTCTCGGCCGGGACGTTCACCGTCAACCACTTCGTCCTGGTGAACAAGGGCATCACGCTCCGCGGAGCGGGCGCGGGCGTGACCACGCTGCAGAAGACGAATGGAGCGCAAATCAATCTGCCCGACGCTCCCGACTTCCAGTCGATCGTGATTGTCGGTCCCAACCGGTTCCCGCGGTTCAACGACCCCCTCTCGCAAGATCTCGCCGTCGACGGCGCGAAGGGGGCGTACTCCGTCACGGTCCAGGACGGAACCGTGTTCGTGCCCGGGCAGATCGTCTTGCTCGACGAGTTGTCCGGCGCGTCCTGGCAGCACGACCGCCTCGAGCGCGGGAACATCTGGGCGTCTCCGGACTACCGCGTCGTCTGGCAGCTCCACGATCCGCCGTTTGGTGGCGACGACCCGCTGCTCCCGACCTCACCCACCAGCGGCGACGCCGCGAGCTGGTTCTCGCGCCAGGACCGCGTGACCGCCGAGGTCAAGGAGATCGCCGCGGTCACCGGCAACGTGGTCACCTTCAACACGCCCCTGCACATCGACTATCGCGTCTCGCACAACGCCCAGCTCACGCCCGCGACAGGCTCCACCGACGTCCACGTACGGTTTGCGGGAGTGGAGAGCCTCACTGCGACCGGAGGGTCGGACGGCGCGATCCGGCTCGAGCACGCCGCGTACTCATGGCTGCGGGGCGTCGAGATCACCCTCTGGATCGGCGAAGGCATCGCCATCAACAAAGGCTTCCGGGTGGAGGTTCGCGAGAGCTACATCCACGACGCGGCCTGGGCGCAGCCCGGCGGCGCCGGCTATGCGATCAGCCTGGCCGCGGGCACCGCCGACACGCTGGTCGAAAACAACGTCTTGGTGAAGGCGAACAAGGTGATGGTCGCGCGGTGTGCCGGGGCGGGCTCGGTGTTCGGGTACAACTACACCGACGACGGTTACATCAACACCATCGAGAGCTGGATCGAGGTGGGCCTGAACGCCTCGCACATGGTCGGGCCGCACCACGTGCTGTTCGAAGGAAACTACGGAGTCAACTGGGACTCCGATCACACCCACGGCAATTCCATCTACCACACGGTCTTCCGCAACCACCTGCGCGCGATCCGCAGGCCGTTCGTCAATCCGTTCACGGGCGATACCGTGGACGACGCCGCACCGCGTACGCCCGCGTATGGGCCGCGCCGGTGCGTCGGCGCGACCGGGTATTCCTACTGGATGAGCTTCGTCGGCAACGTGCTGGGTGCGGAAGGACAGATGGACGGTTTCACCTACGACGTGACCGGCGTTCTGGGGATGAACACGCCGGCGATCTGGCTGCTGGGCTGGGACGACGCTTCGCCGCAGCCGTATGATCCGGCCACCGCCGCGACCACGGTTCGCCACGGCAACTTCGACTATCTCACGAACAGCGTCGTCTGGGATCCGGCCAGCACCGATCAGACCCTGCCGGACTCGCTCTATCTCGCCCGCAAACCCGCCTTCTTCAACGCCGGCAGCGGATACGTCTGGCCGTGGGTAGACCCGGTCGGGACGACGAAGCTGTGGACGCTACCGGCCAAGGCCCGCTACCAGGCGGGCACTCCGTTCACGCAACCCTGACGGCGGCGTCCGAGCCGGCGAAGTGGCTGCGGATGCGCTCGACGATGCGCTCCGCAGCGCGCCCATCGCCGTAAGGGTTCTTCGCCAGCGCCATCGCCCGGTAAGCGCCCTCGTCGGTCAGCAGCCGCACCGCGTGCTCCACGATCGCGTTGGAGTGCGGGCCGGTCAGGATCGCCGTGCCGGCCGAGACGCCTTCCGGCCGCTCGGTGGTGTCGCGCATCACCAGGACCGGCTTCCCCAGCGACGGCGCCTCCTCCTGCACGCCGCCGGAGTCGGTGAGCACCAGCCGGCACCGCGACATCAGCCGCACGAAGTTGCGGTAGCCCTGCGGCGGGATCAGATGGACGTTGGGCAGGTGCCCGAGCATCCGTTTCACGTGCACGGAGACGTTCGGGTTCAGGTGCACGGGGTACACGAAGCGGTGGTCCTCGAAGCGGCGGGCGAGCGCGGCGATGGCCTGGCAGATTTGCTCGATGCCCTCGCCGAAGTTCTCCCGGCGGTGGCCGGTGATCAGCACGAAGGGCGCCTGGTTCCAACCCGCCCCGATCAGGCGGTCGATCTCGGCGTCGATGGCGGCGCCGACGTCCTGGGACTGCTGGATGGCCGTTTCCATCCGCAAGGCGTCGATCACCGTGTTGCCGGTCACCGCGATGGACTCGTCGGGGACGCCTTCGCGCAGCAGGGCCTCCCGCGCCGCGCTGGTAGGCGCGAAGTGCAGCCGCACCAGCAGGCTGGCCAGTCTCCGGTTCACTTCCTCGGGGAAAGGCGACCAGATGTTGCCGGTCCGCAGGCCGGCCTCGACGTGCCCGATGGGGATCCGGCGGTAGAAGCAGGCGAGCGCGGCGACCAGCACGGTGGTGGTGTCGCCCTGCACCAGCGCCATGTCGGGATGGGCGGTGGCGAGCCAGCGGTCGATCCCGTCCATCAGCCGCGCGGTGAGCTGCGCGAGCGATTGGTCGGGACGCATGACGTCCAGGTCGGCGTCGACGGTGATGCCGAACTGGTCGGCGACCTGCCGGAACATCTCCTTGTGCTGTCCGGTGGCCACCACGGTGCAGGAGAACTCGCTGGACTTGCGCAGGGCAGAGACGACCGGGGCCAGCTTGATGGCCTCGGGACGCGTGCCCATGAAGACGAGGATGCTCTTCGGGCTCATCGATCGGGATCGCCGTGCCGGGCCACCGACTGGCTCGACGGAGAGCGCAGGCGGCGGGCGAGGCTCTCCCGGCCGGCCAGCCACATGAACTCGGTGTTGGTGGTGAGGTAGCGGCGCCACATCTTGCGCGGCTCCATCAAGAGCCGCCACGACCACTCGAGCCCGGCCGCCTGCATCCAGGCCGGCGCACGCCGCACGTGGCCGGCCAGCACGTCGAAGCTGCCCCCGACGCCCATGATCACCGGGACGTTCAGGCGCTCGCGGTTCTGCTCGCACCACGTCTCCTTGAACGGGCTGGGCATGCCGACGAAGAGCAGGTGCGGCTCGAGACGCCGGATCTCATCGACGATCTCCGCGTCCTGGTCGCGCGAGAAGTACCCGTCGCGGTAGCCGACCACCTCCAGGCCGGGATGGCGCTGGGCGCAGATCTGCGCGAGCTTCGTCACCACGGCGGGCTTCGCGCCGAGGAAGTAGGCGCGCAGCTCGTGGGTCGCGCCGGCCTCCAGGAGGTGCGCCATCAGATCAACGCCCGCGACGCGCTCGGGGAACGGCGTTCCTGCCATCCGGGACGTCCAGACCACCGACATCCCGTCCGCCACCACCAGGTCCGCGCCCAGGCAGGCCCGCTTCAGCTCCGGATCCCGCCGCATCATGCAGAGGATGGCGGAGTTGGCCGTGAGCACGGTGTGCGGCGCGCGCGGGGCGATGCACCACGAGACGCAGCGATCGACCGCCGCTCGCATGGTCACGCCGTCGAACGGCAGGCCGAGCAGCTCAGCGTGCAAGTTGGATTCCATCCACCAGCCCCCCGGGAATCGAGTTGACGGGCTCGTGCGCGGTCTTCCAGGTGCGCGCCCCCTCGTCGTGGAACTTGCGCGTCGCCGCCGTCTTGCCCATCAGCAGGCAGGAGTGCTGGTAGCGGCGCAGGAACTGCCGGAAGCCCGGTTCCTCGTAGCGCGGCAGCTCCTTGAGCGCGCTCGAGAGATAGCCCCAGAGCATGGCGACGCTGCCGTACACCGGCGGGTGCTTCGGCAGCCGGTAGAGCGCGACGGCCAGGTAGTAGAGCGGGGACGTGCCCATGAAGTACTGCCCGAATCCGGCGCGGACGCGCCCCGACCAGATCCCCCGGCCCTGGCTCGCGCCCTGCGGGCGGAGGTGGAGGAAGCGCAGGTCGGCGTCGTTCACGCTCTGCGCGATCCAGCCCAGCATGCGCGCGCGGTGGCAGTCGATGCCGTCCCACATGACCTGGCGGACGAAGCCCCCGATCTCGCGGAAGCAGCCGACCCGGTAGAACTTCGTCATGCCCACCGACATCTCGTCGCCGCACACCTCCGGGACGCGCGCGCCGGTCCGCGGATGGATGAACCACGGCTTTCCCGAGCAGGTGCCCAGCCGAGGTTCCCGCGCCATCCGCTCCATGAGGATCTCGAAGTAGGCGGGCGGCAGATCGAGGTCCATGTCGAGCTTGCAGACGTAGTCGTAGTCGTCGAGGTCGACGGTCTCGAGGCCCTGGTAGAAGGCTTCGATCACGCCAGGGCCGACGGCGCGGCGGCCGCGGTCGCTCTTCCGCACGACCTTGAGGTACGGCAGCTTGCGCGCATACTCCTCGAGGATTTGCGGCGTTTCGTCGGTGGAGCCGTCGTCGACCACCACCCAGCGCGCGGGCGGGACGGTCTGCGCGGCCACGCTGTCGAGCGTGCGCCGCATGTAGGCCGCCTCGTCGCGGCACGGCGAGATCAGGACATAGCGATGTGGAGCGTTCATGCAACTTGTCGCGGATGGAGCGCGATCAGGCGCGGGTCCCGCGACAACCCCCCCTGTAGAACTACACCATGGGCTGCGGGGGTGAGTCAACGTCCGCGGCTAGGCATACACGCGATTCCGGTGGCACCAGCGGATCAATACGTACAGCCCCCAGACGCGCGACCAGTACATGCCGGGGGCGCCGTCGAGGAACGCCCGCCACAGCCGGGCCACCGCCTCCGGATTCAGCCCGGCGCTGCGGACCGATTCAGGATCCCGCAGCGTCTGATCCATCGCCTCGCGGAGCCCGCGGCGGATCCAGCGATCGAACGGCAGCACGAACCCGCTCTTCGGCCGCTCGAAGAGGGCCGGATCCAGCCCGCGCAGCCCCATGCGCCGCAGGCCCTGCTTGCGCCCGACGGGCGCGTACCGCGTCTGATCGTCGAGGTTATCGACGGCCTCGAACAGCACCTGGTCGACCAGCGGCACGCGCTGCTCCAGCGAGGAGGCCATGCTCGCGGCGTCGTTGTCGCGCAAGAGCCGCTCGCCGAGGAAGAGGCGCTGCTCGAGCACGCTGATCGTCGACAGCGGCGAGCGCGCCCGCGTCTCGTCCTCGAGGCGCTGGTGCATGGCGCGCGGCAGCCCGTCGAGCAGCGCGCCAGCGCCGTCCCCGATCAACTCCCGCTGGAACTCCGGCAGGAACAGCGCGTAGGCGAGCTGGTACAAGGCGCGGATGTCCTCGCCGCGGCGGACCATGTGCGGCAGCTTCGCCCAGCGCGTCTGCGGCGGGATCGCGCCTCCCGAGGCGCGCAGCGCGGAGGTGCCCAGGCTGGCCAACGCGACCAGGAGCTCGCGGGGAACGGCGCGGAACCAGTGGATCCAGCGGTGCAGGACCGGCAGGTCGCGGAAGGAGGAGTAGCCGCCGAAGAGCTCGTCCCCGCCAGTGCCCGACAGCGCGACCGTGAATCCCGCGGACCGGATGGCGCGCGACAGGTAGTACGCGTTGAGCCCGTCGAAAGTGGGCTGGTCGAGGCTGTCGAGCGCCGCCTCCAGGTGGCCGACGAACTGCGGCTCGGTGAGCATCACCTCGTGGTGCTGGGTGCCGATGGCCTGCGCGATCTTCCGCGCGGCCGGGCCCTCGTCGAGCTCCTTCTCCTCGAAGCTGAGGGTGAAGGTGTGGACCGGGTTGGTCTGCGCGCGCTGCGCGAGGTTCGCCACCACCGACGAGTCGATCCCGCCGGAGAGAAAGACGGCCAGCGGGACGTCGCTGGCGAGGTGGAGCCGGACGTCCTCCTCGAGCAGCGCGCCGAGGCGGGCTTCGTCCATCTCTCCGTCGCCTCCGGAGCCGGAGACGGTCCAGAAGTCGTCGCACCGGGTCTGGCGGCCGCCGGTGTCGAACTCCAGCAGGCGTCCGGGCCAGACCAGCTCGACGCCTTGCACCGCGGTGCCCGGCCCGACCACGAAGCCGTTCCACACCACCGAGGCAACCGCCTGCGGATCGAGGCGGGGCGTCCCGAGCAGACCGGAAGCCAGGATCGCCCGGAGCTCGGACGCGAAGGCGATGGACCAGCTGCCCCCCTCGTCGCGGTTGCGGGCCATGTACAGCGGCTTGATGCCGAGGGGATCTCGCGCCAGGCGCAGCCGTCCCATGTCCGCGTCCCAGATCGCGAACGTGAACATGCCCCGGAGCCAGCGGACCGCCTCGGGTCCGTGCACGGCCAGCGCGCGCAGCATCACGGCCGTGTCCCCGGTGGACTCGAAGTGGTGGCCCTCGGCGACAAGCCTCTGGCGCAACTCCGCGTAACCGTAGATCTCGCCGTTGAAGACGATCACGTCGCCGGTGAGCGGATCGGTCATCGGCTGGGCGCCGGCTGGGGAGAGATCGAGGATGGCGAGGCGGCGGTGCGCCAGCATCGCTCCGCGCCCGCGGGCGTCCGGCGGGGACTGCCAGAAGCCCTCGCCGTCCGGACCGCGGTGCGCCTGAGCAGTGCTCATGCGCCGCAGGGCGGCCGCGTTGTTCTCGTCGAGCCGGCCGATGATCCCGGCAATGCCGCACATGGCGGGTTTCCCCCCCCTTCGCCGGCGACACCAAAGCACAGATCCTGCCCTCGGGTCATCAAAGTACAGCCCCACGAGAATGGGATTTGGTTTGCGCCGCGGGGCGAGTTGGCTGAAAGTAGGCGCCGCCACAAAGGGGGACGGCTGGGGCGCCGGTGTCCGGCGCCGATCCCGACATGCATCCCGAACGCCTGAACATCCTCTGCCTCTCGCAGATGCCTCCGAGCCCGCCGCAGTTCGGCGCGCAGGCGCGCATGCACGGGCTCTACACGAATCTCGCGCGCCGGCACGACGTCACCGCCGTCGCCCTGGTGGACGAGGCGTTCGACGCGAAGGCGTGCGAGCGCGCGATGCGCGAGTACTGCCGCGAGGTGGTCCTGGTCCCCAATCCGCGCGGACGCAACGGAGCGTTCAAGCGCGCGCTCCAGCTCCGGTCGGTCGCGTCGCTGCAAAGCTTCGAGCGGCACCGCCACACGGTGCCCGGCCTTCAACCCGCGCTCGATCGGATCCTCTCCCGCCAGCGCTTCGACGTGGTGGACGTGGAGTTCCCCTTCCTCGCCCACTACGAGCTGCGCAAGGCGCCGCCCGGCGCTCCGGAGCCGCTGCTGATCATCGACGCGCACGAGATCGAGTACGACATGGTCCGCCAGTTCGCCCGGAGCGGCGGGATGGCCCGGAGGCTGTACGCTGGCTGGAACTGGCGCAAGCTGCGGGGCGAGGAGCTCGCCGTCTTCCGCGCGGCCGACGGGATCTTTACTTGTAGTCAGGCCGATCGGGATCGCGTGCTCGCCGAGGTGGGCGGAGCCCGGACGGTGGTGATCCCGAACGCGGCGGACGTGGACTTCTACCAGCCGCGGCCGATCGATCCGCCGCCCGATGGCAACACCCTGGTCTTCTTCGGCCTCTTGTCCACCTGGCCGAACATCGACGGCATCCTCTTCTTCCTGCGCGAGGTCTGGCCGCGGATCCTCGCCCGCCGACCGCAGACCCGGCTGAAGATCATCGGCAAGGATCCTCCGCCGGAGGTGCGCGGCGCGGCAGGACCCGGGGTGGAGGTCACGGGCTTCGTCTCCGATCTGCGGCCGCATCTCTCCTCCGCGGCGGCGCTGGTGGTCCCGCTGCGGATCGGCGGCGGGACGCGCCTCAAGATCGTCGAGGGGATGGCGATGGCGAGGCCGATCGTCTCCACCGCCCTCGGGGCGGAGGGCATCGAGGCCGTTCCCGGGCGGGACATCCTCATCGCCGACGAGCCGGAGGCCTTCGCCGCCTCGGTCCTGCGGCTCCTCGACGATCCGGCGCTGGCGGAGCGGGTCGGACGCTCGGCGCGGCAGCTGGCCGTCGAGAAGTACGCCTGGAGCACGGCGGCGGTGACCCTGGAGCGGTTCTGCCGCGATCTGCTCGAGGCGAGGAGCTCCCGGTGAGCGCGGCACCCTTGAAAGCGGCGTTGATCGGGGCAGGGCAGATCGCCCGGCAGCACCTGTCCTGCCTGCGGCAGCTTCCCGGCGTCGAGCTGGCCGCGGTCTGCGATCTCTCGCCCGCTGTGGCCGAGTGCGCGGCGGAGCGCTACGGCGTCCGATCCTGGTTCACCGACCACGCGGCGATGCTCCGCGAGGTCCGCCCCGACGTGGTGCACGTCACCACGCCGCCGACCTCCCACTACCGGCTCGCGCTGGACGCGCTCCAGCAGGGTGCCCACGTGGTGGTGGAGAAGCCCGCCACCACCACGCTCGACGAGATCGAGGGGCTGGCCCGCCGCGCCGGCGACGCCGGCCGGGCGCTGATCGAGGACTACAACTACCTGTTCAACCGCGCGACGCGCGAGATCCTGCGCCGGATCGAGACGGGCGAGTTCGGCGCGGTGGTGCACGTGGACGTGCTGATCTGCCTCTCGATCCTCGGGCCCGAGGGGTTCGCCGATCCGAATTCGCCGCACCCCTGCCTGTCGATGGCGGGCGGCGCCATCGCCGACTTCCTGCCGCACCTGGCGTCGCTCGCGCACCTGTTCGTCGGGCCCCACCGGCGGGCGAACTCGATCTGGACCAAGCGCGCCGCGTCGATCCTGCCGTACGACGAGTTCCGCGCCATGGTGGACGCCGAGCGGGGGACCGCCACGCTGGGCTTCAGCGCCCACGCTCAACCGGACGCCTTCTGGCTGCGCGTGTTCGGGGAACGGATGCAGGCGACCGCGAACCTGTTCGAGTCCCGCGTCACCTTCAACCGGCTGCGCACCGGCCCCAAGCCGCTGCAGCCGCTGCTCAACGGGCTCGAGGAGAGCCGCGCGATCCGCAGCGCCGCCATCGGCACGCTCTGGCGCAAGTTCCGCGGAGGGCCGGGCGCGTACGAGGGATTGTTCGAGCTGATCGGCCGCAGCTACCGCGCGCTGGCGGAGGGCTCGGCTCCTCCCGTCTCGGTCCACCAGGTATTGGAGGTGAACCGCCTGGTCGACGACCTCAAGCCCCGGGAGCGCGCATGAACGTCCTGGTCACCGGCGCGAACGGCTTCCTCGGCCGCCACGTGGTCTCCGCCCTGCTCGCCCGGGGGCATCGGGTGCGCGCGCTGGTGCGGCCGGCGGCGCGCCTGGACGGGTTGGGTTGGACGGCGAGCGTGGAGATCTTCCGCGCCGACCTGCGCTCCACCCGCGAGCTCGCTCCAGCGTTCGAGGGCATCGACGCGCTCGTCCACCTCGCCGCGGTGGTCTCGGGTGGCGAGGACGCGCAGTTCGCGGGCACGGTGACCGGCACGGAGCGGCTGCTCACCGCGATGGCCACTTCGCCTTGCCGGCGGCTGGTGCTCGCCAGCAGCTTTTCGGTCTACGACTGGAGCCGCATCCACGGCACGCTCGACGAGAGCTCGCCGACGGAGGCGGCGCCCGACCTGTACGAACGGGACGCGTACTCGATCGCCAAGTCGTGGCAGGAGCGCGTCACCCGCCGGTTCGCGGAGAAGCACGGCTGGGATTTGACGGTGCTGCGGCCCGGCTACATCTGGGGCCGCGACCACGCTTTCGTCGCGGCCCTCGGTCAGCAGATCGGCAAGACATATCTGGTGATGGGGCCGCTGGTCCGGCTTCCCTTCACGCACGTGGAGAACTGCGCCGACCTCTTCGCGGTCGCGGTCGGGGACCCGCGCGCGAGCGGGCAGACGTTCAACGTGGTGGACGGCGACGGCGAGCGGGTCTGGTCGTACCTGGGCAGCTACCTGCGATCCACCGGGCAGCGCGCGCTGCGCATTCCCATTCCCTGGCATCTCGCGTTCGCGCTGATCCGGCTCGCCTACGCCACCATCTTCCGCCGCAACCCGAAGCTGCCGCACATCCTCGTGCCCTGCCGATTCGAGTC
>DASQAS010000238.1:0-11679 GCA_035635635.1 Myxococcales bacterium | reverse complement strand
CGTAGAAGCGGAAGACGAGTTGGGCGACGCAGGCCGGTTTGCGCTCGCCCTCGACTTCGATCGTTGCGTCGATCAGGCCCTCCGCGCCGTTGGGGATGTCGGTCACTTCGCCCAGGGTGGCGCCGAGCCGGTAGCGCTGGCCCTCCTTGAGCGGTGCGGGGAAGCGGACCTTGTTGAGCCCGTAGTTGATCACCATCGCGCAGCCCTTGATGTCCACCAGCTCGAAGAAGAGTCCCGCGATCAGCGAGAGCGTGAAGTAACCGTGGGCGATCGGCTTGCCGAACGGCGATTCGCGCGCGGCCCGCTCCCGGTCGACATGGATCCACTGGTGGTCGCCGGTGGCGTCGGCGAATTTCACGATCGCGTCGTAGGTCATCGTCCGCCACTCCGACTTGCCCAGCTCTTTGCCGGCCAGTGACTTGAGTCCAGTCACGCCGTCGATCAGGGTCTTGCCCACGCTGCGCTCCCGGTCAGTGGAGAGCCCCTCCTTAGCACGGCTGCGGTATGTTGGCGGCGATGAAGGCCGCCATGAGGATCCTGCTCGCGCTGCTCGTCGCCCTGCCCGCTTTGGCCAAGGAACGGGAGGGAGCTGAAGCAGGAGATGCTGGTCAACCGCTGACGCCGAGCGCCTGGAGCGCGCGGGCGGCGCCCATGGCCGCCGCCAGCGACGCGGCCGTCTCGCCGCTGGCGCTGCGCCAGGCCGGGTCGGCGCCGCGCGAGAGCAAGAGGCGCACGATGTCCTCGCGGTCGAACATGGCGGCGAACATCAGCGGGGTGCGGCCGACGGGATCCTTTCCGTCCGCCGAGGCGCCCGAGTCGAGCAGCAGCCTGGCCATCGCCAGGTCACCCTTGAACGCCGCACCGGAGAGCGGCGTCTGGCCTGCGTCGTTCATGGTCTCGGGGCTGGCTCCGCGAGAGAGCAGGAAGCGGGTCGCCTCGAGGTAGCCGTGGTAGCTGGCCAGCATCAGGAGCGAGTCGCCCCGCTCGTTGCGCACGTTGGGCGGCAGGCCGAGATCGAGGATCCGGTTCAGCCCGACGGTGTCTCCGGCCCGGGCCAGGTTGAATGCGGTCCGGGCGTAATCGAGCGCATCCATTCCGGTGGAATCGCTCATCGCATCCCTCCCCGGAGCGCCCTGACGGCGTCCTCCAAGCGCGCACCATACTCGGAATCGGCGCTGCGGAAATAGCCGATCGACCGCTCCCGGACTTCGGACCGGGTCGCCTGGCACAGGCTCTTGGCGAGATTCGCGATCAGGCGCCAGCGGGCGTCCTCGGACATCGCGCGGTACAGCGCGCCCGCCTGCATGAAGTCGTCGTCGGCGGGGTACCGCGACGGATCCTGCGGGCCGGTCGTACCCGAGAGCGGAAGCCCTTGCTCGTGCGCCGCTCCGCTCGGGCCCGGGCCGTTGGCGCTGTTGGGCGTGTAGTTCTTGGTACGGCCGCCGTTGTCGTCGAACCGCATGGCACCGTCGCGGCCGTAGTTGCGCGCGCCGCCCAGGACTCCCTTGGGCTCGTTCACGGGCAGGCGGGTATGGTTTACGCCCAGCCGGTAGCGCTGGGCGTCGCCGTACGCGAACAGGCGGGCCTGGAGCACGCGGTCCGGAGAGGGACCGATGCCCGGCACGAAGTTGGCCGGGTCGAAGGCCGCCTGCTCCACCTCGGCGAAGAAGTTGTCCGGGGCCCAGTCCAGGACCAGCGCGCCCACCGGCACGAGCGGATAGTCGCGGTAGGGCCAGACCTTGGTGACGTCGAAGGGGTTGAACGGGTACGTCGCGGCCTCGTTCTCGGGCATGACCTGGACCTTGAGCGTCCAGGAGGGAAAGTCGCCGCCCTCGATCGCGTCGTAGAGGTCCTTCTGGTGGTGGACCGGATTGCGGCCGGCGATGCTCGCGGCCTCTTCGCTGGTGAGGAACCGGATGCCCTGGGCGGTCTTGAGGTGGAACTTCACCCAGAAGCGCTCGCCGGCGGCGTTGGTCCACTGGTAGGCGTGCGACCCGAAACCATCCATGTACCGGAAGGAGGCGGGAATGCCGCGGTCGCCGAACAGCCAGGTGAACTGGTGGGTGGCCTCGGGCGCGCGGGAAAAGAAGTCCCAGATGTTGTCCGGCTCCTGGCGGTTGGTGAAGGGGTCGGGCTTCTGCGAGTGGACGAAGTCGGGGAACTTGATGCCGTCGCGGAGGGAGAAGATGGGCGAGTTGCTCCCGACCAGGTCCCAGTTGCCGTCCTCCGTGTAGAACTTCACGGCGAATCCGCGCGCCTCGCGGGCGGTGTCGGCGGCCCCGCGCGATCCCATCGAGGTGGAGAACCGCACGAACACCGGCGTGCGCTTCCCGCGCTTCTCGAGCAGCCGCATCCGGGTGAATCGCGAGATGCCGTCGTTCAGGGCCTCGAAGTAGCCGTAGGCGCCGCTACCCACCGCGTGCACCACCCGCTCGGGAATGCGCTCCCGGTTGAATCGCGCGAGCTTCTCGATCAACAGGTGATCCTGGAGCAGCGCCGGTCCGTCGGAACCCGCGGTCTGCGACCGCTGATCGTCGGCGACGGGCGCGCCACCCTCCGTGGTGAGCTGCGGAATCCTGAACATCATTGCTACGCTTTCCTCCAGGCGGGCACGCCCGCCGCGAGTTCCGAACAAGTGCTTGGCCTGGACTGGTGTGGGGGCAGGTGCGGCCACGCCTGGATCGCGAATCATCTGCGCGTCTAGGTTCGGGGATCGGGACTCGCGCCTTTCGGCACTTCGCCCGCCCGGGCCGAGACCCGATCCCAAGCCCAACCTACGCGCGCGGCGGTACCCGCAGCGTAAACCAGAAGCGGCTTCCTCCCCCCGGGCCGCTGTCCACGCCCATCTCCCCCCCGTGCGCCGCCACGATCTCCCTCGAGATGTACAGACCGAGCCCGATCCCCTCGCCCTTCGTCCCCGGCATCCGGAAGAACTTCTCGAAAATCCGCTGACGGTACTCCGGGGGAATTCCGGGCCCCTGGTCCTCCACCTCGAACCGGACCTGTCCGTTGGAGGGTCGGGCCCGGACCACGATGCGCCCGTCCTTCGGGCTGTGGCGGATGGCGTTCGCGACCAGGTTGTCGAAGACCAGGCTGATGCGGTCCGGGTCGACCAGCACCGGCAGGACCGGCTCGACCAGGTCCTCCTCCATCTTCAGCCCGGCGTCCCGGGCCGCGTCCTCCTTGGCGGCGACTCCCGCGTCGAGGATCGACTTCGCGGGCAAGGCGGTCAGCGAGACCTCCACCTTGCCGGCCTGGATCCGCGACAGATCGAGCAGGTCCTCCACGATCCCCTGCAGCCGCTCGCAGTCTTCGCGGGCGGCGGTCAACAGATCGAGCTGCTTCTCGGTGAGCGGGCCGGTGATCCCTTCCAAGAGGATGTGGACGGCCATCCGCATCGAGGTGAGCGGCGTGCGGAACTCGTGGGCGACCGTCGCCACCAGGTCGTTCTTCAGCTCGTCGAAGCGCAACAGGCGGGTCACGTCCTGCAGCACGATGGTGGCGCCCGTCACGTTGCCTTGCTCCGAGTAGAGCGGCGTGGCGCGAGGAAGCAGAGCGCGCCCTCCCCCTTCGCCTTCCACCCGGATCGCATCCTCGAGGCCTCGCGGCGCATACGCGCCCTTTCCGGAGAAGATGTGCGCGCGGACCTTGTCGATCGCCTCCCGGAGGGGCGGCGGCAGCCGCGAGAGCGGGTCCAGCCCGGCCTCGACGCGCAGCAGGCTCTCCGCGGCCTGGTTCACGTTGAGCACCTGCCCGTCGAGCGAGAGCACGATCACCGGGTCGGGCAGGCTGTCGATGGCGGCCTGCGACGCCTGCTGCGCCTGGAGCAGCTCGCCCAGGGAGCTGTTGCGGTACTCGCGCAGCTTGTCCGCCATGGTGTCCAGCTCCCGGCCCACCTCGGCGATCTCGTCCTCCCCTCCGATCCGCGCCCGGGCGTCGAGATCGCCCTCGCCGATCCGGTGCACAGCCAGGCTGAGGACCTGGAGAGGCCGCAGCGCCCTGCGCGTGAGCGAGACCGACGCCAGCAGCGCGAGCCCGAGCCCGGAGACGATCGCGAGCAGGAGCAGCATGCGGCTGCGCTCGGCGGTGGTCCGCGCGCGGTCGCTCTTCAGGAGCATCGCGTCCTGGTTGATCTCCAGCACCCGCTCGGCGGCGTCCTTCACGCGCGTGAAGGCGGGCTGCAGCTCCTCGAAGTACCGGCGGCGCAGCTCCCTTTCGCCGGTGAGGCCGCGATAGGCATCGAGTTTCTGGACGTACTCGCTCCAGGCGGCCCGCAGCCGGTGCGTGGCCTCGGTCTCCCCGGGCTCCGTGAGGTTGTGCTCCTGCACCTCGAGCTGCGCCTGGAAGGCGCGGATGTTCGGAGGAGCCTGCTCGTCCGCCTTGTCGGGCCGTCCCGCCGCCCGGAAGAGCGCGGCGCTGTCGATGCGCTCCGCGGCGTCCTTCATGCGCTGGGCGGCCAGCACGCTGTTGAAGTTGTCCCGCAGGATGAGCTGCGAGCTCTGCCCCAGCGTCTCCAGCGTGTTGAGCGCCACCAGCCCAACCAGCATCAGGCCGGCGGCCAGCGGCGCTTGCGCCAGGAGCAGGCGGGTCCGCAGCGTCACTGGCGCTCCTCTCCGGTCGCGGCGACCACGTGGAGATCGAAGTCGTCGCCCTCGCGCAAGAGGCGGGTGAGGACCGATCCGCGCAGCACCTGCATCCACCACGGTTGCAGCGATCGCCCCACGATCACGTGGGCGATGCCGTGCGCGCGGGCGAAATCCAGCAGCGCCTGCGCCGGATCGTCGGACTTGATCCGGACCACCTCGGCGCCCAACTCCTTGGCCTTCTCGATGTTGGCGAGCAAGTGGCGTTGCGCCTCGGAGTCGATCAGGTTGGGCGCCTCCCGCGGGGTCTCCACATAGACGACGAACCAGTCGGTGTTGAGCCGGCCCGCCATGCGCGAACCGCGCGAGAGGAGCTGCTTGGCGCGCGGGGGATTGGAGGCGAGACAGACCATCAGCCTGCCGGAGGCCTTGAGCTCCAGGGCGCCCCTGGCCAGCCCGGCGCGGTCCAGGCTCTCCGCCACTTCGCGAAGGGCCAGCTCCCGCAGGGTGGCCAGGTTGCGGTCCTTGAAGAAGTTCTGCAGGGCCCAGGGGATCTTCTCCTGTGCGTAGATCTTGCCGGCCCGCAGCCTTTCCTGGAGGTCTTCCACCGCGAGGTCCAGGTTCACCACCTGGTCGGCCTGCTTGAGGAAGGTGTCGGGCACCGTCTCGCGCACGGCCACGCCGGTGGCCCGCTCGATCAGCCCATTGAGCGACTCCAGGTGCTGCACGTTCATCGCCCCGATCACGTTGATGCCGGCGTCGAGGAGGGCGAGCACGTCCTGGTACCGCTTCCGGTTGTCGGAGCCGGGCGCGTTGGTGTGCGGGATCTCGTCCACCACCGCCACGGTGGGCTTGCGGGCGCGCACCGCGTCGAGGTCCATCTCCTCCACTACCACGCCGCGGTACTCCGCCCGCTTGCGCGGCACCACCTCCAGGCCCTCGACCAGCGCGGCGGTTTCGGCACGCCCGTGGGGCTCGACGAACGCGACCACCACGTCGACGCCCCGGCGCCGCAGCTCGTGGGCCTCCTGGAGCATCCGGTACGTCTTGCCCACGCCGGCCGCGAATCCGACGTACAGCTTGAGGCGGCCTCGCTTGGCCCGCTCCACCAGCTCGAGGAAGTCCTCGGGCCGGCGCACCGGGGGCGGCTTGGAGATCATCCTCCCTCGTACTTGCGCCGCTTGCGCCAGAGTGTGGACGTATCGACGCCCAGGATCTGCGCGGCCTCCTCCTGGGTGCGGGTGCGGGCCAGGACGCGGAGGATGTGCTCGCGCTCCACCGCCTCGACCGTGAAGTCGCCTCCGACCTGGGCAACCTGCGCCGCGTGCTGGACGATCCGCTCGGGAAATGCCTCAGGGGCGAGGACCTGGCTGGAGCTGAGGATCACCGCGCGCTCGATGGCGTTGCGCAGCTCGCGCACGTTGCCCGGCCAGGGATAGGCGAGCAACACCCGTTCGGACTCCGGAGAGAGCTCGGGAGGGGCCTTGCGCGCCGCCCGCGCGAAGAAGGCGAGGAACCGCCGCGTGAGCGGGAGGATCTCCTCCCTGCGCTCGCGCAGAGGTGGGACCGTGACCTCGACCACGTTGAGCCGGAAGAGCAGGTCCTCGCGGAACTGGCCGACCTTCACCGCCGCGTCCAGGTCGCGGTTGGTGGCCGCGACGATCCGCACGTCGGCCTTGCGGGTCCGGGTCTCGCCCACCCGCTCGAACTGCTTGTCCTGGATGAAGCGGAGCAGCTTCGCCTGCATTGCCGCCGGCATCTCGGCGATCTCGTCGAGGAAGAGGGTTCCGCCCTCCGCCGCCTCCACCCGGCCGATGCGCTCGCGGACGGCCCCGGTGAACGCGCCCTCCACGTGCCCGAACATCTCGCTCGCCAGCAGCTCCTCGGTGAGCGCGGGACAGTTCACGACCGCGAACGGATGGGTCCTCCGCGGGCTGAGTTGGTGCAGCGCCCGCGCCAGCACGCTCTTGCCGGTCCCGCTCTCGCCCCGCAGCAGCACCGGCACGTCGTGGGCCGCGGCCCGGGTGATCACCTCCACCAGCGGACGCATCGGCCCGCTGGTCAGATCGAGGCTGGCCTCGGGCGCCGCATCCGCGAGGCGGCCCTCCAGATCGGCCAGCCGGGTCTCGATCTCCCGGCGGGCGCGCGCCTGCTCCACGGCCCGGCGGATCTGCGACGGGGTGAACGGCTTCGGGAGATAGTCCTTCGCCCCGCGCCGCATGGCCTCCACCGCCGTGTCGACCGCGGCGTAGGCGGTGATCATCACCACGTCCAGACCGGGCCGCGCGGCCAGCAGCTTGGGCAGCAGCGCAAGCCCGTCCTCCTTGCCCAGGCGGAGGTCCACGAACGCGAGATCGAACGCCGACCTCGACAGCGCCTCCAGGGCGTTGTCCGCCGAGCCCGCTTCGACCACGGCGCAATCCAGGCCCTGCAGGCAGATCGCCAGCGTCTTGCGGATGTTCCGCTCGTCGTCGACCACCAGGACGCGCGTAGGAGCAGGCGCAACCTGCTCGGGCTGGGTCATGTCGGTCCTTCCGGACCATTCCATCACGCCCGGCACGCCGTCGCCATCGAAGGCTTACCGGGTGGCGAGCGGCGGCCGGCCGAAGTGCCGATCCAGCGAGCGGTTCACCAGGAGGACGTTCACCCGGGGCTCGCCCAGGACGCCGAGATCCCGCCCCTCCATCTGGGCCTCGATCACCACCCGGACGCGCGCTTCCTCGACGTTGCGCGCCCGGGCGATGCGCGGGACCTGCCAGAACGCCGCATCGGGCGACAGGTGCGGATCGAGCCCGCTGCCCGAGGTGGTGAGCAGCTCGGCCGGAACCGGACGGGTGGCGTTCGGGTTTTCCTGCAGGAGCCGCTGCAGCTCCTTCTCCATGCGATCGTGCAGCGCCTTGGACGTGGGACCCAGGTTGGATCCGGAGGAATTCGCGGCGTCATACCCCTTCTCACCGGCAGCGGACGGGCGCGGTTGCAGGTAGCCCGCCACGCCGAAGCCCTGGGCGATCAGCTCGGAGCCCACCACCCGCCCCGAGTCGTCCGCCACCAGGCTGCCCCGGGCGCGGCCGGGGAAGAGCGCCAGCGCGACGCCGGTCGTGACCAGCGGATAGACGAGTCCGGCCAGCACCAGGGTCACCAGCGTGGCGCGGACGGCAGCAAACAGCTCGGTGCGAAGCATGGAACGTCTCCTCAAACGAGCCCTATGGCGGCGAGCCCGAGATCGATGATCTTGATTCCGATGAACGGCGCGATCACTCCGCCCACGCCGTAGATCAGGAGCGACCTGCGCAAGAGCGCTGCGGCGCCCAGCGGCCGGTAGCGCACGCCGCGCAGCGCCAGCGGGATGAGCAGGATGATGATGATCGCGTTGAACACCACCGCGCTGAGGATGGCGCTGTTCGGCGAGGCGAGCTTCATCACGTTGAGCGGCGCCAGCTCGGGAAAGACCCCGACGAACAGCGCGGGCAGGATGGCGAAGTACTTCGCCACGTCGTTGGCGATCGAGAAGGTGGTGAGCGTGCCCCGCGTCATGAGGAGCTGCTTGCCCACCTCGACCACCTCCAGGAGCTTGGTGGGATCGGAGTCCAGGTCCACCATGTTTCCCGCTTCCTTGGCGGCCTGCGTGCCGGTGTTCATCGCCACGCCCACGTCGGCCTGCGCGAGCGCGGGCGCGTCGTTGGTGCCGTCTCCGGTCATGGCCACCAGCTTGCCCTTGCCCTGCTCCTCCTTGATCAGCTTCATCTTGGCTTCGGGCGTGGCCTCGGCGAGGAAGTCGTCGACGCCGGACTCGCGGGCGATGGCCGCCGCCGTGCGCGGGTTGTCCCCGGTGATCATCACCGTCCGGATGCCCATCGCCCGGAAGCGCGCGAATCGCTCGGCGATGCCGCCCTTGACCACGTCCTTGAGGTGGATGAGCCCCAGAACTTTCGCGCCGTCGGAGACGGCCAGCGGGGTCCCGCCGCCATCACCGATCTTCCAGGCGGCCTGGACGATCTCCGGCGGCATCTCCCCGCCGACCGACTTGACGTGGTCGCCGACCGCGTCCACCGCTCCCTTGCGCACGCTCCGCTCGCCCAGGTCGCAGCCGCTCATCCGCGTCTGCGCGCTGAAGGGAATGAAGTGCGCGATGCCCTTCGTCTCCCGCCCGCGGAGCTGGTACCGCTCCTTGAGCAGCACCACGATCGAGCGCCCCTCCGGCGTCTCGTCCGCGAGGCTCGCGAGCTGGGCGGCATCGGCGAGATCCTCCATGCGGACGCCGGGCGCGGGGATGATCTCGGTGGCCATGCGGTTGCCCAGCGTGATGGTCCCGGTCTTGTCGAGCAGGAGCGTGTCGACGTCCCCGGCGGCCTCCACCGCCCGGCCGCTCGTCGCCAGCACGTTCTTGCGGAGCAGGCGGTCCATGCCCGCGATCCCGATGGCGGAGAGCAGGCCGCCGATGGTGGTGGGAATCAGGCAGACCAGGAGCGCCACGATCGCCGTCGCCCCGAGGTGGACGCCCGAATAGAGGCCCATCGGAACCAGCGTCACGCAGGCGAAGAGGAACACGACGGTGAGGCCGACCAGGAGGATGTGCAGGGCGATCTCGTTCGGCGTCTTCTGCCGCGACGCTCCTTCGACCAGCCCGATCATCCGGTCGAGGAACGACTCGCCGGGATCGACGGTGATGCGGATCACGATCCGGTCGGAGAGCACCTTGGTGCCGCCGGTGACGGCGGAGCGGTCGCCGCCGCTTTCGCGGATCACCGGCGCGGACTCACCGGTGATGGCCGACTCGTCCACGGAGGCGACGCCTTCGATCACCTCTCCGTCGCCGGGGATGACCTGGCCAGCGTCCACCAGCACCAGGTCGCCCTTCTTCAGGCGCGTGGCCGGGATGATGTCCTCGTTGGCGATGCCGGGAACGTCCTCCCGCGGCGGCCAGTAGCGGACCTTCCGCGCCATGGTGTCCTGGCGCATCCTGCGGAGCGCGTCGGCCTGGGCCTTGCCCCGGCCCTCGGCCACCGCCTCGGCGAAGTTGGCGAACAACACCGTGAACCAGAGCCAGAGCGACACGGAGAGCGTGAACCAGGTGGGCGCCGCGTTCGGCGACGGCGAGATCACGTCGCGGAGCCAGATGGCGGTGGTCAGCAGGCTGCCGATCTCCACCACGAACATGACCGGGTTCTTCGCCACCAGCTGCGGAGCGAGCTTCTTGAAGCTCGCCAGGATCGCCGGACGCACGATCGAAGGCTCGAACAGCGACAGTTGCTTTGCCCTGGATGCCATTAGAACAACCTCCCGGCTCCGGCCGCGAAGTGCTCGACGATGGGGCCGAGCGACAGCGCGGGGAAGAAGGTGAGCGCGCCGACGATCAGCACCACCGAGACCAGCAGGCCGACGAACAGGCCGCCGTTGGTCGGGAACGTCCCCAGCCCGGCCGGCGTCACCTTCTTGTCGACCATGGAGCCCGCGATCGCGAGCGCGGGGATGATCATCAGGAACCTGCCCATCAGCATGTCGGCGCCGAGGGCCAGGTTGTAGAAGCGCGTGTTGGCGTTGAGCCCCGCGAACGCCGAGCCGTTGTTCCCGGCGCCGCTGGAGAACGCGTAGAGGATCTCCGAGAGCCCGTGCGGGCCGGCATTGTTGAGGGACGAGGTGCCGTAAGCGACTGCCAGGGCCCAGGCGGAGAAGCCGAGGACGATGAGCGGGAAGATCAGGACGTAGAGCATGGCGAGCTTCATCTCGCGCGCCTCGATCTTCTTGCCCAGGTACTCCGGCGTCCTCCCGACCATCAGGCCGGCGATGAACACGGTGAGGACGACCATCACCAGCATCCCGTACAGGCCGGCGCCTACGCCGCCGAAGATCACCTCGCCGAGCTGGATGTTGACCAGCGGCACCAGCCCGCCGAGCGGAGTGAAGCTGTCGTGCATGGCGTTGACCGCGCCGCAGGAGGCGTCGGTGGTGACCGTGGCGAAGAGGGCGGACGAGGCCAGGCCGAAGCGGGTCTCCTTCCCTTCCAGGTTGCCAGTCCCCTGCTGGACCTGGGCGAGCCCGCGCACCGCGGGGCTGTCGTGCCCTTCGGCCCAGTAGAGCGTGGTAACGCCGGCGAAGAAGAGCACGGCCATCGCGGCCCAGATCGCCCAGCCCTGCCGCTGGTCCCGCGCCATGCGTCCGTACGTCCAGGTCAGCGCGGAGGGGATCGCGAAGATGGAAACCATCTGCACGAAGTTTGACAAGGGTGTCGGGTTTTCGAACGGGTGCGCGCTGTTGGTATTGAAGAAGCCGCCCCCGTTGGTCCCCAGCATCTTGATGGCTTCCTGCGAGGCCACGGGCCCCATCCCGATCACCTGCTTCACGCCCTCGAGCGTGGTGATCTCCTGGTAGGGGGCGAAGTTCTGCAGGGCGCCCTGGGAGACGAGAAACAGGGCGTAGAAGAAAGAGATGGGCAGGAGCACGTACACCGTGCTTCGGATCAGATCGACCCAGAAGTTGCCGACGGTCTTTCCGCCCGACGGCCCCCGATTGCGCGTGAGGCCGCGCGCGATCACCAGTGCAACCGCGATGCCGGCGGCAGCCGAGGTGAAGTTGTGCCAGGCCAGACCGGCCATCTGCGTGAGATAGCTGACCGTGGTCTCCGGCACGTACGACTGCCAGTTGGTATTGGTGGTGAAGCTGACGGCCGTGTTGAACGCCAGCGCAGGCTCGACGGCCGGAAGTTTCTGCGGGTTGAAAGGCAGCGCCTGCTGGAGCCGCTGGATCGCGTAGGTCACCAGCACGCCCAGGCAGCTGAAGGCCAGCAGCGAGAAGGCATAGACCGCCCAGGTCTGTTCCTTGTAGGCGTCCACGCCGCACAGCCGGTACAGGGCGCGTTCCGCCCTCCCGAAGAAGCGCGGCAGCGGCCGGCGGTCACCCTCGAAGACGCGGAACATGTACGCGCCGAGCGGTTTCGTGATTGCCAGCACGACCGCGAGGAAGAGCGCGATCTGCAGCCAACCGATGGCAGTCATCAGAATCGCTCCGGCTTGAGCAGCGCGTAGCCGAGGTAGACGAGGAGCAACACGGAAATGGCCAACGCGATTGCGTATTCGGAGCTCATCAGAGCCTCTCGCAG
>DASQAS010000237.1:0-1689 GCA_035635635.1 Myxococcales bacterium | reverse complement strand
ATCAGCAGCCGCTCCTTCGGCAGATACACGAGCAGCAGGCCGTCGGCGTGGGTGTTGCCCGCCATGTGATGGATCTCGACGGCGCCCACCCGCGTCCGCCGGATCGTCACCGCGCCGAACGCGGTGGCGCGCGTCGCCGCGCTCGCGCCGGCGGTCCTGCGGCGGGCGCGGCGGGGCGACCGCGCGGCCCGCCGCGTGGTCGCGGACGCGCAGCGGGCCCTGGCCGATCTCGTCGTGCGCGCCGCGCCACGGCTCGGGCCACGAAGCGCGATCCCCGTCAGCTGGGCAGGCGGCCTGCTCGGCGACCGCCGGTTCCGGGCCGGCGTCTGGCGGGCGCTCCGTCAGCGGAACGTGGCCGTCACGCCAACACCCCCGGCGGCCACCGCCGCCACGCCCGCGGCCTGGCGCTCTCTGCTCTAGCAGGCTACGGAAAAACTAGGTGATCTGCGCATCTCTGTCCACATTCGGGTCGGGGGTTAGCGCGTCTCGTGGGCTTGACCCGGCCCGAACGCCGCAGCGACGAGCCGGGAATGGCGAGCGCGGGGGTTCATGGTGGCTGCGCCACGAGCCGCCGCAGCCGAACCAGGTTGTAGACGGCCAGTCCCAAGGTAAACATCCAGCCCACGCGGGCGACGCCCCGATGGCGAGTCTTGCGCAACAGGCCGATCATCTTGAGCCAGCCGAAGATCTCCTCGATCCGCTTGCGGTGTCGTTGGCTCGCGTGGTAGCTGGCGTGCCGCGTGGTACGGCGATCGAGCGCACTCCGCCGGTGCGTGGTGTGCTGCGCGATGTGCGGGGTCACCGCGAGCCCGCGGAGGGCGTCGACGAAGTCCCGGGTGTCATAGCTCTTGTCCGCGCCCAGGGTGGCGCGGGCGGGCAGCCGGGTGGCCATCGCCAGCGCCTGGTCCCGCTCCGCGAAGCCCGTGGCCGGCGTCAGGCTGCCGTCCACGGCGAGCCCATGGCGGTTCTCCATGAGCACGTGCCCCTGGTAGTAGAGCTTGGCCTCGTGGGCGTCCCCCTTGCGAAAGAGCCGGGCGTCAGGATCCGTGGTGGAGGCGTGGGTGGCGTTGCTCCGGCGCTCGCCATGGAAGTTCACGGTCGGATTGCCGGGGTCATCGGGCGGCGGCGCCGGGGGCATCCCCTTCGGCTTGAAACTCTTCAGACTGGCCCACGCCTCGATGAGGGTGCCGTCGACCGTGAAATGCTCGTCCGAGAGCAGCGCGCGCTGCCGGGCCTGCGCCACCACGCGGTCGAAGAAGGCCCGGGCGATGTCCCCCTCCAGCAGCCGCTGCCGGTTCTTGGTGAACACGGTGGCGTCCCAGATCGGGTCGTCGGCGCTGAGCCCCACGAACCAGCGAAAGAGCAGGTTGTAGTCGAGCTGCTCCATCAGCAGGCGCTCGCTTCGCACGCTGTAGAGGATCTGGAGCAGCAGGGCGCGCAGCAGCCGCTCCGGGGCGATCGACGGCCGGCCGACCTTCGCGTAGAGCCGGGTGAACTGCGGCGACATGTCCCGCAGGACCTCGTCGACCATCATCCGCATGGACCGCAGGGGATGGTCGGCCGGCACCCGCTGCTCCAGGGGGATGTAGCTCCACACCGAGGCCTGCTGCTCGTCGTCGCCGCGCATGCGCGCCTCCTCGAGAAGAGTTACGCGCATCGTAGCCGAACTCTCATGCCGACCCGCCATCC
>DASQAS010000236.1:0-52066 GCA_035635635.1 Myxococcales bacterium | reverse complement strand
CCTGCACCCGCGGCGGTGCGCCCGGCAAAGGACCGGTCTCCGGCTGCCCCTGCCCGAGGTTGCACCAGGCCGGATCGGAGCTCTTGTAGCCGAGCTTGTCCGCCTCGGAGGTGACGTAGATGACGCCCGTGCGCGGCACGGTCCGGAAGGCGGGGATGACGACGTCGTCGCTCACGAAGTCGAACCTAGCACGTCACTGGCAGGTATCGACTCTGGTGCAGACGCTGTTGACGCAGACCTCGTCCCTGTTGCAGGCGTTCGCGCAGGAGCCGCAGTGGAAGGAATCGTTGCTGAGGTTGTAGCAAGAGCCATTGCAGTCGTTCGTGCCGGGGTTGCAGGCACTCGCACAGTGCGTGGGCACCGAGTTCGTCCCGAGCACGCATTTCGGCGTCGCCCCGCCACACGGCGCATTGCACGCGCCACAGTTCGAGACCGTCTCGGCACACTCCCCGTTGCACCGCAGGCAATCGGGAAGACAAGCGGCGTTGTTCAGGCAGAAGAAGGCCTGGGGACACTCGAGGTCGCTTTGACACACCAGAGGACACGGCGCGCTGCACGCGGCGGCCAGGAAGATGGCGAGGGCGAGGATTCGCACCTCGCGAGATTATCACCGTTTGTAGCGCGGCAGACGAACTCCCTGTGTGAGCGCCGGCGCGAACAGATCTCCTTCCTTGCGCAGCCGCGCCGGCACCGTGCGCAGGTTGAGCTGCTTCGGATCGAGCCCCGGCTTCACCTCGCTCCAGCGCAGCGGCGTCGAGACGGGCGCGCCGGGCGCGCCGCGCGGCGACCAGGCCGCGACCACCGTCTTGCCGTACGCGTTCTGCATGCAGTCGAAGTACAGCCGCCCGCCCCGCTTCGAGACCGATCGCTCCAGCGTCACCATCGGGAGCTGTTTCGCCACCGTCTCCCCGACCTGCAGCGCGAACGCCAGCGCGTCGTCGTAGGTATGCCCGGGCGCCAGCGGCACGAAGATGTGCAGCCCGCGCTTGCCGGTGGTCTTGGGAATGCTCGGCAGCCCCAGCCGCTCGAACATGCCGTGCAGCACCTGCGCGACCTCCACGGCCTGCTCGATGGTCTTGCCCTCGGCTGGGTCGAGATCGAAGACCACCCAGTCCGGCTGGGTGAGGCTCTGCACCCGCGAGTGCCAGGCGTGGATCTCAAGCACCGAGTTCTGCGCCAGCCAGCGCAGGCCGCGCGGGCTGTTCACCACCAGGTGCCGAACCATTCCCTTCTTGGTGCGGGCGGGAGTCTCGGCGACGGTCATCCAATCCTCTGCCATCGCGCCGAGGTCCTGCTGGAACCAGCTCTGCTTCTCGATCCCCTGGTTCCAGTGCACCAGCGTCAGCGGCCGGTCCCGGATCGCGTTCAGCAGGGCCGGCCCCACCGCGTCGTAGTAGGCGGCGACATCCGCCTTGGTGATCCCGTCCTTCGGATAGAGCAGCCGATCGGGGTTGGTCAGCTTCTGCGCGGCCGCATCCGAAGCGACGTCCGGCGCGGGCCCTCTTCGAGCCGGTTCCGGCTGCGCGCGCTTCGCCGTCCTGGTCGCGGCCGCCTTGGGAACGGGAGCCGGCCTCTCGCGCACGGCCTCCTCCGGCTTCTTGTCCGCCCGCAGCCCCTGGAACGCGGGATGGCGCAGCTTCCCGTCGTGCGTCCATTCGGTGAAGCGCACCTGCGCCACCAGCCGCGGGTCGACCCACCGCGCATCGCGCATCCGGGGAGCGCCCTTCGCCGCAGCGGTATCGCGCGCGTCCTTCTCCAGCTGCTTCTTGAGCTCCGAGCGCTGCTTCGAGGAGAAGCCCGTCCCGACCTTGCCCGCGAACTCGTAGCCGCCCTTCCCGTCGGCCACCCCGAGCAGCAAGGCACCCAGCGAGCCCGAGGCGTTCCCCTTTCCCGGGGTCCACCCGATGATCGCCAGCTCCTGGTTGGCCTGCGCCTTCAGCTTCAGCCAGAGTCGCGACCTCCCCTTTTCGTAGGGTGAGCGGGGCGCTTTGAGGATCAGCCCCTCCATGCCGCGCTCCCGCATCCGCTCCAGGGCGGCGGGAACATCTCCGGGGACCTGCTCCGCGAGCCGCAGCTCCGGCGGCGCGTTGGAGAGCACGCTGCGCAGGAGGTCCTGACGTTCCTCGATCGGCCGCGCCCGGAGATCCTCGCCGTCCAGTCGCAGCAGATCGAAGGCGAACAGCACTGCGTCCTCGGAGCGCCCCTGCTGGATCAGCTCGAACCGCGGCACGCCCTCCGGATCGAGCACGCACACCTCGCCGTCGATCACCGCGTCCCCGACCACGATCCGCGAAAGGGCGCGCGCCACGCGGGGAAAGCGGCCCGCCAGGTCGAGGCCGTTGCGCGTCAACATCGCCAGACGTCCGTTGGACAGCGCGGAGAGCGCCCGGTAGCCGTCGTACTTGACCTCCTTGTGCCACTCGCCCGGCGGCGCCTCGTCCACCAGCGTCGCCAGCATCGGCGGGAGGAAGCCGCGCAGGATTGCCTCCGGCGCGGGCCGGGGCGCCCGCAGCTTGCCGCTCCGCTCCGGACCGCGGGTCGCCACCCGGCCACTGACCACGGACTCGGGCCGCTCGGCAATGACGTCGTAGCCGGGTTTCTCCGTGCCGTCCTTGGCCTTGAACATCAGCCACTGCGATTTGCCGGGGGCCCCGCCGTGCGTGCGCACGAGGTGCCACTGCCCGCGCAGCTTCTTGCCCTTGAAGTCGGCCACGATGTGGCCCTTCTTGCGCTGCTGCGAGAGCTGGCCGGGCGGGACGGACTCGACGGTGCCGTTGTCCCAGATCAAGGAGTCGCCCGCGCCGTACTCGCCGTCGGGAATCCGCCCTTCGAAGCTGCCGTACTCGATCGGGTGGTCCTCGGTCTGGATCGCCAGCCGCTTGATCGAGGGATCGTAGCTGGGCCCCTTCGGAACCGACCACGACGCGAGCGCGCCGTCCATCTCCAGGCGCACGTCGTAGTGCAAGCGCGTCGCGTCGTGCTTGTGCACGACGAAGCCCGGCTGCGCGCCCTCCCTGGCGGCGCCGGGCGCCGGCTCGGGCGTGACGCGGAAATCCCGCTTCGCCTCGTACTCGGGCAGCTTGCGCGTCAAGGCCGCACCCCGCTTCCGCGCGGCGCTGCGCTTGCCCGAGGACCTGCTCGCACGCGGCATGTCGGTACGGTCGGCATGGCTCAGCGCGGCGGGTAGTCCAGCTCGACGTCGACCTGCTCGTCGCCCCGGGCGCCGTCCACCCTGGCCTCGATCCGGACGGTCTCGTGCGGGCGCAACGTCGCCTTCTCGCTGTGCAGCAGCGGGGCCCCTCCCGCCCGGGGACGTAGCCGGAAATCCACTTGGATCGTGCCCTCGCCACCTCCGCGGTTCCGCACCACGGCCTCCACGACCGTGCCGCGCATGCGCGCCGAGACGAGCTCCGGCACTGCGCCCGAGCAGCCGCGCACGAAGAGGACGCCGGCGCCGACCGAGACGGCGAGCAGCAGGATCAGCGCGCGGGTCATCCCGGCACCCAGGGCGGGCGGACGACGAACAGGACCACCACGGCCAGCGTGAGCAGCACGATCAGGGTGGCAAACCCCATGGCGGCCACCGGATCGGCGCGCTTGGTCGAGCGGCCCAGGCTCACCAGGCCCAGCGGCTCGGGGATCACCGGCAGCTTGTGCTCCGCCTCGTACTCCCAGTCCGGCAAGAGCGCGTCGTCTGTCAGGCAAGGCGTGATGCTGCGCAGCCGGCGGCCCAGCTCCTCGATCTGCTCGGGTCGGAGCGAGACCGTCGGCCAGAGCGGCGGCGCCTGCAGATGGCGCTGCAGGGCGCGGGCGAACTCCACCTGGGCCAGGTACTTCTCGCCTTCGTCGTCGTCGATCTGTCCCCAGACGACGATGGGGATGTCTTCGCCCGTGACATCGCTCATCTGGCGCACGAAGTACGCGAGCAGATCCGCCGAGCCGCGCCGGAAGGCCTGGACCTGCGAGACGCGGGCCCCCTGTACCTCGATCGCTCCGTGCACGCCGGCGTCGTCGCGCAGCTCGAAGCGGATGGGCAGTCCGTCGCTCCGCTCGACCGCTTTCGCCAGCGCAGCCCACGGTCCGTCTCCCCGCTGGCCCAGGACTTCCACCTGGCGCCGCCGCTCCGCGACCAGGTCGCGCGCCAGCCTGCGCCGGACCGCGAAAACGACGATCCGCGCCGCCCCGAACGCGCCCGGCGCGCTCACCGCCGCGAGGTACCCGTAGAAGACCATCAGGAAGGCGATGGTCAGCGTCTCGACGTTGCTGCGCTGGGCGAGCGTGACCAGGAGCTTGCCCTTCAGGGCGAGCAGGACCTCCCCGGCGCAGCAGGCGACGAAGAGCACCACGTACGTGAGGCCGAGCAGGCGGACGCGGAGCGCGAAGGCCTTGGGAGTTTCCGCGCCCGGCTCGCTGATCACGCGCTTGATCAACCCGCGCATCGGGGCGGAGACTATCACTTGACAAACCCGCTCGGGCGCGCAGAACGGGGGCATGCGCGGGCAAATCCTGATCCTGGTCGGTCCCGAGTACGAAGATCTGGAAGTCTGGTACCCGAAGCTGCGCCTCGAGGAGGCTGGGTTCGAGGTGAAGCTCGCCGGCCTGGGCGAGCCGGAGTACCGCGGCAAGCACGGCTATCCCTGCAAGGTCGACGGCCGCGTGGCGGACTTTTCCGCCTCCGGGCTCGCCGGCATCGTCGCGCCCGGCGGCTGGGCGCCGGACAAGATCCGGCGCGACGCCGAGGCGCTCCAGCGCGTCCGGGAAGTCCAGGCGGCCGGCAAGATGGTCGCGACCATCTGCCACGGCCCCTGGGTGCTGATCTCGGCCGGCATCGTCCGCGGCCGGCGGCTCACCAGCACCATCGGCATCCGCGACGACGTGGTGAACGCGGGCGCGGAATGGGTGGACGCGCCCTCCGTCATCGACGGAAACCTCGTCTCCTCCCGCGTGCCCAAGGACCTTCCCGCGTTCGGGCGCGCGATGCTCGAGGTGCTGGCGAAGCAGTGAAGATCGCACTCCTCCTGCTGGCGATCGCCGCCGTCGGGCTTTTGGCGTTGATCGCGGCGGTCGTGCAACCAGTCCCGGGCAGCGGCCCGCGGTGGGGAGGCCCGGCGGCGGATCCGGATCGTCTCGCGCGGCTGGTCAGGGGCCTGATCGGGTTGGGTCCACGGCACGACGCCGCGGGCCAGTGGAAGGCGGCGGACTTCGTCCGGGCGCAACTCGGCGGGTTCGCGGTGGAGGAGCAGCGCTACACGGTGGCCGGGGCCGGGTTTCGCAACCTGATCGTCCGCCTGGGTCCGGACACGCAGGAGCGGCTGGTGATCGGCGCGCACTACGACGCGCACGGCCCGTATCCCGGCGCGGACGACAACGCCAGCGGCACGGCCGCGCTGATCGAGATCGCGCGCCTGCTGCAGGGAGCGACGCTCCCGCTGCGCACCGAGCTCGCCTGGTACTCCAACGAGGAGTACGGCCTGTTGGGAAGCGAAGCGCATGCGCGATCGGTGCGCGGCGTGCGCGCGATGGTCTCGCTGGAGATGCTGGGCTGCTTCAACCAGCCGCAGCGGTTTCCCTTTGCGGCGCTCCGGCTCTTGTACCCGAGCCACGGCGATTACATCATGGTGGTCGGCCGTTTCCGGGACATTCCGGTGGTGGGATCGATCAAGTCCGCCCTGAAGGCGAATGGCGCCGCCGCGAGGTCCATCAACGCGATCGCAATGGTCCCTGGGATCGACGCGTCAGATCACGCGAGCTTCTGGGGGCAGGGCGTGAAGGCGGCCATGGTCACGGACACGGCCTGGTACCGCAACCCGCGCTACCACACCGCGCGCGACACGCCGGACACGCTCGACTACGCGCGGATGGCCCGGATCGTCGAAGGGATGGCCGCCTGGGCGTCAGCGGTCCCACGCTGAGCGCCAGCCCCCCACCCGCTCCGCGTAGCGGACGAATCCGTCGTGGAAGGGATGCCGCGCGATGGTGGCGCTGTCGCCCACCACGATCAGCTTCTTGCGCGCCCGGGTGAGCGCCACGTTGATGCGGCGGATGTCCGCGACGAAGCCGAGCTCGCCGTCGGGATTGGAGCGCACGAGCGAGACCACCACCGCCTCCTTCTCCCGCCCCTGGAAGCCGTCCACCGTGTCGACTTCAAGATCTTCGATGCCGTGCAGGAGCTGGCGCAGCTTCTGCACCTGCGCGTCGTAAGGAGAGATGACGGCGATCTCCCGCGCGGGCAGTTTGGCGAGCAGCTTGCGCACCTCGGCCGCGACCAGCTCGGCCTCTCCGGCGTTGAGCTTCGAGTCGCTCTCCGCGGGCGTCTCCTCCTCGAAGCCCCGGCCCGCCGTGTCGATCAGCTCGAGCGGCGCGTCGTCGATCGCGTGGTGGGCCACGGCGGGGTGAGCCCGCAGCTTCCCGCCGTAGAGCGCGTCCGAGGGGTAGCGCATGATGCGCTCGTTCATCCGGTGCTGCTCGGCGAGGGTGACCATCGCGCCGGGATGCGCGGCCGCGAGCCGCTCGAACAGCGAGATCGAGAGATCCTGGGCGGCCGGGGAGAGCACGGTGGGCGGGAGCTGGAGGTGATCGCCGGCCAGCACCGCGCGATCGGCGCGCAAGAGCGCGAGATAGGCGGCGGGCTCCACCGCCTGCGTCGCTTCGTCGACCACCGCCAGGGCGAAGCGCCGTCCCTCGAGCGCGCGCGACTCGATGCCGGTGAGAGTCGCAAGCACCACCTGGGCCTTTTCGAGGACGGCCAGCTCGGCCCGCTCCTCCAGCTCGCGCGCCTCCGCGAGCAGCTGCCGCGCCTCGCGCTCCTGCGCGCGCGCCTCCGAGAAGCGGCCGGGGCCGCGCCGCTGCTTGCGCTTGCGCGCGTCCAGCCGGAGGCGCATCGCCTGATCCACCAGCTCCGCCGCGATCGCCGCCTGCGGGTGCGCTTCCGTCTTCTGATCGAGTGTGTGCTCGACCACCGCGGGAAGGACGCGGGCGGGGTGGCCGACGCGGACCACCTCGATGCCGGCGGCGACCAGCCGCTCGACCAGGTTGTCCACCGCCAGGTTCGATGGAGCGGAGGCCAGCACCTTCTCGCCGCGCGCGGCCGCGCGCCGGATCAGCTCGACCAGGACGGTGGTCTTGCCGGTCCCCGGCGGCCCATGGACGAGCATCACGTCGCCGGCGCGCTCGGCCAGATGAAGCGCCTGCGTCTGCTCCGGGTTGAGCGCATGCTCGACTCCGGGCGCCGTTCGTGGGCGCTGGTCGAAGCGCGGCGACTCCCCGCGCAGCACCGGGTGCCAGCGGCGGGTTTCGCGCATCCGGCGGAGCGCCCCCGAGAGGCGGTCGTACGTCGCGGACGAGGGCAACAGCTCGAGGCCGACGCGCCCCTCGGTGGCCCAGTCCGGCGGCGGCTCGTCGAAGACCACGCCGAGCCGGGTGTGCTGCCGCCGCGCCACCACCCCCGACGGTGCATCGTCCGCGGCTTCGCGCTTCGGCAGGACGCGGACGATGGACCCGACGCCGATCTGCGGCGCGCCCAACTCCTGGCCCCCGGGCCGGGCGTAAGTCACCAGCGCGCGCCCGGCCAGCCCGGACTCGTCGACCGCCTCGACGTCCGAAAGCGCCAGCCCGCGGCGGACCCGCTCCGGGAACGGCACCTGCGCAAACCGGTCCTTCTCCGCCTGGCGCTCCGCGTCCAGCAGAGCACCCAGCCGGTCAAGGTGCTGTTCCAGGTCCATCGCGTCTCCTATACTCGGGCGTCCGGAGGAGCGCATGGCCCACATCGAGAGACACGTCACGAACGCCCTGGTCGCGCTCGACGCGCTCACGCCCTGCCGTGAGGCGGCGAAGGTGATGCGGGACAAGAAGATCGGCTCGGTGGCGGTGAGCGAGGGCGGCCGCGTGGTGGGCATCGTCACCGAACGGGATCTGGTCGCGCGCGTGTTGGCGGCGGGCGACAACGGCGCGATGCCCATCGGTGAGGCGATGCGCACGGATCTGCCGAACGTCGAGCCCACCGCCAGCGTGGCGGAGACCGCCGAGCTGATGCGGACGCATTACACGCGGCATCTTTTGGTCGAGGAGAGGGGCCGGGTGGTCGGCATCATCTCGATGCGCGACGTGATCCAGCTCATGCTCGACGACAAGCAGCTCCTCATCGAGCAGTTGCAGACGTATATCGACGGGTGCTGAGCAGGAGCAGCGCCGCGAGCACGACGGCAAACGCCACCGCGCCGGGGACGAGCCCGCGCGGCAGGAAGCGCAGCTCGACCTCCCTGGCTCCCGCCGGCACCTCGACTCCCAGCGCGCAGAGATCCACCCGGCGGACGATCGCCTCGCTGCCGTCCACTCGCGCGCGCCAGCCGGGATCGTAATGCTCGGAGACGACCAGGAGCCGCGGGCCGGCCGCGTCCACGCGCACGCGCATCCTCTCGGGCGATGGCCGCTCGAGCCGCGCTTCCCCGGCCGGTCCGGCCTCCTCGAGCGACAGGTCGGCGGTCACGGCGTCTTTCGCGGGGTCGAATCCCGGATGGCGCAAGGTGGCGAGCGGATTCGAGGTGCGCAGCACGTGCCCGACGAGGAACGCGCGCGGCAGGGTGGGCTGCTCGCGGATGAAGGTGCCGTACGGGCCCGCCGTCCAGCCGGCCTCGCCCGGGGGCTCCCAGGGCATGCGGACGATGAAGCGGACGCCGAGCACGGCGCGGAAGGCCTGCGGCGCTCCCCACTGCGCGATCAGGTAGAGCTGGTCGTTGAGCGACCCATAGCCGGAGACCGACTCGATGCGGTGCACCGCGTTGGTCCGCGGCGCCAGCACCTGCGCGCTCCAGGCCGCCCGTCGCAGGCGCGCGTCGAGACCCGGCAGCATCAGCGATTGCTCCGTGTCCGACTGGATCCGCCAGGCCCCTTCGCTGGGTCCGGCCCGCGAGACGAGCAGTTCAGCGAGCGGCGGCCGCGACTCGAGAAGCTCGCGCGGCGCGGTGACGAGCTGGCCCGATCCGCAGGCCAGCGCCGAGGCCGCGCACACCAAGGCGGCCAAGAGGTCGCGGCGCTCGCGCAGCGCGGAGGCCGCGGCGAGGCCCACAGCGAGAAGCGCCTCCACGGAGAGCGCGCGCGAGAGGGCGTCGAGGAACAGCGGTGCGGTCGCCGCTGCATGCGTCCGCCCTTGGGTGAGGAGCCACCGGGCAAGCTCGTCGTGCCAGAAGCCCACCGAGCCGCGCAGCAGGAGGAGGATGGCCGCGCACGCCGCGGCGGCGAAGGCCACGCGCCGCGCCTTGATCTGCTCGCCGGCCAGCATGCGCTGGGCGCCGCTGGCCGCCGCGAGCGCGAGCAGCAGGCTCGCGGGCCCGACCAGCTTCTCGGGATACCGGAACAGGGCGAAGCCGGGGATCAGGTGCGCGGCGATCCATTGCACCGGCGTCGCCGGACCCAACCCGGCCAGGAGCAGCAACACCGCGCCGGCCAGCAGCGCCGGCGCTCCGAACGCGGCGAGGAGCAGCGCCGGCACGCCGAGCGCGATCGAGTCCGCGAATGCGACGTGCGGCTCTCCCGAGAAGTACTCCGAGTAGGGAGTGTCGGCCGCGCCGGGCCCGGCCAGCTCCGGCGTGTCGTCGAACGCCCAGGGCAGCGCCAGGCCCGGCAGGCGCCGCGCGTCGAGGGAGAACAGGCCGGCCGCGCGCTGCAGGCGCTGCGAATCGCCCAGGCGCAGCCGTTCCGCCGCGGGGAACGTGGCCGGCGCGGAGATGAGGACGCCGCAGACGCCGGCCACCGCCAGCAGGCCGAGCCGGCGAGGGACGGCGCGCAGGCCGCCCTCGAGCAGCGCCCAGGCGCCGCCGAGAATCCCCGCGAGCAGCATGCTCTGCGGCTCTCCCGCGAGCCCGCAGCTGCCCAGCGCGGCCGCCGCCGCCAGAAGGCGCGGCGCGCCGGGCGCATCGACAAACCGCAGCAGCGTCCACACGGCCAGGGGCAGCGTCGCGTGTCCGAGGGCGAACGGCAGGTTGCTGGCGGTCATCGCGCAGACGAAGCCGCACCCGGCGAAGGTCACGGCCGCGACGGCGGCGGCCCAGCCCTGCGCGCCCAGCCGCCGCGCGAGCAGGTACGCGCCGGCCGCGGCGACCGGCAGCGCGATCAGGTGGTTCAGCTTGAACGCGAGCGGGAACGGCAGCACCCCATACAAGAGCGTGGTCGGGTGCCAGAGCGCCGGCGTGAGCTGGCCCAGCACCGAGACGCCGGACTCGGTCCAGGGATCCCAGAGCGGAAGCTCGCCCCGCCGCAAGCGCTCGGCCATGGCGAGCTTGAAGGGATGGAAGAACCGCTGCGTGTCGCGCCAGAAGAGCTGCTGGCGGGGATCGAGGACGGGCGCCCAGAGCGCAGCCACCACGGCGCCGGCGAGCAGCCTGGGTCGCACCGTCCATGCTTGCCACGGACGCCGCTCCGATCCAAGCATGCGACCATGAAGATCGTGATGATGGGGAGCGGCGGCGTGGGCGGCTACTACGGAGCGCGCCTCTTGCAGGCCGGCCACGAGGTGGCCTTCGTGGCCCGCGGCGCCCACGCGCAAGCGATGCGCAAGAAGGGCCTGCGCATCCGCAGCGAGGTGGGCGACGCGCACCTCAGCGTGCGCGTGATCGACGATCCGGCGCAGGCCGGCCCCACCGACCTGGCGGTGATCGCGGTCAAGCTCTGGGACACCGAGGAGGCGGCGCGGGCGGTCGCGCGCGTGCCCGGCGCGGCGGTGGTGTCCCTCCAGAACGGCGTGGACAAGGACGAGGCGCTCGCCGCCGCCGTCGGCCGCGATCGGGTGCTGGGAGGCGTGACGCACATCGGGGCGGTGGTCGCCGAGCCGGGGATCATCGCGCAGACCGGCAAGCTGCAGCGGGTCACCCTCGGCGAGCTGGACGGCTCGCGCACTCCGCGGCTGCAGGCGGCGGTGGACGCGTTCAAGTCGGCGGGCGTGGAGACGATCCTCAGCGACGACATCGGGCGCGTCACCTGGGAGAAGTTCGTCTTCCTCTCCGCGCTCAGCGGGCTGACCGCGCTGACCCGCAAGCCGATCGGGGAGGTGCGCGCGCACCCCGCCACCCGCGCGATGCTGGTGGAGGCGGTGCGCGAGACGGTGGCGCTGGCGCGCGCGGAGGGCGTGCGGCTGGACGAGGCGTTCGTGCCGAAGCAGATGGAGGCGTTCGACGCGCTCCCTCCCGCGATGCTCTCCTCCATGGCGCAGGACCTGCTCCGCGGCCGGCGTCTGGAGCTGCCCTGGCTGAGCGGGGCGGTGGTGCGGCGCGCCGAGCGGCACGGACTGCGCGTTCCGACGCACCAGGCGATCTACGCCGCACTGGTGCTGCACGCGGGATAACTTGCGGTCCTCTCCGCCTCCATGCGATGCACGGAGCGTGGCCGACGAAGGCAAGCTGAACCGGTCGCGGCTTTTCGCCGAGCTGACCCCGGCGGACGTCGACGTGCTGGTCGACGCGTGCGAGGAGCGGAACCTCGTCGGCGGCGAGGAGTTGTTCCACGAGAACGATCCGGGGGACTCCCTGTTCATCGTCCAGAGCGGCCGGGTGGACATCTTCAAGAACATCCGGGGGGACGTCGACCGGTCGCTGGCCTCGTTCGGCAAGGGTGACGTGATCGGCGAGATGAGCTTCATCGACGGCGCCCGCCGCAGCGCCACCGCCCGTACCACCGAGGCGAGCGAGTTCCTGGTCCTGTCGCGGCAGAGCTTCGCGCGCGTGCAGCGCGAGCGGCCCGACATCGCCGCCGCGTTCTTCCGCAACATGGCCGGCATCGTCGCCTCGCGCCTGCGCACCACCAACGAGCTCTACCGCGAGGCGGTGGCCTTCAGCATCGAGGCCACCGGCGCGCACACGCTCAACCTCAAGGCGCTGGCCGACGAGCTCCGCCCGGTGACGCTGCACCTGGCCGGCGGCCAGACGGTGGCGGGACGCATCTTGCAGATGGATCACCACGCGGCCGGCTACACGGTGGTGCTCAAGCTGGAGAACGACCGCCTCACCATCGTGCCGTACCACGCCATCCAGCGCATCGACCTGGCATGAACCGCTGGCCCATCTCCCTGCAGCTCCCGGTCCAGTGGGGCGACATGGACTCGTTCCAGCACGTCAACAACGTGTCCTATCTCCGCTGGTTCGAGTCGGCGCGCATCGCCTACTTCGAGGCGGCCGCGATCCTGGAAGGGATGCCCGCCGTCGGCCCGATCCTGGCGCGTCAGACCATCGACTACCGCCTGCCGCTCACGTATCCGGACACGCTGCGCGCCTCCGCGACGGTGACGCGGCTGGGCAACACCTCGTTCACCATGGGCCTGCGGGTCGAGAGCGAGAAGCGCCGGAAGATCGCCGCCGAGGGCGAGGCGGTGATCGTCATGCTCGACTACCGCACCGGGCAGAAGGTCGCGCTCACCGATGACCTGCGCGCGCGCATCGAGGGGCTGGAAGCGGCCGGGGCGCGCTGACCGGCCGGCCAGGCAGGCAGCGGCCGCCTCGCGGATCTACCTTCAAGGGACGGCGGACGGCGGCTCCGTAACCTGGAAATGGGACCGCGCCTTCTCCGCCTCGATCGCCGCGCGATCGTCGGGCCGGGGCTCCAACCATTTCACCATCTCGTCGGTCTCCCAGTCGTACCGCTTCCCGTTGAGCTGCACCCGGCCTTCCGCCACCGCCCGCGTCGCGTCGGCCAGCGGCAACCCTTCGAGCGCGTCGACCAGCGCCTCGAAGCGGCCCTGCCGCGCCGGGTCCACGAACCTCAGCGTCTCGCGCCCGCGATAGGCCAGGTGATAGGCAGCGGGACGGAACGCGATCCCTTCCAGGCCGAGCCTCGCTGCCATCCGCTGGAGCAGCTCGAGGATCTCGCGTGCAAGCCCGAGGCCGGGCACGTCCTGGCCCGGAAGCTGCGGCCGCTCCGGCGAGAAGCGGCCGCGCGGATTGCGCAGCGCCACCCAGTGCACGTAGAGCATCGGCGCGCCGTCGATCTGCCGCCGCTCGAAGACCGTCTCGACCAGGGCCTGACCGCTTCTGACGTCGAGAAGCCGCGCGCTCTGCCCCACTCCCTCGTGCTGGATCTCGACCCGGAACGGCCCGTAGCCCATCCGCCGCAGCTCGCCGAGGACCCCATAGCGATGCAGCGCATGCTCCAGCCCCTCCGCGCTGTAGAAGCCGAGCAGGAGGCGGCGGCGCGGCGTGGCCAGCCCGAGCTGATCGGCGACCTCGTCAATCTCCTCCCCTCCGCCACCGAGATCCTCGGGCAGAAGGGTGCTGGCGATCGCCGAGAACTTCGCCATCAGCGGATCGTAGTCCGCCGGGATCGGCGCGCGGCTGCGGATTCCCAGCGCCAGCCCCGTTCCCGCCAGCACCTTCCAGGCATCCGGCGAGTAGCCGCCCGCCGGCAGCCACACGGACGGGGCGCGGAACAGGGCATCGGCCACCCGGAGGTCGCGCTCGCGGCAGCCTGACAGGCTGAGCCCGAGCCGCCCCAGCGGATCGCCGGCCAGCACGTCGCCACCGGCGATCACGAACGCGAGCTCGCCTTGCGGCATGCGCCGCAGCAACGCGTCCAGGGCCGCGAGATACGCTTCGTCGCCGGCGCGCTCCGGCAGCACCGTCTCGTCCACCCCGGGGAGCGTTCCCCAGTCCGACCCCGAGATCGATCCGATCCAGCAGGACGGGTCCTTCGCCAGGCAGGCCGCCAGCCCGTCCGGCGGATGCGCGTCCAGGTCGAGCACCAGCGTTCGCCCGGCAAAGCCGTCCGCGCGCACGGCGGCCAGGGCCACCGCCACGTCGTTCACGGGGCAGAAGCCCCCGGCGACGTCGGGACGGGCATGATGGAAGCCCCCCAGCAAGTTGAGGGCGTGCCGGCCCACGACGCGCCGATTGAGGTTCGAGAGCACCTCGCGGGCGGCGCCGATGGTCCCCCCGCAAGCGAGCCGGATGCCGTTCATCACCTCGTCCACGGGGACGTCGCTGGGATCCACGCTGAAGATCCGCCCGAGCGTCTCGGCCTGCCCCAGCGAATCCAGCAGCTCCGGCGTGTGGACGCGCGCGAGCTCCTCGTACTCCGCGCGCCGCGGCTGGCGCAGGTTCCGCCGCCCCGCGGCGCGGCGCTCCAGCAGGAACCAGAGGGCGAAGTCCGCCCGCCGGGTCTGGAACCCGGTGGCGGCCTCGAGCCCGCTGAGCGGCCAGCGATACTCGGGCGCGTACCAGACCGCGAGATCGCGCCCGTAGAGCCAGCGGCGCGCGCGGTTTTCCATGCTCGCCAGCATCGCGCGGGCATACTATGCGTCGCCGATGGAGCGGGCCATCCTGCACGTCGACATGGACGCGTTCTACGCGTCCGTCGAGCAGCGCGATGATCCGCGGCTGCGCGGCAAGCCGGTGGCGGTGGGCGGCGCCTCGCGCCGGGGCGTGGTCTGCGCCGCCAGCTACGAAGCCCGGCCCTTCGGCGTGCGCTCGGCAATGCCGATGGCGCGCGCGCTCCGCCTCTGCCCGCAGCTGATCGTGGTGCCGCCCGACTTCTCCAAGTACTCGGCGGTCAGCGACCAGATCTTCGAGATCTTCCAGTCCTTCACGCCCGAGGTGGAGGGGCTCTCCCTCGACGAGGCCTTCCTGGACGTCTCGCGCTCCCGCACGCTGCTCGGGTCCGCCCGCGAGCAGGCCGTGGGGATCAAGGCGCGCATCCGCGAGCGCACGCAGCTCACGGCCAGCGTCGGGATCTCCGAGGTGAAGTTCGCGGCGAAGATCGCCTCCGACCTGTGCAAGCCGGACGGCCTCCTCGAGGTTCCCCGCGGGCAGGTGCCGGAGTTCCTCGCGCCGCTGCCCGCCTCGCGCCTGTGGGGCGTGGGCCCGCGCACCGACGAGCACCTCCAGCGTTTGGGGCTGCGCAAGATCGGCGATGTCGCGCGCGCGGATCCTTCCTATCTCGAGGCCCAGCTCGGATCGATGGGGCCCTGGCTGCACGATCTGGCGAACGGGATCGATCCCCGCGAGGTGGAGCCGGACGCCGCCGCCAAGAGCGTCGGCGCCGAGGAGACCTTCGAGGAGGACCTGGAAGGCGACGACCTGCTCCCCTTCATCCACGAGCAGGCGCTGCGGGTCGGCGCCCGCCTGCGCCGCGCCGGCATCCGCGCGCGCTCGGTGCACCTCAAGGTCAAGTACTCCGACTTCCGCACCGTCACGCGGCAGGAGACGCTGCCCTTGCCCACCGACGACTCGGCCGAGATCTACCGCGTCGCGGTGCGGCTCCTCGGTAAGGTCGAGGCGCACCCCATCCGGCTCACCGGCGTGCACGCCGGAGACTTGCGCACAGAGGCCCCGCAGATGGGGCTGTTCGACGAGGGCCGCGAGAAGCGCGACCGCCTCAACCGGTCCCTCGACGCCATCGCGGAAAAGTTCGGCAGCGACGCGGTGTTGCCCGCGGACCTCCTCGGAGCGCGGAAGAAGTAGTTCCGGGTGGGCGATCAGGGATGTTGCGCGGCGCGAGAGTCGTACTTCAAAATTGCGGTGATGAGACGGAGCCTGGCCGACGCGCGCGGTTTCACCATGGTCGAGCTGATGATCGTAGTCGGGGTCATCGGCATCCTCGCGAGCATCGCCATCCCCGGCTACCAGCGGCTCACCTCGCGGTCGCACCGCGCCGAGATGTTCTCGGCCATGAGCAAGTTCCGGCTCTACTTCAAGAACATGCACGACAACGTCGGCACCTTCTCGACCGCCCAGACGCTGGCCGCGACCATCGTGAGCGATGTGAATCCCTCCTCCGCCGTCACGGTGGGCCAGCCCGCTTCCTGGGTGGCGAATGCGAACGGCTGGGGCGACCTGCCCTTCCCGCCCGAAGGCGCCATCCGGATGCGCTACTGGTACACGATGGGACCGGACGAGGGGGGGCGCGTGCACAAGGTCACGCTGCAGGCCTGCGGCTCGTTCCCGGGCCTGGGCCTGGTGACCGCGGACTACTGCCGGTCCGGCCTTGCGGGCAACTATCTTTATACCGAGGACTTCGACGGGAACGGCACGTCGACCATCTCGGAGGCGCCCGAGTTCTAGTCCCACGGTTGTAGCAGCTCCCCTGACATCTCAGACCGGTCGCCCACGGCCACGTCGCCGTCGCCGTCCACGCTCACGTCGTCGCCCACGGCCACGTCGCCGTCGCCGTCGCCGTCCACGTCAACGTCAACGTCTGTCGCTTGACTGAGCAAGCATTGAGGCTAGCCCGGCCGAAGGCGGCCCAGGGGCTACCCTTTCACTTGGCTGCCGAGGATTGCGGAGGCGCGGCCGGAGGCGAAGGCGCGGCCGGCTTCTGGACGATCAGGTCCACGATCCCCGCCGATGCTCCATTCGGCAGCATCAGCACCGCCTTCTTCAGCTCCTTGTTGGAGCGGAGCGCCTGCAAGAGGCGCGGCAGCCGGGCATCCCGCGCCGCGACCCAGTCGGCCGTGACCACCACCACCGCCGAGCTCCCGGTGACAGTGATCCGCTGCACGCCGTCCCCCGCGGACTGGACCGACATGTCCTGCTGCCGCGGAACGCCGAAGTAGAAGGCGTGGGCCGCGCCGCCGATGGCCGCGACCAGGATGATCAGGGCCAGGATCTCCTTGCCCCGCGAGGGCTTGTGGTCCAGCCCCCGGAAGTCGCGCAGCTCCGCCCGCACCGGCGCGGATGCTTGCGTGCCCGGGAGAGGTCGCGGCCGGGGCTTCTCTCCCGGCAGGACCATGTCCGGATCCAGCGCACCGGCGCCCATGCGGGGCGCGGCTCCCACGCCGCGGAGCCGGTCCGCCGTCTCCTTCAGGTTCAGCAAGTCGCGGCTGAGCGACGCGCTCGCGGCGGTGATGAGCTGGAGGTTCTCCACCTCGCCCTTGCCGATGGCCGCGTTCGCCTCCTTCTGCAGCCGCGCGGCGGCCTCGTCCGCCACCTTGGTGAGCGCGGACAGCGAGTCCGCGTCGACGCTGGGCGTGCTGCCGGCGGAGGTGAGCCGGTTGGCCTCGGCGGTGGAGGCGTCGAGTGCGATCCGGGCCGCCAGCGCGTCGGCGAAGTGCGATTCCGCCCCGGTGCGCTCGATGAAGGCGCGCTCCCCGACGCTGAGCATGCCGGTCACCTTGCGCGCGGACGCGGCGATGTTGGCCGGAACGCCCCTGGCCACCGTGTCGTCGATCAGGAGTTGGAGCGCCGCCGACTTGCAGGTCGCGGCGTTGACCGGAGCGGGCCAGGGCGGTCCCGAAGGCGCCGCGGGCCGGGCAGGAGCGGGAGGCGCGGCGGCCGGCCCCCCGCCTTCGCCGTCGAAGAGACCCTCGAGGCCGCTCGCGGCGGCCGGCTGGCGAGGCCGCGGACCAGCGGCAGGTTGCGCCTGCGCGGCCTTCTGCGCCGGGGCGGCTGCGGCCTTCTGCGCCGCGGCGGCCGCGGCCTGCGGAGCAGCGGGAACTGGAGGCCGCGCAGCGGCGGGCGCGGCAGGTCCCGGCACCGCGGGGCTGCCTTCGGGCGGCGTGATGATGCGGACGGGCCGCGCGGGAGGCCGGGGCGCGGCGCGCGGCGACTGGCGGTCGGCAAAGCCCGGCGGGGGGCCCGCCACCGGAGCCGCGCGCGCGTTGGGCTGCGCTGCCGGAGGCTGTGCTGCCGGAGCCGCGGCAGGTGCCGCCGGGGGCTGCGCGGTCACGGCCCTTGCGGTCGGCGGCGGTGCGACGCCGGCTGGGCGCGGTGGGGCCTGGATTGGAGGACGCTGGAGCGGCGGCACGTCCGGCTGACCCGCGCCTTTCACCCACTCCCGGATCTTCGCCTCCTCGTCGGGCGTAAGGCCCGCGAACCGGATCTGCGTGGACGGCGTTCCGCGGACCACGAGCCCCCAGAACTGGAGGCCTGCCCAGGCGAGCCGGACGGTTTCACCGGGTTTGAGCGGAAGCTGGCCAGGCGACTCGACGCCCGAGGGCGATACCGTCGCGCGATCCAGCCGCGATGAGGAGCCTCGCGTCGCCACCGCGACGTGCGCGGGCGCGCCGGCGTCCGACGAAAACGCCAGCGCCACTGACGCCGAGAGGCGCGCGACGAACTGGTCTTTCGGGGTGGGCATGAAGAGCAGGTCGCTCGCCCCGGCCCGGAAGCATTCGTCCCGCTGGGCGATCTGCTCACGCTGCAGCACCGCCATCACGCGGCCGCCGCGCTCGCGCACCTTGGGCGAAAGCGCTTGCAGCGCGGCGGAGATCGGGGTGCCCGGCGCGCCGTAGAACAGGGCCAGCGCGTCGGCCTGCCCCGCCGCCGCCTGCGCCGCGGCCGGATCCGCGAACGAGACCCCGGTGACGTCGAACCGCCCGCCCTCGCGAAGTCCCCCAGCGAGCGCGGCCAGCATCTTCGGGTCGGCGAGGATCAGAAGGCGGGGCGCGGACAACGTCTCTCCTCTCTCAAAAACCCTATCCCACGAAGGGCTCGTTGGAAAATTTGCATTCGCTGCGGGCCCGCATCGATGAGCTGGCAGAGCGGGTGCGCGCCGGTGGGACCGTCACCCTGCTCTGCTCCTCGGCCTGCGCCGACGACGAGCGCTGCCACCGCTCGCTGCTGCGCGCGCTGATCGAGGAGGCTGTCGCTCGCTGAACAGGGCCTGCGCTGTTTTTGAAAGCGCGCGGCGGGCGCGTGTTACGAAGAACCTACCATGTCGCGCAGGACGCTCTGGTTCTTCCAGCGCACCGGCCCGGGCCAGATCCGGCGCATCTCCAATCCGTCCATGCAGCGGTTCCTCGTGGGCGAGCGCGCGCTGGAGCAGGACGGCGACGGCTTCGTCCGCTGCATCGGCATGTCGGTCGAGGTGCTCAACAACAAGCCGGCGCAGGTCGCGCGCGTCTGGTTCTCGAAGATCCGCGTCAACCACGAGGGCAAGGTCGATCCGCACCACCGCCACGAGACGGCGAAGCTGGCGCGGGCCGAGGGACAGCTGGTTTCGCAGGCGGAGTCCTCGGTGGTCGCGGCCGGGCACCGCTTCGCCATGCGCCGGCTCTCGCACCTCGGCGAATGGCGCCCGGAGGAGCGGGACCTGACCGCTCTGCGGGCGGTGGTGAACACCAAGGCCGGCCGGCAGATGCTCTAGCGCTGCGGCCGAAGGCCGCTTTGCGGCTACGCCTTTTCTGCGTGTTCCCGCGAAGGCGGGAACACGCTTGACCGCGCCGCTGTGCCACACTGCGCGGCATGGCGTTCCTGATCTACGGAGCGAACGGTTACAGCGGTGATCTGATCGCCCGCCTCGCGCGGCAGCGCGGCGAGACCCCCATCCTGGCGGGACGAAGCGCCGACAAGGTGCGCCCCCTGGCCGAAGAGCTGGGCCTGCCCTGGCGCGCGTTCAGCCTCGATCGTCCCGACTTGCGCGAGGTGGACCTGGTGCTGCATTGCGCCGGGCCGTTCTCGGCCACCAGCCGGCCCATGGTGGACGCCTGCCTGGCCGCGCGCGCGCACTACCTGGACATCACCGGCGAGATCGAGGTCTTCGAGGCCGTGCTCGCCCGCGACGAGCAGGCGCGCGGCCGGGGCGTGGTCCTGCTGCCGGGGACCGGCTTCGACGTCGTCCCCAGCGACTGCCTCGCCGCCCTGCTCAAGCAGCGATTGCCCTCCGCCACCAAGCTGGAGCTCGCGTTCGCCCCGCTGGGGCGTTCCAGCCCGGGCACGCTCAAGACTTCCATCGAGGCGCTGCCGCGCGGCGGCCTGGTGCGCCGCGGGGGGAAGCTCGTCCGCGTCCCTCCGGCGCACGAGGTGCGCGAGGTGCCCTTCGCCGACAAGCCGCGGCAGGCCATGTCCATCCCCTGGGGAGACGTCGCCACCGCCTTCCGGAGCACGGGCATCCCCGACATCACCGTGTTCATCGCCGCGAAGCGGTCCCAGATCCGCGCCGCGCGGCTGTCGCGGTTCGTCGCCCCGCTGCTCGCGTTGCCGCCTGTCCAGCAGTACCTCAAGTTCCGGATCGAGCGGACCGTGCGTGGTCCGGACGCCTCGGAGCGGGCGCGGGGCGGGGCACAGTTCTGGGGCCGCGTCAGCGACGGCGCGCGCTCGGTCGCGATGACCATGTCGCTGCCCGAGGGCTACACCTTGACCGCGCACGCGGCGCTGGAGTGCGCGCAACGGGTGCGCGCGGGGGAGGTGAAGCCGGGGGCCTGGACGCCGTCGCTCGCGTTCGGCGCCGGGTTCGCCGCCACCCTGCCCGGCGTGCAAGTCGGCAATCTCTGATGCGAACCCTTGCGGGCAACGACATGCTGTGCGCGTGTGCCCCCGTGCGCCTGATCCTGCCGATGGAGCCGACCCGATGAGCCCGGCAGCGGGACCCCGGATCCTCGCGGCCGCGCAGGCGCTTCCGCCGCACTACGTGGACCAGGACACGCTGCTCGCCACCTTCCGGGAGCTCTGGGGACAGAAGCACTTCAACCTCGATCGGCTGGAGCAGCTCCACCGCGCGGTGCGGGTCGGCGGGCGGCACCTGGCGCTCCCGCTCGAGCAGTACCCCGCCCTGGAGAGTTTCGCCGCCCGCAACGCCGCCTGGACCGAGGCGGCCGTGGCCGCCGGCGAGGATGCGATGCGCGCCGCCCTGCGCGCGTCGGAGCTGGCTCCGACCGAGGTCGATCACCTCTACTTCGTCACCGTCACCGGGATCGCGACGCCGTCCATCGACGCGCGGCTGGTCGAGCGCCTGGGCCTGCGGCCCGACGTGAAGCGCGTCCCCATCTTCGGCCTGGGCTGCGTCGCCGGCGCGGCCGGACTGGCGCGGGTGGCGGACGTGCTGCGCGGGGCGCCCGGCGAGATCGCCGTGCTGCTCGCCGTCGAGCTGTGCTCGCTCACGCTGCAGCGCGAGGACCTCTCCATCCCCAACATCATCGCCAGCGGGCTCTTCGGCGACGGCGCAGCGGCCGTGGTGGTGGGCGGCGGCGCGCGGGGCCGCGGTCCGCGCATCGCGGCGACGCGCTCGGTGTTCTATCCGGGGACCGAGCGCGCCATGGGATGGGACGTCGTGGACTCCGGCTTCAAGGTCGTGCTCTCGCCGGAGGTCCCCCAGCTGATCCGCCAGCACCTGCGCTCGGACGTCGACTCGTTCCTCGACGCCCAGGGTCTCTCGCAGCGCGACATCGCGCACTTCATCTGTCACACCGGAGGGCCCCGGGTGCTCGAGGCGGTCGAAGAATCGCTCGACCTTCCCCGCGCCGCGATGCGGCGGAGCTGGGAATCGCTGGAGCAGGTCGGGAACCTTTCCTCCGCCTCCGTCCTCTTCGTGCTCTCGGACCTGCTCGCCTCCGGCGAGGCGCGCCCCGGGGAGAAGGGCCTTTTGATGGCGATGGGCCCCGGCTTCTGCTCCGAGCTGGTGCTGCTCGAATGGTGACCGCGTACCTGGTCTTCCTCGGCCTGATTGCGGCGGAGCGCATCGCGGAGCTCTGGCTCTCCCGGCGAAACGCCCGGATCGCCCGGGCGCGCGGCGGCCGGGAGACCGGAGCGGACCAGTTCCGATGGATGGCGGGGGTGCACGCGCTCTTCCTCCCCTGCTGCGCGGCGGAGGTGCTGCTGCTCCGGCGTCCGTTTCCCGGAGCGCCGGGGTGGATCTGCGCCGGCGGGGTCCTCTGCGCCCAGGGCCTGCGCTGGTGGGCCATCGCCTCGCTCGGGTGGCGATGGAACGTGCGGGTGATCGTCGTTCCGGGGGAGACTTCCGTCCGCCGCGGTCCGTATCGATTCCTCCGGCATCCCAACTACGTGGCCGTGATCGCCGAGATGCTCCTGGTCCCTCTCGCGCACGGCGCCTGGATTTCCGCCCTCCTCTTCTCTACCCTCAACGCCTTGCTGCTGCGCGCGCGCATCCGGACGGAAGAGAAAGCGCTCGGACCGGCGTGGGAGCGGGAGTTCGCCGGGGTGCCGAGGTTCTTCCCGCATGGATGAAGTGCTGCGCGAGATCGGCCGCGTGCTGCGCGACGAGCTGGAGGTGTCGCGCGAGCCCCGTCCCGAGGACGACCTGATCAAGGACCTGCACCTGGACTCGGTGGGCCTGCTCACCCTGGTGGTCGGGCTCGAGAACCGGTTCCGGGTGGCGCTGAAGGAGGAGGACGCGGCGGCGGTCCGCACCGTGAGCGACCTGGCGGCGCTGGTCCTGCGGCGGCGCGAGGAGGCGCGCGCATGCTGAGCGGCGGTCCGCCCTTGGTCCCACGCCACGCGACGATGATCGCGGCGCTGGAGAGCGCGGCGCGATCGCGCTGGGGCCTCTCTTTCCTCGATGCGCAGGAGCGCGAGACCGCGCTCTCTTTCGCCGAGCTGTACGAGCGGGCGCGCGTCGCCGCGGGCGGGCTGCGGGAGATGGGCATTTCCCGGGGCGACCGCGTCGCCATCATCCTGCCCACCGGCCCCGAGTTCATGGACGCGTTCTTCGGCGCGGTGCTGGCCGGGGCGGTCCCGGTGCCGCTCTATCCTCCGGTGCGCCTGGGGCGGATGGACGAGTTCCACCGCCGCACGGCACGGATGCTGGAGGTCTGCGGCGCCCGCGTGGTGCTGAGCGACGCGCGCGTGTCCCGCCTGCTGGGCGTGGCGATCGCCCAGGCGCGTCCATCGCTGGGCCTGCAGCGCGTCCCGCGCGGGGCCCCGTTGGTAGAGCGGGCAACGCCCGACGGGCTCCTCCTGATCCAGTTCTCCAGCGGCACCACAGTGGATCCCAAGCCGGTCGCGCTCACGCATGCGAACGTGCTGGCGAACGCGGCCGCCATCGAGAGCGTCGTGCCGGCCGACGACGCGCAGGCGGGCGTATCGTGGCTGCCGCTGTACCATGACATGGGCCTGATCGGATGCCTGCTGCTCGCGGTCTACCGCCCGGGTCCCCTGACGCTGATCCCGCCCGAGGTGTTCCTGGCCCGCCCGGCGATCTGGCTTCGGGCGATCTCCCGGAAGCGCGCGACCATCTCGGTGGCCCCCAACTTCGCCTATGGTCTCTGCGTCCGCCGCGTGCGCGACTCAGATCTGGAGAACGTCGATCTCTCCTCCTGGCGGTTCGCGCTGAACGGAGCCGAGCCGGTCGCGGCTGCGGTGTTGCGGCGCTTCTCCGAGCGATTCGCGCCCCACGGGTTCGACGAGCGCGCGCTGATGCCGGTATACGGCCTCTCCGAGGCAACCCTGGCCGTGACGTTCACGCCCTCGGGGCGGCACCCGCGGACCTGGACGGCCGGCGCGCGCGAGCTGCCGTCCGTCGGAGCCCCGCTGCCCGGCTTCGATGTCGACGTACGCCACGGGCGGATCTTCGTCCGCGGCCCTTCCGTGATGCGCGGGTACTACCGGAACCCCTCCGCGACCCGCGCGGCGTTGCAGGACGGCTGGCTGGACACGGGCGACCTGGGGTTCATCGACGGCGGCGAGCTCTTCGTCTCCGGCCGCGCCAAGGACCTGGTGATCCTGCGCGGGGTCAACCACGCGCCGCAGGAGTTCGAGGACGCGCTCGACGGCGTCGAGGGAGTCCGTCCCGGATGCGCCGCGGCGGTCGGCCTGCCCACCGCCGAGGGCGAGGAGCTGGTCCTTCTGGTGGAGACCGACGGCAGCGCCGACGCCGAATGGATCTGCGGCCGGGTCCTGGAGCGCACGGGCATCCGGCCGTATGCCATCCATCTGCTCGCGCCGGGAACGCTTCCGCGCACCTCCAGCGGCAAGCTCCGACGGGGCGAGGCGCTGCGGCAGCTCCAGTCCGACGAGCTGCGCCCGCCCGATCAGGTCACCCTGTTCCACGTCGCGAAGGAAACCGCGCGCTCGCTGCTGGCGCGGATGCGGGGCTGATGCACGACGTGGCCATCGCCGGCGGAGGCCCGGCGGGCCTCGCCGCCGCGATCCGCGCAGCGCAGCGCGGCTTCCGCACCGTGGTCTTCGAGCGGAACGCCGCCCCGCCCGACAAGGCGTGCGGCGAGGGCCTGATGCCCTCCGGAACGTCCGAGCTCGCGCGGCTGGGCGTCCTCATCCCGGAGGACGAGCGGGCGGTCTTCCGCGGCATCCGCTACCTCCAGGAGGATGGGACCATGCTGGAGGCGCGATTCGGCCAGGGGTGCGGGATCGGCATCCGCCGGACCGTTCTGGCTTCGGCACTGCGGGAGCGCGCGATCGGCTTTGGCGCGGAGGTGCGGCAGGAACCGGTCCTCGCGGCCCGGGCCGGCGGCGATCGCGTCGAGGTTCTCACCGGCGGCGGGGCCCTCGAAGCGCGCCTGCTGATCGCGGCCGACGGGCTCCATTCGCCGCTGCGGAAGGCAGCCGGTCTCGACGGTCCGGCGCCGGCCGGGCCGCTGCGCTTCGGGATCCGGCGCCACTTCGAGTTGCCTCCCTGGACGGACTTCGTCGAGGTGCACTGGGGGCCTGACGCCGAGGCGTACGTGACCCCCGTCGGCCCGCGCAGCGTCAACCTGGCCTTCTTGCGCGGGCGCGACGCAGCGCAGGACTTCGACGCGCTGCTCGGCAGCTTCCCCGCGTTGCGCGAGAAGCTGGCGGGCGCGCCTTCCGGCTCGGATGTCCGCGGCGCAGGGCCGTTGCTGCAGCGGGCGCGCGCCCGGTGCGGGCCGCGCCTCGCGCTGATCGGCGACGCCGCCGGTTACGTGGACGCGATCACGGGCCAGGGGCTTTCGCTGGCGTTCGCCGCCTCGGCGGCGCTGATGGAAGCCCTGCCCCGGGATCTCGCGACCGATCTTTCCCCCGCGCTGCGGCGGTACGACCAGAGCCTCCGCGCGGCGTGGATCAGGTACGCCCTCCCCGCTCACGCCCTGGTGGCGCTCTCCCGGCGTCCTGCCCTCCGGCGCGCCTGCCTTCGCCTGGTGTCGAAGATTCCCGGGGCCTTCCCGGCGCTGCTACGGGCAGTGAAATGAATTGCAATGATTGGACGATTGGTCCACTTGCGGGGGACCCGATTCGCTGTAGGCTGATTCTCCAATGCCCCGGCCCGACACGCCGCCGCCACGACCAGACCCGACGGGGTCCGGCGCCGGAAAGTCGAACGAGCCCACCACCCCGGGAAGCTCCACCCCGGGCATCGAGCGGGCGGAGGAGTCCGACCGGTACGAGATTCGCGAGGCGATCGGCTCGGGCGGCATGGGCCAGGTCTACAAGGCCTTCGACCGGAAGCTGAAGCGGCTGGTCGCCCTCAAGTTCGTGCGCGGCGCGGATCCGGTCCAGGAGCGCCGCTTCCTGCAGGAAGCGCAGGCCCAGGCGCGCGTCGACCACGCGCACGTCTGCCGGGTCTACGAGGTGGGCCGCATCTCGAATCAGCCCTACATCGCGATGCAGCACATCGAGGGCAAGACCCTGCGCGAGGCCGCCTCGAGCTTGTCGTTCGTGGCGAAGCTCGCGCTGATGCGCGACGTGGCGGAGGCCGTGCATGCCGCGCACCAGACCGGGCTGGTGCACCGAGACATCAAGCCCCAGAACATCCTGGTCGAGCAGAATCCGGACGGGCCGCGGCCGTTCGTCACCGACTTCGGCCTCGCCCGCGACGTCCGCTCCCCGGGGGACACGGCCGAAGGCGCCGTGCTCGGAACTCCGCAGTACATGGCGCCCGAGCAGGCCAACGGGGACCTGCGCGCGCTCGACGCGCGCACCGACGTCTACGGCCTGGGCGCCACCCTGTACGAGGTGCTCACCGCGCGGCCTCCCTTCGAGGGCGGCTCGCAGCTCCAGATCCTCTTCCGCATGATCCACGAGGATCCGAAGCCGCCGCGCAAGCTCGCCGCGGGGATGCCGGCGGACGCCGAGAGCGTGGTGCTCAAGTGCCTGGAGAAGGACCCGGCGCGCCGCTATCCCACGGCCAAGGCGCTGGCCGACGATCTGTCCAGGATCCTCGCCGGCGAGCCGGTGCAGGCGCGGCGCCCGGGCGCATTGGAGCGCCTCTGGCGCAAGGCGCGGCGCCATAAAGTTTCGGTGGCCGCGCTGGCTGCGCTGGCGCTCACACTGGGGCTCCCCCGGGTCTGGGGGTTGATCGACCGCGGGGCGCCGCTGACGGTCGCGGTGGCGGACTTCGACAACCAGACCGGCGACCCGGGGCTGGACGCGCTCTCCGGCCTGCTGATCACCTCGCTGGAGCAGTCCCGCAAGCTGTCGGTGGTCACCCGCTCGCGGATGTTCGACCTGATGCGGCAGCTCGGCCGGGAGGAGACCGCGCGGATCGACGAGACGGTCGGGCGCGACGTGGCCCGCCAGGCCAACGCGCACGCGCTGCTGCTCGGCACCATCCGGCGGTTCGACGACCTGTACCTGATCGAGCTGAAGATCCTCGAGCCGCACACCAGCCGGTACCTGGCGGCGTTGCGCGAGCAAGGCTCCGGCAAGACTGCCATCCCGCCCCTGATCGACAAGCTCTCGGCGGAGGCGCGGCGCGTGCTGCGCGATTCGGCGGTGGAACGGCGAGCGCCGGTGGAGGACGTCACCACCCGCAGCCTGGAGGCCTACCAGCAGTTCTTCCAGGGCGAGGAGGCCGTGGACCACCTGCAGTTCGCCCGCGCGGCGGAGCGGTTCCGTGCGGCCCTGGCGATCGATCCTGGATTCGCGCTCGCCTGGTACCGGCTCGCCTACGCGCAGATGTGGGAGCACGACGGGCCCAGGGCGCGGGACGCGATCGCCCACGCGCTCCAGCTCGCGGACAAGCTGCCGGAGAAGGAGCGCCTGATGGCGCGCGGCGTCCGCGGCAGCCTCTTCGCCAAGGGGCAGGAAGCGTACGACTCCTCCCGGGAATGCGTCGAGCGCTGGCCGGCGGAGAAGGAGTGCGCGTTCATGCTCGGCGACGTGATCTTCCATGCCGGGTATCCGAAGCACGCGGCGGCGCGGTTCCGCGGCGCCCTGGCGCTGGACCCGTCGATGGAGCGGGCGCACCAGCACCTGGTCTGGTCGTACCAGCTCCTGGGGGAGAAGGACGCGCTCCTGGCGGCGGCCCTCGAATACCAGCGACGCGTGAACGACGACGAGGCATGGGGCCATCTCGCCCGGGCGCAGGCCGCGGTGGGACTCATCTCCGAAGCGCGCCAGACGCTGGAAGAGGCTGGACGGCGGTTCCCCGGCAGCGCTTTGCCGGTGGTGGACCTCGCCGCGCTGGATGCCTGGCAGTTCGACACCGACGCCGCCGTCGCCCGGCTCTCGCCGCTTCTGGAGACGCAGCGAGCCCGCGATCGGCAGCGGGCCTATCTCACGATGGCGGGAGCGCTGGTCCAGGGAGGCCGCGTGCGGGCCGCGCTCGAGGCTTTCGATGCCGCGGCGCTGGTGGCGCGCGAGGCCGGCGATCCGGAGGGCGAGGCAGTGGCCCTGGCGGGCAACGGCCTTTTGCGGGCGCTGTACCTGGGGGACGCGGACGGGGCCCGGCGGATCGCCCGCGAGGCCGCGGCGCGCGGAGTCCCCGAGACGATGTTCGCGTTCGTCTATCCGCTGCTCGGGGACATCGAGGCGTACGGCCGGATCCTGCGCGCCGTCGGCGATCCGCTCGCCGACAAGTCGGTGGAGGTCTTCCAGCAGCGCGCCCGGGGACAGTTCGCCGCCGCCGCCGCCGGGCTGGACGAGCTCACCTCGCGATCGCCCTATCGGGAGTTCCTCTATTACGTGATGGCGGACTGCTGGATGCGGGCGAAGCAGGACGGCAAGGCCATCGAGAGCCTGCGCCTGGCGCAGTCCACCTTCAACGGCGTGACCTCGACCGGACCCGGGTATGGCGGGATGTTCCGCGCCCGCTCCGACGCGCAGCTCGCCGCCCTCTACGAGCGCACCGGGCAGCGCCAGCTCGCGGCCGAGGCGGCCCGGCGGTTCCTCGCCGCCTGGGCCAAGGCCGACCCCCGGCTTTCCGAGATCGAGGAGGCGCGAGCGCGCCTGGCGCGGCTGGAGGCGAAGGGGGACATCACCCTCCGTTAGGTAGTGGTCGTCCCTTGGTCTCGCCCCGAAATGCCCGCGGATGTGCCAATGTTCCGGGGCCATGGAGAACAAGCGCCTGCCCTTCTACGTCGCCGGCGCCGCCGTGCTGGTCGCGGCGGCGGCGGCGCTCTGGTATTTCAACCGTCCCGCTCCCCCGGCAGAGCCACCGGCACGACCGCCGCCCCAGGCGGCCGCGCCGAAGCCCTCCGAGGATGCGGCCGCGCCGCCCGGGCAGAAGACCGACGAGCAGGTCCGCAAGGAGCTGGCCGGGCTCTCTTCGCTGCCGGAGTGGGCGCGCTGGCTCGCCGCCTCCGATCTGCTCGACCGATTCGTGGTGGTGGTCGACAACGTGGCGGAGGACGTCAGCCCCCGCAAGCAGCTCGACTTCATCCAGGTGAGCCCGCTCAAGGCGGAGAGGATGGATAACGCCCGCTACGATCAGATGGCGGCGGTGATCGGCTCGATCGACGCCAAGGGCTTCGCCCAGGTGATCCGCGAGATCCACCCGCTGCTCGAGAGCGCGTACCACAAGCTCGGCTACCCGGACCGCAAGTTCGATCCGGTCTTCGCCAAGGCGCTGCGGCGGATCAGCGACGCCCCGGTGCGGAACGCGCCTGTGGCCCTGGTCCCCAAGGGCGGGTCCAACTTCGCCTTCGCCGACGAAAAGCTCGAGGCCCTCGGCCCGGTCGAGAAGCTGCTCTTGCGGATGGGCCCGAAGAACACGCGGATCCTCCAGGCCAAGGCGCGCGAGGTCGCGGCGGCCCTCGATTACCGGATCGCCCAGCACTGAAAGTTAGAATGCCTGGCGTATGGCGAGCGCCGCCCCCCGGTCGAATCGCCCGCCCTTCGCCCATCCCACGCCAAACCAGGCGTCGAGCTGGAACTCGTCGATGATCAGCGCGTGGATCCCCAGCCCCAGCGCGTTGGCGTAGGAGAGGCTCTCCGTGTTGGTCGTGCGGTTGATCGCGCCGTACGCGGCGACGTTGTGGAAGAGGCCGAGCTTGAACACGTCGCGCAGGAGCGAGTACCGGTATTCGAGCAGCAGGCCGGCGGACCTGCGCGCGTACTCTCCTCCCCACGGTCCCCGCAGCGTGTCTCCGCCGATCGAGGTCTCCTCGGAGAAGAGCACCGACCCGGTGCGCGAGATCCCGCGCAGCTCGAACCACATCTCGTTCCAGCCGAAGGGAAACATCTTCTGGTACCAGCCGTTGAGATGGACGGATCCCTCCTCTCCGGTATGCGGCGGGCCGTAGACGCGCGCTTCCAGCCCCAGGCGGTGGTGGCGGTCCCGCCGGATCGATTCCGGATCGAACGTCAGCTCCAGCGACACCTCCCCGTACGGGCGCGTCTCCGCCACGTCGTAATCCGATCCGAACACCGGGGTCCGGCCGGCCGCCGGCTCGAGCGAATAGAGCAGCCGCCGCTCGATGCCTCCGCCGAGGGAGGCGCGAACTTGCGGTATAGGCAGGAAGAGGATGGCGACGCCGGCCGAGAGCCTGGTGAACATGAAGCTCTCGAGGTTCAAGTCCTCGCGCTGGTTGTCCTTCAGCTCGACGCGCGCGCGCAGCGCCGGGCGCAGCACGCCCGCGATCGGGGGGGCCTCGTACCCGACTTCGCCCAGGGTGCGGGTGAAGGTGAACGACGATCCGCTGCCGTCGAGCTTCTGCCGCAGCGAGCCGGCGATCAGGCCGCCCACCTTCCAGCGATCGTCCTGGAAGATCAGGCGCCCGGAGTTGTAGGTGGCGCCGATCGCTCCGCCTTGCACCGAGTTGATCTCGATCTCCGGTGAGATTCCCGGCCGGAAGCGCCCGGGCTGGACGAGGATGTGCAGCTCGTACGGCCGCCCGGGCCGGACCGCTCCCATCGAGAGGCGTTCCATCTCGGGGTCGTCGAACTGCGTCCTGGGCGCGGAGATGTTGGGGACCGGCACGATCTCGTACGCGAACTCGCCGAGGCCCAGGCGGCGCGCGAGCGAGGCGAGCTGCCGTTCCAGCTCCGGCTGGTTGAAGACGTCCTGCTGGATGTTGAGGTCCAGGCGCAGCCGCAGCGTCTCGAAGGCGCCCCCGCCCAGGAAGATGATCTTGTCCAGGCGGCCTTCGTCGACGTCCACGATGATCTGATCGCCTTCGGGGCGTGCCCGTACGGTGGCCAGCGCGTACCCGGCGTGGTGCAGGAAGCTGGCAAGGCGCGTCGCGACGGTGCGCGCGGTCGCGGGGGTCGCCTTCGTGCTGGCCGGCAGATCGAGATAGCTGCGGTAGACGTCTTCCAGCAGCGCCACGTTGCCGCGGAATACCAAAAGCGGGGCGAGCAGCAAGGCAGCCAGCATTTCAGGGACGATCCGCGAGACGGACCACGAAGCGCAGACCGGACCAGGTCTCGTCGATGGCGCAGACCTTGTTGTCCACCAGCCCCTGGCCGAGCCCGTACCGGCGGACGACGTTTTCGGTCAGGTCCGTCGGGACGCCGGAGGCCTGCTTCGGCCAGGCCACCCAGAGCCCACCCGACGGGTGCAGCGATCGCCGCATCCGGGGAAACGAGCGCTGGAGCCCGGCCGCGGTCCTGGTGAAGAGCACGATCACGTCCGCCTCGCCGCGCGCCCGCGGAACGACGCCCAGCGTCGCCGCGAATCCGTCCGGAGCTCCTGCGAGGCGAACCCGCGCCCCGTCGTGGATCCCGAGCTTTCGGGGGAGCGGCGTCCCGGAGTAGCCGGCCACGCTTCTTCGTATCACAGCGCGGCAGGCAGGCGATTTCCCTTACCGGCGCGAGCGCGACGAGCTGCTCCGGCGCGACCGGCTCGATCCACTGGTCTCGCCCTTCTTCCGGCGCGTCTTGTTCACGGTGGCCGCCGCGATCCGCTTCGCCGTGGCGGCGCTGCGGCCCCGGCGGGACGCGGACCGCTTGATTTTCTCGTACTGCCTCTCGCGCTTGTTGCTCCAGGACTTCGGCATTCCGTCTCCTCCGGCGCCGGACGCGGCGCACTCCCCCGCCGCGCGCAAGCTATGCACTCGTCTTCTCGTAAGAAAGAGGAAGAAGCAGGAGGAGCAGCGGCAGCACCTCCACCGCGGCGGCCCGCGCGTACAGCGGCGCCGCGCTTCCGTAGCGATCGTAGCCCGCGCCGGAGAGCGCATAGCCGGCCGCGTTGCCGAGCCCGAAGACGAGAGCGGAGAACAGCGCCTGTCCGGTGGTGCGCAGCCGCACCGGCACCACCCGCTGCATCGCCTCGACGGCGGTGCCCCAGAAGACGCCGAAGCTGAGCGCGTGCAAGAGCTGCAGCCCGATCAAGAGCGGCGCCGAGCGCGCGCGCGCCACCAGGGCCCAGCGCAGCGCGGTCGCCGCAAACGCCGCCGCGAACAAGACGCGCAGCGAGAAGCGGCGCAGCAGCCGCGGGAAGGCCAACAGCGCGATGACCTCGGCCAGAACGCCGAGAGCGAGGCCGGCGCCGGTGACGCCGGAGGAGAGGCCCAGGTCGCGCACCAACACGCCGAAGAGCAGGTGGTACGGCGCCGACGCTCCCCAATGGACGGCGCAGACCGCGAAGAGGAGCAGGAGCCGCGGCTGGCGCAGCAGCACCAGCGCCTCGCGCCAGTGGGGCCGCTCCGGATGCGCGGGCACCGGCGGAAGGAGCTGCGCGAGCAGCGCGTATCCCCCGACGCAGGCCAGGTACGCGTAGGGCATGGCGCGATCGCCCGGCCGATCTCCGCGCAGCGCGAGCAGAAGCCCCAGGCCCTGCGCCGTGAGGATGAATCCGATCGATCCCCACAGGCGCGTGCGCGCATAGCTCTGCCCCTGGACGCGCTTGACGGCCTCGACCGCGGTGGAATCCAAAAGCGGCACCACCGCGCCGGAGAAGAGTGCTGAGAGCACCAGCACGATGCCCATCTGCGCCGGCGTGCGCGCGTACGGCAGGCCGCAGATGGCGAAGAGCATTCCCGCGGTGCAGGCGGCCAGAGCGCGCGACGGGGCGCCCAGGCGATCGGCGATGCCGCCCCAGATCAGCGCCGCGGGCGCCGCCACCGCCTGCTGCGCGAAGGTCACCGCGCCGATCTGCTCGCCGGAGAACCCCAGGCCGCGCAGGTAGGGCGCGAAGTACGAGAGGAACGTCCCCACTCCGGCGTAGTAGAGGAAGTAGAGCCAACGCAGGCGCGCGATCATCCTGGCGCGTCTTCCGGCTCCATCGTGCACAGCAGCGGAAAGCCAGCCTTGTCGGCCAGCGCCATCGTCTGCTGCACCTTGGTCTCGGCGATCTCGAACGTGTAGACCCCCGCCACCGCCATCCCGTGCGTGTGCGCGTGCAACATGATGGCGGTGGCGTCCGCGTCGGACTTCGCGAACACCTCGCGCAGCACGATCACCACGAATTCCATCGGGGTGAAGTCGTCGTTGTGCAGCAGGACCTTGTAGAGGCGCGGCCGATCGAGCTTCGGCTTCACCTTGGTCCTGGGTTCGGCGACGCCGACGTCGCCCTGCTGCTTGCGCCTGGGGCTCATGAGGCCGCCTTGAATATAGGCGACTCGCGCATCGACCGCTCGATGCTGGCCTCCCGGGCCGGGGTTTCACACGAAAGGTGCTCGCGGACCGCCCGATCGAGGCGGGCGTCGCTGAACCCGTGCGCCGACCAGGTGACGGCGGGCAAGAATCCGCGGGCGAGCTTGTGCTCCCCGCCCGCGCCGCCCTCGAAGACCTCGAGGCCCCGCCCGATGCAGTCGGCGATCGAGTGGTAGTAGCAGACGTTGAAGTGCAGGAAGGGGTGCTCCTCGAAGCATCCCCAGTAGCGGCCGTAGAGACGGCGCGCAGACGCGACGTTGAAGGCGCCCGCGACCAGCTCGCCGCCGCGGAACGCGCCCACCAGCTCCATCGCGTCGGGCATGGCCGAGAACGCGAGCAGGTAGAACTTCTCGTTCAGCCAGCGGCGTCCCCACATCAGCTTGTCCACCGTGCTGCGGTGGAGGGCGTGCGCGGCCTTCGCCCATCGCTCGGGGTCCCGGAGCATCTCCTCGCCGCGGATGGTGCGGATGGAGATCCCCTGCCCGGCGGCGGCGGCCATCTCGCGCTTGAGCATGTGGCGCCGCTTGGAGTTGAAGCGGCCGAGGAAGTCGTCCAGCGAGCGGTACCCCTCGTTCCGCCAGTGGAACTGCCAGGACACCCGGAGCGCCATCCCGGCGTCCGCCAGCTCCCGGGCGGAGGTCTCGTCGGGGAACAGCACCTGCCAGGTGGGAAAGCCTTCCTCCTCGCAGAGTGCCGCCGCGCCCCGGACGATGCGCGCCACGCAGGCGGCGCGGTCCTCGCCGGGAGCCACCAGCACGCGCTCGCCGGTGCAGGGCGTGAACGGCACCGTGAGCGCGAGCTTCGGATAGTAGGGAATCCGCCCCCGCGAGATCGACTCCGCAAGGTCCCAGTCGCGCGAGAAGTCCCCGTCGCTGTGGTCCTTGGCGTAGGCAGGCGCCGCGGCGATCAGCGTCTTCCCCCGCCAGAGCGTCAGGTGTCGGGGCGCCCAGCCCGAGCGCTGGGAGGCGCAACCCGATCGCTCCAGGGCGTCCAGCCAGGCGTGCCGCAGGAAAGGCGTCGAGCGGGCGGACAAGAGCGCGTCCCAGCCGGCGGCGCCGACCTCCTTTACCGCCGTCAAAACGCGCAGATCCGGCGTCCGCATGGGGCTTTTGCCTAGCGCGCGCACAGCTCCGGCGCAATCGCCGCCATCCGGCAGCGCTGGGAGGGGTAGGAATGTTCGCTACTTGTCACGACCCTCACCTCCAAAGTAGATCGATCGAGGGACGTACGACCGGGGGTTGCGCAACCCCTGCAGCAAGCAGCCGGAGGGGCGGGCCGTTCACATCGCGCACGGCCGTTCGGGCCCGCCGCATCCGGCTGGAGGGGGAGGGATCATGTCGTTCGCAGTCCTTATGGTCGCCGTGGCGGCGGCTGTCGACGCTCGCGCTTCGTCCGAGCACGTCCGCGAGGTCCTCCTGGCCGTCAACGAGGAAGCCGGCGCGTCCGCGGCTCCCCAGGCTGCGCCGGGCGGGGACAGCAAGATCTCTCATACGCCGCTTGAGAAGACCCCGCGCGGCGAGAACGTCTCCCTCCAGGCCAGGATCCAGGATCCCTCGAAGCTGTTCGCGCCGCTGGTGTTCGTGCGCAAGACCGGCACCTCGCGCTACGAGGCGTTCACGATGCAGGACCGCGGCCGCGGCAATTTCCGCGCGCGCCTCCCAGCCAGCATCCTTTCCGAAGGGAGCTTCGAGTACTTCGTCGAGGCGCAGCACGAGGAAGGCGCCGCCAGCCGGAGTGGCTCGCCTCGCAAGCCGTTCACCTGCGTCGCCTACGATCCGCCGCCGCAGCCCGTCGCCTTGACCATCCGCACGGCGGAGCCCGGAGCGTCGGTGCGGATCGACGACAACCAAGCCGGCAAGACGCCGCTCACCGTGCGGCTTTTGCCCGGGCGCCACACGCTCTCGATCACCTCCGTGGATGGGCGCACCACGGAGCAGCAGATCGATCTGAAGCCCGGCAAGAAGATGGACCTGCCGGTCGACCTTCCTCGCCAGGCCGGCGGGCCGGCCACGCTCTCCGTCACCAGCGATCCTCTGGAGGCCAACGTGCTGGTGGACGGCGCGGTGGTGGGCCGGTCGCCGTACCAGGGCGTGCTCCAGCCCGGCGAGCACACCGTGGCCGTCGAGCTGGAAGGGCACCAGCGGCGCGAACGCAAGGTCTCGGCGCGCGAGGGGCGGGACGCGTCGATCTCGTTCGTGCTCTCGGCGCTGCCGAAGCGGCCCGCGCTCTCCGTCGAGTCCGACCCGGTCGGCGCGCAGGTGCTGGTCGACGGCAAGGAGCGCGGCCGCACTCCGCTGATCGTGGCGCTGCCTCCGGGAAAGCACGAGGTCGTTTTGCACAAGGAGGGCCGCCGCGACGTGGCCACCGAGATCGACATGCCGGCAGAGCAGGACCTCTCCATCCGGCTCGACCTGGCGGTTGCCGTTCGGAGCGGGTCCCGGCTGACGGTCACCTCCACCCCGGTGGGCGCGTCCGTCACCCTGGACGGCGGAGACGTCGGCGTCACGCCCTGGTCCGCGGAGACCCGGCCCGGCAAGCACAAGGTCAGCATCAACGCGGTCGGGTACGTCAAGGACGAGCGCCTGGTGCAGATCCAGATGGACCGCGACACGGTGGTGGACTTCGCCCCGCGCCGCATGCCCGGCGCGGCCCGGCTGTCTGTAGAGACCGAGCCGCCCGCCCAGGTTCGCGTGGACGGCAAGGAGCTGGGCGTCTCTCCGCTGAGCGCCGAAGTGCAGCCCGGCGAGCACCAGCTCGAGATCACGCTCGACGGCTACAAGACGGTGGCGCAGCAGGTGGCCATCGACGCCGGCCAGGGCCTCTCGGTGCGCATCCCGATGCAGAGGGCGCAGGCGCAGGAGCCGCCGCTGATCGCGGTCTCGTCGGATCCGGCCGGGGCGCAGATCTTCCTCGACGGGAAGCTGGCCGGAGCCACCCCGCTCAAGGTCCGGACCACGCCGGGCCCGCACGAGGTCCGCCTGTCCCTCGACGGCTACGTGCCGCGCGTGACTCGGCCGGTGCTGCCCCCGGACCGCGACTTCGAGCTGCGGATCGCGGTGGTGCTCACGCCGGTGCGCGGCGGCGAGAAGCAGCGACGCCCGCCGACGGCCGACGAGCTGTTCCGGGCGCAGGTGGCCGCGGCGCACGCCTGCTCGGTGAAGGGCGATCTGGAGTGCGCGCTCGCCGGCTACCGGACCGCCTACGGGCAGCGCCAGCACCCGCTGGTCCTCTTCAACATCGCGCAGGTCCGGCGCAAGCTCGGCCGGTACGACGAGGCGGCGGGCACCTACCGCGACTTCCTCGCCCAGGCGCAGAAGGCGAAGGGCAGCGCCGCGCCGCAGAAGGAGCTGGTCGCCGAGGCCAGGCTGCAGCTCGCATTCTGCGAGAGCCAGCTGCTGCCCAAGCTCCCCCTCCCCCTCCCCCTCGCGACCGCGCCGGCTGCGCCTCCACTGCTGCCTCCGGCGGAGGACACGACGCCGCCCAGGCTCCAGCACGTGCCGATCCTGACCGCCCGGCGCTCGCTCCCGCTGCGCCTTCTGGCGACCGTCACCGACGACCGCAGCGGCGTCCTCGTGGCGCGGGCCTGCTGGCGGAACGCGTACGAGCGCGACTTCGAATGCCACCCGATGGGAAACATCGGCGGCGACGACTACGGGATCGAGGTCCCGGCCCGCTCGATCACCGACTACTTCGCCTACTACCTGGAGGCCTTCGACAACGCGGAGAACGGGCCGACCCGGAGCGGCGCGCCCGAGCTGCCGCACGCGGTAACGGTCGACGATCCGCCTCAGGCCGTGGTGACGCCGGGCGTGGAGGTGGCGGTGGCGTCGCCTCCCAGCGGCGAGCTGCGCTTCGCGTCCCTGCCCTATCCGCCAATGGTGGTGCAGCAGCCGCCCGCCGGGAGCTCGCCGTACGGCGCCGGCGCCCCGAACGCGCAGCAGGCCTGGAATGTGACGCTCTTTCTCGGCGGCGAGCGGAGCCACGAGGAGTACACGGATTCCGTGGTGCTGGGCCGGCTCGGGCTGGAGGGGACGCGCCATTTCGCCGGCAACTGGATGGCAGCGGCGACCTTCGACTGGCGTTCCTCGCAGCAGCAGTACGCGGCGCTGAACGGACCGCCTGGCTCCCGGACGACGGTCGACGAGAACCGATTCGACTTCGCGGGCCTGGCCGGGTACGACCTCGCCGACCTGATCGGCATGGCCGATCGCCTGGAGCTGATGCCGATCGCCGGCGGGACAGCGATTCTCGCCCGCAACGACGGCTTCTCGTTCAACGTGCTCGGGCCCAGCGTGGGCCTGCGCGCGTCCTGGGCGTTCTCGCCGGTCACGCTCCTCTTGACCGGAGCGTACACGTACAACCTCGACCGGGACTCCTCCGCATCGAGCTCGTCCGGCGCGGCGCTGTCCGCGTGGGGCCTGCGCGCGGGCGTGCAGTTCCGGTTCAACCCTGCCACCACCCTCGAGCTCGATTACGTCGGCGACGCAATCAAGTTCGAGAACGACGTCCGGGTGGGGCACGGAGCGGTCTTCGGATTCAGCAAGTCCTTCTAGGGAAGGGGTCTACACCATGAGGCGCACCTTCGCCCCGCTCGTCGTCTCTACCGCCGCCATCGGCCTGCTCGCTGCCTGCGCGGCCTCGGTCCAGGCTCCCATCGCGGAGATCGCGGGGCCTGCCGCCCCGGTGAACGCCGGCAGCTTCGTGCAACTCGACGGAAGCGGCAGCAAGGATCCGCAGAACCGCAGCCTGACGTTCACCTGGACGTTCGACGCGCGGCCCTTGGGCAGCACCACCACGCTCGCCGACGCGAACACCGCGAAACCGTCGTTCATGGCCGACGTGCCCGGCAACTACGTGGTGAACCTGACCGTCTCGAACAGCGTGCTCACCAGCACGACGGCGGCCACGGTGACGGTCCAGGTCTCGACCTGCGCGGCCAACGCCCCGGTGATCAACGGCATCCAGACCAGCCGCGCGACCATGAACATCGGGGACAGCGTCCAGTTCACCGCCGACGTCACCGACGCCGACAACGCGCCGCCCTGCAACCTCAGCCAGACCTTCAACTACGCGTGGCTGCTCACGCAGCAGCCGGAGGGCAGCCGGGCCTCGCTGAACAACGAGCGGTCGGAGAAGCCCAGCTTCACGGCGGACAAGGCCGGCAATTACGTGGTGCGCCTCGTGGTCACCGACTCCACCGGGCTCTCCAGCGCGCAGAAGACGCTCACCCAGACCGTCAAGCAGTGCGGCGCGGCCGCGCCGACGGTAACGGCGACGGCGATGCCGCAGACCACCCATCCGAATGCGGCGGTCAATCTCACCGCGACCGTCACCGATCCGGACAACGCCTGCGGGGCCAACCAGACCTCCACGGTGCAATGGTCGGTCCGGTCCAAGCCGGACGCCTCCTCGCCGGTATTCTCCGACTCGCGCGCGCTCAGGCCCACGTTCGCCGCGGACAAGGCCGGCGCCTACGAGCTGGGGGTGGTGGCCACCGACAACACGGGGCTCAGCTCCGACGTCGGCGTCATCACCGTGACCGTCGACGCCTGCGGCAACGTCCCGCCCACGGTCGACTCGATCTCCGCCTCCAGCGGCGTGAGCGGGACTCCGCCCGCCGGCAGGGTCGGGACCAGCATCACCGTGGATCCCGTCAACGTCAGCAACCTGAACTGTCTCGCCACCGGCGCTCCCACGACCGAGTGGTCCCTGTCGGTCCCCTCCGGCAGCCGCGCCGCGCTCAGCGACCCCGCGGCGACCTCGCCTTCGTTCACGCCCGACGTGCCCGGCGACTACCAGGTCTCGCTACAAGTCCGCGACTCGCTCGGCATCCGCTCGTCGCCGGTGTTCCTGCGCATCAGCGCCCTCGATTGCCCGCCCGCGCCGATCGCGTTCGGGTCGCCGGCCATCTCCGCCGTGGCAACCGATCCCGATCCGAACGCCCCGCCGTTCACCGAGAACGGCAACCCCAAGCCGCACGTGGGCGCCCTGGTCACGCTCACGCCCCACGCGACGGTCGCCAGCTACTGCGGCAGCATCCCGGTGACGCCGCTCACCTATCGCTGGGCCGTAACCTCCCGCCCCGCCGGCAGCCAGGCGGCGCTGGATGCGGCGGACGCGCAGTCGCCGAGCCTGCGGATCGACCGCAACGGGACCTACGGCTTCTCCGTGATCGCCACCGACGCGCGCGGGCACCAGAGCACGCCGCGCAGCCTCGAGCTGAACACCACCTCCTGCGGCGTGAATCCCGTCACCACCTCGCTCTTCACCGGCGCGGGCTCGCCGCTCGCGACCAGCCCGCAGGCGCCGGCCGGTGTCGCGCCCTCCACTCCGTTCACGATCGCGGCGCAGATCCAGACCGACGACAACCTGCCCGCCGCTTGCCCCGCGCGCTTCCAGGTCGGCGCGGACTTCTCTTACAGCGTGGACATCCAGCCGGCGCAGAACGCCGCCAGCCTGTCCAACCTCTTCGGCGACTCGACCGTCTTCCAGGGACGGGAGGCCGGCGCCTACGCGGTCCGCGTGGACGGCGCAGTGACGAACCTGGCCGGGCGCGTCCACGCGGCGCCGGCGTTCGTGTTTCTCAGCGTCGCGGCTCCGCCGACGCTCACCGGCCTTGCGGCCTTCGTGGCCGCGGGCTCGGCCATGTCGGCCACGCTGAACGGCGCACCGAGTGCCGCCTACGCCTGCACGGTGACGAACGGGGTCTTCCTCGGCGGCACCGCGTCCGGGTCGCTCTCGGCTGCGGGAACTGCGGTCCTGGCCCTGACCGCCGGGGCCGCATCCGGGCCGATGACGATCAGCTGCATGCAGTCCGTCGGCGGGTCCGCCACGGGCCTCGGCACGGCCGTCGCTCAGGTCGTCGGCCAGCCTCCGCCTCCTTCCATCCAGGTGCCTTCGACGCTGACCAGCGGCAGGGCATATGTTGCGAGCGTTCCGGCGAGGCCGGGCGCGACCTACCTCTGGTCGGTGGACAACGGGGGGGCGATCGTCAGCGCCGGCGGAGCCTCAGGCGTGACGTCGGCCGACGGAAGCACCAACTCGATCCGGTTCACGACCGGCGCGATCGGCGCCCTGCACGTGAACGTGACCGAGACGGACGTGGTCGGGCACTTGAGCCAGGCCACAGTCACCATCAAGGTGGTAGGCGCGGCGCTCGCTCCGGCGATCAGCGCCCCGGTCCATGTCACATCCACGCGTGCGTATAGCGCCAGCGTGCCTGCCCGCGGCGGCTTCACCTATAGGTGGGAAGCGTTCAACGGCAGCGTTCCCGCCGGCGCGGAAGCAGGCGTGACCAGCTTCGGCCTCAACAGCGTGACGTTCAACGCCGGCTCGGCCCAGCCGGACAACTCGCCCGGCACGATGACGTTGACGTGCACGGAGACGAACGCCACCGGCGATTCGAGCGCCTCGGCAACTTTCACGGCGACCATCTTTCCAAGCCCTCTCGCGCCGGTGATCACGGTGGTGAAGCAGGGCCTGACCGCGCCGATCACCTCGGTGAGCGACGGGCCCGCATTCGTTTACGTCGCTTCCGTCCCCGCCCGCGCGAAGATGCGCTACCAGTGGATCGCTCCGCCGGGCGCCAGCGGAGTCCCCGGCGGGACGTCCGGGCAGACCTTCACGTTTAGCTTCGGCGCAGGGACCGGATCGCCCGGGGGCGTCGCTGCGCTCCTCCAGGCCACGGAGCTGAACTTCATCGACGACTTCGCCGTGGGCTCCACCCAGCTCACCGTCTTCACCGCGCCGAGCAGCACGCTCGTCATCTCCACCACGGCGGCCATTGATTCGGGGACGCACCAGTTCCTCACCACCTCCGGCCGGTCGTACACGGCATCGATCGTCTCGCGCGGCGGCGCGATGACCTACCAGTGGTCCGGGGACAGCGTGACCATCGCCCCGCCGGGCCTCGGGCCGAGCGCCAGTTTCACCGCGGGCTCCGCGAACCCGGACAACACTCCGAATACCGCCGCGCTCCGCGTCCGGGAGACGAACGGCGCGGGCGACTCGGCGGAGAGCTCGCGCGCCGGGCTCGTCTTCCCCGCGCCGCAAGCGCCCACGTACCGCGTGGCCCGGTCCCCGTCGGGTCCGCCCGTCACCGACCAGAAGATCACCCAGACCGTCGAATACATGGCCACGCTGACCACGCATGCGCAGATGACCTACGCATGGCAGATCACCGCCGGAACGTTCACCGGCGGAGGGACGTCGTCCGCCGGCACGTTCATCCAGAGCGGCACGAGGAACCAGGTCAAGTTCAGGGCGGACGACGCATTCCCGTCCACCATCCCGACGACCGTGACGCTCCAGGTCAGCGAGCTCAACGCCATCGGCGATTTCGCGACCAGCGCCCAACCTGACCTGACCGCGTTCCCGTTCCCGGTCACGCCCTCCTTCGCCGCGGGAAACACCGACGTGACGGCCGGCGATACCGTCGCGGTCACGCTCACCGCGCCGCGGACGAACCTCTTCTACGACTGGACGATCACGAACGGCACGTTCAGCGACGGCACGACCACCGCGGTCGGATCCTCGGTGACGTTCATCGCCGGCGCCGCGAACCCGGACGGCTCGCGGAGGAATCTGGTCCTCTCGGTCGCCGAGGTGAACGGGACCGGGGACGCGAGCGCTCCGTTCAGTCTGACCTACCACGTGTTCCCCAAGCCAGTCGCTCCCACCGTGGTCCTCACCAGCGGGTCCAGCACGCTGGCCGACGGCGCGCCGCTGACGCAAGGGGACGCCATCCATGCCTCCGTCTCCGACCAACCGGGAATCACCTTCAATTGGGCGGCGTCGCACAGCAACCCGGCCAGCGGGAGCGGCTCGACGTTCGACTTCACGGGGGTGAACGACGACGCGGCAGGCAACCCGGTGGTCGCGCAGATCACCGCCACCGCTAGCAATGCCATCGGCGTGCATGCCGATTCTCCCGTGCGGACCCTCCAAGTCCACCCGCTGCCCGCCACGCCCGACGTCGTCCTGGCGACGGGTGCAGGAGTCACCGTCGCGTCGGGGGCTGACGTGACGGCGGGCTCGTTCCAGGCCACCACCACGGCGCAGAAGTCCGCCCTCACATACAAGTGGTCGATCGCGCCTGCCGCGAACCGCGCGAACGTGACCGGCGACACGACCACGAACGTCCACTTCGACGCGCTCGCGAACGCGGACGGCAGCAACGCTACGGTGACCGTGTCGATTGCGGTTTCGAACGTCCTCGGCTCCTCGAAAACGGCGACCGCCACGCTGGTGGTCCACCCGGCCACGCAGACCCCGTCCATCCACGTGGTCGGACCGGACGGGAACGATTCCTTCGTCACCCAGGGGGCGGCCGGGGTGAAGGCGCAGGTCGCCGCGCGCGCGCACTTCCACTACGCGTGGACCTACGCGTTCGCGGGTCCGGGCGGCATTTCGAGCGGAACGCTGACCAACCCGGGGGGCGCGGCCGGCGACTTCGGCGGGAGCTTCAACTTCGTCGTCTTTGCCGTGCCTGCCGACGCGACGCAGATCCGCCTCTCCTGCACGGAGCTGAGCGATCTGGAAGTGGCGAGCGCGCCAGCCGAGTTGCAGGTCCCGACGCTCGCGCCGCCCTCGATCCAGTCGTTCCTGGCCCAGCCCGCCATGATCTCCGCGGGCACCCAAACGCAGCTGACCGCCACCTTCACCGGCGGTACCGGCAGCGTCGACCACGGCGTGGGGCCCGTGACGAGCGGCGTGTCCAAGCTGGCGACCCTGATCAGCGAGACCACTACCTTCACGCTGACCGTGACGAGCGCGGCGACGAGCACCGTGACCGCGACGGCCCTGGTCACGGTCACCAACCCCACCGGTTGGGTGGACCTCAACAACGCGACCGGCGATCCCATCGATACGCGGGCGGCAATGCCGTATTCGCTCACGTTCGACCCGGCCGACGCGACCAACCGCTACGCGGCGACGCTCACCCACGGGATCCTGCACACGCCGGACGGCTCGCCGCCCTGGACCGAGCCGGCGGCCAACTTCCCCACCGATCGGCTCGCGTTTGCGGTCACGGTCGGACATCCCGACGCAAAGCTGTCGCTCTGGGCCTCGGTGGACTGCACCGGCCAGCTCTACCATTCCCTGGACTCGGGGGCCTGGACGGCTGTGACGGGTGGCGGGCTCCCCGCGGCATCGTGCGGGACGGGGCCGACGGACCTCAAGCTCGACCCGTCGGACGCGACCCAGCAGACGCTCTACGTCGCGTTCAGCAATGCCGGGTTGTTCCGGAGCCAGAACGACGGCGCGAGCTGGGCGCAGATTCCGCTCCTCGACGCCACGACCAACGACGACGCTCCCACGAAGCTGGCGATCGCTCAGGACGGAACGGTCTTCGTCGGCACGGCCAACGGCCGCGCGTTCCGGATCGCGGGAGGGGCCGCGGTATCGCTGGGCACCAGCACAGCAGCCGTCAGCGCGATCGCCGTGGATCCGGCAGGGTCGGTGCTGATCGTGGGTCGCGAGGATGGAAGCGTAGTGTCCGCGAACGCTCCAGGGTTTGCGTTCACGACCGGCCAGGTCTTCGCGACGGCGGTGAACGGCCTGACCTTCGCCCCCGACGGAATCGGGACGACGATCGGGCAGCCGGCCATCACTGGGTCGGTCTACGCCGTGGTCGGGAACGGCGTGTACCGGTCGATCGACCTTGGCGCGACCTTCGCCAACGTCACGGCATCGACCCCGGCGATCGACAACTCGAACTACTTCTCGGTGATCGTCCACCCGGATTTCGCGACCACCATCTTCGTCCAGGGCGGGACCGGGACGGCCGGGAGCTCGGGATTCTTCGGGCGGACGTTCTGAGCCACCTTCGCTGAAGAGCGCTCGTTGCAGGAGAGCATGGCGCCGTGAGACCTTCCGGCGCCATGCTCATCGCCTTCCTCTTCCTCCTCGCCCAGGCCCCGCGCGAGACGCCGCCGCCGCGTCCTGCCCGGCGCGTGCTGGTCATGGCCGCGCACCTGATCGACGGGCGATCCGACTCGGTGCGCGACGGCTTCGCGGTGCTGGTGGAAGGCAACCGCATCGCCAAGGTCGGCCCGGCAGCCGAGTTGCAGGCGGCGGGCGTCCAGGTGATCGACCTCGGCGAGTCCTGGCTGCTCCCCGGCCTGATCGACGCGCACACACACCTAATGTTGCAGGGCGACATCACCGCCGCCGACTACGACGAGCAGCTCCTCAAGGAGAGCATCCCCTACCGCACGCTGCGCGGCGCCGCCGCGGCACGGACCGCCGTCATGAACGGCTTCACCACCGTGCGCGACCTCGGCACCGAGGGAGCGATGTACGCGGACGTGGATCTCAAGACGGCCATCGCGCGGGGCGTGATCCCGGGACCGCGCGTCTTCGCCTCCACGCTCGCGATGGCGCCTACCGGCATGTACCCGCTGACCGGCTACGCCTGGGAGCTGCGCGTACCGGAAGGGGTGCTGATCGCCGACGGCGTCGAGGGAGTGCGCAAGGCGGTGCGCGAGCAGGTGAAGTACGGCGCGGACTGGATCAAGTTCTACGCGGACGGCCGCTACTACCGGACCGGCGATCCGAAGCGTCCCCTGCGCTCCTGGGTCAAGTTCACCAAGGCGGAGATGGACGCGATCGTCGACGAGTCGCACCGCCTGGGGCGGAAGGTCGCCGCGCATGCGATGGCCTGGGACGGGATCGACGCGGCGCTCAGCGCGCGGGTGGACAGCATCGAGCACGGCTACGGGCTGACCGACGACCTGATCGAGCGGATGGTGAAGCAGAACGTCTACTGGTGCCCGACCGCGTACGTCGGGATCTGGGTGGCGCAGGGCCGGGGCGGGATCTGGCCGGAGATGGTGCCGATCGAGCGGGAGGCGTTCGCTCGCGCGCTCAAGCGCGGGGCGCGCATCGCCTACGGCACCGATGCCGGCGGATACGCCTGGACGGAGAACCAGGCCAAGGAGCTGTCGATCCTGGTGCGCTACGGCATGACCCCGATGGCCGCGATCAAGGCCGCCACCAGCGTCGCCGCCTCGCTGCTCGACCCGATCTGTCCCCCGCAGGCGGCGAGCTGCCCGGGGAGCGACCTGGGAACGCTCGCTCCCGGCAAGCTTGCCGACCTGATCGCCGTGGGCAGCGATCCGTTGAAGGACGTCTCCGCGCTGGAGCAGGTCCACTTCGTGATGAAGAATGGCGAAGTCCTCAAGTCTCGTTAAGAGTACGTCCATGAGAAGGCTCGCCCTGCCGGTCCTCTTCGCCGCAGCCTGCAGCGGGCAGGTCCAGGAGACGCGCAAGGAAACGGCTCCCTCGCCCGCCGGCCCGGCCGTGGTGGCCCCGGCGCCGGCCTCCGGCGACGAGGTGGCGATCGACTACCGGCCGCAGTCCGAGGGGCACGCCCTGATCGAGGTGGCCGGCCCGGCCGGCGCCCGGGTGGACGTGCGGGAAGGCCAGGCGCTGATCGGCCGCGACACCGCGCCGATGGCGGTCAAGGCGCTGGCGGATCATTGGTACGCGGTCTCGGCGCGGCTGCCCTCCGGCACCGCGCGAGAGGCGAGGGTCCAGGCCCGGGCGGCGCAGATCGCCTCGCTCCGGTTCGTCGATCTCGCCCCGCAGGGCCCGCAGCCCATGTCGCGCGAGGCCTTCAAGGCCTTCCTCCAGGCGGTGGACGAGGAGCCGGGCGACGAGGCGAAGCTGAACCTGATCCGCGGCGCCGCCTCGCACCAGTGGTTCACCTCGGCGATGGCGGGGGTGCTGATCGATCACATCGTCCACCGCGAGAACAAGCTCGCCGCGGTGCCCATCCTCAAGGACCGCATCCTGGACCGCGAGAACGCCTTCTGGCTGTACCAGCACTTCACCTACCGCGAGGACAAGGCCAGGGTGCAGGAGATCCTCGAGCACTGATGGCGCACGGAGTCCTCAAGGCGCCGCCCCCGCCGCAAACGCTCCGCGAGCGCGCGCGCCTCACCCTGCAGCACCTCAAGTACCTGCCCCGGACGTTCGCGCTGGTGCGCGAGTCGTCGCCGGCGTTCGCGGCCGGCCTGATCGTCCTCTTGCTCGGGCAGGCGGCGCTTCCGGCGGCGATGGCCTGGGTGGGGAAGCTGATCGTCGACGCGGTGGTGGCCGCGGCGAAAACCGGCGACGCCGCGCAGCGCTGGCAGGTGCTGCGGCTGGTCGGGCTGGAAGCGGGCCTGATGGCCGCGTCGATGGCGATGTCGCGCGGGCAGTCGCTCCTCCGCGACCTGATGCGCGCCTCGCTCGGCAACCACGTCAACACGCTGATCCTGGAGAAGGCCGCCACCCTCGAGCTGCGGCACTTCGAGGATGCCGACTTCTACGACAAGATGCAGAACGCCCGCCGCGAGGCGAGCCTGCGGCCGCTCAGCATGGCGCTGGAGACGGCCTCGCTGCTGCAGCAGTTCCTGATCCTCGCCTCGTACGCATTCCTCCTGGTGCGGCTCTCGCCCTGGTCGGTGCTGCTGATCGTCGCGGCCTCGGTGCCCTCGTTCATCGCGGAGGCGCGCTTCTCGGGCGAGTCCTTCCGCCTGAATACCTGGCGCGCGCCCGAGGGACGGCGCCAGAACTACCTGGAGTGGATCCTCACGCGCGACTCGCACGTGAAGGAGGTGAAGCTCTTCAACCTGGCTCCGCTGGTCCTCTCGCGATACCGCGCGCTCTTCGAGAAGTTCTACGCGGAGGATCGCTCGCTGGCGCTGCGCAAGAGCCTTGCGGGCGTGGCGCTGGGCGTGGTCTCGCTGGCGGCGTTCTACGGGGCCTACGCGTTCATGGCGGTGCGCGCGGCGCTGGGGGCGATCACGCTCGGCGACCTGACGCTCTACCTCTCGGTGTTCCGGCAGGGGCAGTCGTCGATCCAGTCCGCGCTCGCCTCGATCGGCAGCCTGTACGAGGACGGGCTGTTCATGTCCAACCTGTTCGCCTACCTGGACATCGGGACCGGCGGCGAGCTGCCCCGGCGCAACCCTCCGCTCGCGCCGGCCCGCGCCCGGGCCCAGGAGATCGAGTTCCGCAACGTCTCCTTCCGATACCCGGGCAGCGACAAGTGGGTGCTGCGCGGGATCTCGCTACGGCTTCTGCCGGGGGAGAAGATGGCGCTGGTGGGCGAGAACGGAGCCGGCAAGAGCACGCTGATCAAGCTGCTCATGCGGCTCTACGACCCCACCGAGGGCGCCATCTTCTATGGCGGGGTCGACTTGCGGGACATGGACGTGCGCGACCTGCGCGACCGCATCGGGGTGCTGTTCCAGGACTTCGTCCGGTACCAGTGGACGGCCCGCGAGAACGTGGGCGTGGGATGGGTGCCGGCGCTCGAGGACCGCCCGCGCGTCGAGCGCGCCATCGAGGACGGCGGCGCCCGCTCGGTGATCGACCAGCTCCCGCAGAAGATCGACACCATGCTGGGCGGCTGGTTCGAGGAGGGCCAGGAGCTGTCGGGCGGACAGTGGCAAAAGATCGCCCTGGCGCGCGCCTTCATGCGCGACTCGGAGGTCCTGGTCCTCGACGAGCCCACCGCCGCCCTCGACGCCGAGGCCGAGCACGAGCTGTTCGTCCGCCTCCAGCAGCTCGCGGCCGAGCGGACGGCCATCCTCATCTCGCACCGCTTCTCCACCGTCCGCCGCGCGGACCGGATCGCGGTGATCCAGGAGGGCCGGGTGGAAGAGCTGGGTACCCACGAGGAGCTCCTGGCCCGGAAGGGCCGGTACGCGCACCTGTTCCGGCTGCAGGCTTCGGGCTACGTGAACTGACTTCGCCTCGCCAGCCCGGTCGAACCCGTTCAGCGCAGCTACGCGCGCCGTGAGAGCGCCGCAGCCCGGCTCGGTGCCGCTGGCGCCACCCGGAATTCCCGCTGGAAGGAGTCCGCCTCGAACTCCGCGGCCCGCCAGGGCGCGGTGGGAGGCAGGGCCGGAATCGGCTCATCCTCCTCCGACGCCGCTCCCTCGCCCTGCTGCATCTTGAGGTTGCGCACCACGTAGGGCCCGTCGATCGCGCTGTGCCGGATGATCGCCCCGCTGAACGAGACCGACAGCGTGCGCGGTCCGGCGCTCACGTTCTCGAAGCGGCGGCGGCCGAAGGCGATGGGCCGCGTTCCTGCCGGCCCGCCCCAGAGCTCGGCGTACACCCACCAGGTGCCCGGGGCGTCGATCTCGGCCGCGACGACCAGCTCGAGGTCCCCGTTCCGTTGTTCGACCCGCGCCGCGGTGGCGTCAATCCTGCCCCCCGCTCTCTGCGCCCGGAATGCGCCAGCCGCGACGCGGTCGAAACGTTGGCCGTCGATCTCTCCCCGGGCGCGGACCGCCCAGCCGAAAGTCACGGGGTGCGCGGGAGCCCGCACGCGCAGCTCGAATACCTGGTCAGCACCGTTCACCGGCTGCATCGGCATCTCGGGCGCCGGCAGCTCACCGTTCGCGGCGACCACGGCGACGACGGAGGAGGGCCGCACCGGAACGCCCCGCCGGTCCGCCAATGCGGCGGAGATCACCAGCTGAAGGCCCGACGCCGATTTCTCCGTCTCCACCTGGATTGCCAGCACCGGTGCCGGCCCGGAAGAGGTGACGCTCCCCGCAACCGCGGTCCCGCCTGGCCGGGCATTGGGCGAGAGCCGTCCGGAACGGCCGTCGTAGTGCAGGATCTCGTCGCGGTCCCGGACGTCCGAATCCCCGTCGCACGCGCGACTCTCGGCTGGCGTCTTCAGGACCATGGCCAGGCCCGGCCTCGCGCGCGCCGTCATCGCCGCGCCCTGCCCTTGAAATTGCCCGCTGCCCGTCTTTGGTTTCGCTCGACCCTGCACTGCCATGGCTCCCTCGACCCTTGCCGCCGGCAATACCAGCGGCCCGAGCGAGGGACCATCGTACAGATGACCGATTGCGGTGAGACCCTACTTCGCGAGCTCGCCGTGGGCGAGGTGGTGCTCGACCTCGAGCACGCCGGCTCCTTCGTTCGCTACCGCGGCAGAGTAGTGCTCGCGCGCATGGGCCGGTTCCTTGAGTCCCACCCAGAAGTGCGCCGAAGTCAGGCGCCGGGCCTCCAGATCGGGGTCCGAATACCCGTCCTCGAGAAAGCTCTCGCCATCGATCTTCCCGAGCAGGTAGCCCGCGACCGGCCCGGGCCAGATCTGCTGGATCTTGGGCTTCCAAGCCTTGGTCAAAAGCCGCGTCCCGCGCAGCAAGTAGCGGTCGTCGCCCAACCGCGTCCCCGCGTAGATCAGGAGCGCCGGCGGCTTGAGGCGGCCGGCCGGCCCCTCGTAGCCCGCGTCGAGCGCCGAGATCCAGCGCTCCACGGCCGCCTCCCGCTCGCCCGCCAGCCACCGCGCCGCCCCTGCGAGCTCGAGCAGTGTCCCGCTCCGTGCCGCATCGGGAGGGGCCTCGAAGGTGCGGGCAGCCTCCGCCCAGCGCTTCAGCTCGAGCAGCGCGAGGCCGCGCCAGAGCGGGTGATCGTCGTGGGTCAGCTCCTCGAACCGGCCCTCCTCGAGCAACTGGCGAGGATCGTCCATCGTGCCGGCAAGGTGGGGACGCCCGCCGCCTGGCGCATCCGCCGGCAGCCGTGCTGTTGCGCATGAGACATACTTGGGAACCGATGGAACGGTTGCGGCACATTCCCTGGGAGGCGCTCCTCGCGGAGGTCGCGCTCCCGGCCATCGCGCGCGTGCTCGAAGGCTCCGCCGCGGAGCGGGAAGTCGATCGCGCGCTGCGCGCGAGGCCCGATCTCGTCCCCTCACAGCGGACCGCCACCGTGGAGGCGATCTTTGGCGTCGCGCTCTGGCGCCGGCGCCTGGCCTGGGAGACCCGCTCCGGGGATGCTCCGCAGGCCGCGGTCCTGCTCGCGTCCCTCTTGCGCGATCTCGCCCATATCCCCGAGTCGCGGGCCGTCGCGCTGGCAGGCCTCCAGTGCGCTCCGCCGAGGCAGGCGCCGCCGCAGCGGCTGGCCGATCGGTGGTCGCTGCCGGACTGGTTGGAGGCGCACCTGATCGCCGAGTTGGGAAACTCCGCCGAAGCGTTCTGTGCCGCCGTCGCGGTGCCGGGCCCGATCTGCCTCCGCGCCAATCGCCTGCTCTGCACGCGCGACCAGCTCGCGGCGCGCCTCGCGCAGGAGGGCATCTCGACCGCACCAGCGCCACGCGCCCCGGACGCGCTCCACGTCACCTCCCAGCGCCCCAACCTCTTCGGCGTGCAGGCCTGGCGCGAGGGCCTCTTCGAGCCGCAGGACGAAGGCAGCCAGCTGCTCGGCCTGCTCGTCGGCGCCGAGGAGGGCGAGACGGTCCTCGATCTCTGCGCGGGAGCAGGCGGAAAGTCCCTGCTGCTCGCGACCCGGCGCGCGCACGTGCGGGCGTACGATGTCCAGCCCGACCGCCTCGAGCGGCTGCGCACGCGCGCGGTACGTGCGCACGCCGAGGCGTACATCGAGATCGTCGAGCGCCCCCGTGAAGCCAGTCGCGTGCTGGTCGATGCGCCCTGCTCCGAGCTCGGCATCCTGCGCCGCGGCCCCGACGCTCGATGGCGGATCGATCCCGCCGTCCTCGCCTCGCTTCCCGCCGTCCAGCGCGAGCTGCTCGAGGTGGCCGCTCCCCTTGCGCGCAAGCGGCTGGTCTACGGAACCTGCACCGTCAGCCGCGCGGAGAACGAGGACGTCGCCGCCGCGTTCGAGTGCCACCACCCGGAATTTCGCCGTGTGCAGACGTTCCGCAGCCTTCCCCACATCGAGGGCACCGACGGATTCTTCGCCGCCGTCTGGGACCGTTTCCCAACCTGAGAAGATCCATGACCGACGAGAAGAAACCCTTCCACAATCCCTTCGCCGCGCTCCGCGACAAGCTGGGCGATCTTCCGGAAGGTCCCGCGCCGCGCCCCGCTCCGCCCCCGAAAGGGCCGGCCAAGGCAGTGGTGCGGATGGAGCGCAAAGGGCGCTCCGGCAAGGAGGTCACGGTGGTGGAGCAGCTCGAGCTGCCGCCGCGCGAGCTCGAGGCCTGGCTGAAGGACCTCAAGGGGGCGCTCGGGTGCGGCGGCGCCATCGAAGGCTCGACGCTGGTGCTGCAGGGCGACCAGCGCAAGCGGCTGCCCGCGCTGCTGAGCGCGCGCGGCGCGCGAAAAGTCGTGGTCGGGTAACCCGATCGTTGTGCCCGTACGAAACGTTCCTGTGCGGCGAGGTGCGACAGCGACCAGGTGGGATACCTGGCGTCGCGCCGCCTCTGCTACAACTCGACATGCACTGCCGGAGGGGGAATGTCATGACGGAACCGACTCGGGTTCTCGTGGTGCAAGCCGAGCAGGCTGAGATCGCCTTCCAGCGCTCGCTGTTCTCGGAGGCGGGCATGGCGGTGGTCGAGGCCGGCAGCGGCGCGGCGGCGCTGGACTATCTCGCCACCGAACACCCCGACCTGGTGGTGCTGGGCCGCAGCCTGCCCGACATGGACGGGCTCGAGCTCCTGCCGCGGCTGAAGTCGAACGAGCTGGATTTCGTCCCCGTTCTGGTGGCCTCCACGCGGGGCGACACGGCCGAGCGCGTCCGCGGCCTGCAGCTCGGCGCGGACGACTACATCGCCAGCCCCTGCGACCCGGCGGAGTTCCTCGCCCGGGCCAAGGCGCTGCTCCGGACGAAGCAGGCGCACGACAGGATCCGCAAGCTGCAGATCACGCTGGAGCAGATGGTGGTGAGCGACCCGCTCACCGGCCTGCACAACCGCCGCTACCTGATGGACCGCCTGAAGCAGGAGATGCAGCGCGCGGACCGGCACGGCGAGCCGCTGGCGTTCGCCATGCTCGACCTGGACGCCTTCAAGCCCATCAACGACCAGTTCGGCCACGTGCTGGGCGACAAGGTGTTGCGCGCGGTGGGAGCAGCCATCGCCAAGAGCGTCCGCGGCTCGGACATCGCCGCCCGCTACGGCGGCGACGAGTTCGCCGTCATCCTGCCGCAGACGCCCGCCGAGGGCGCCATGCGCGTCTGCGAGCGCCTCTTGCGGAACATCTCCGAGGTGGTGCTGGAGGACGAGACCGGCAAGCGGTTCCGCGTCACCGCCAGCCTCGGCCTCTCCTACTACCCGGCGGACGACGTGGAGACGCCCGAGGACCTGGTGCACTCCGCGGACGGTGCGCTGTACGGCGCGAAGCGGTCGGGCAAGAACCGCTACACCGCGGTCCGCCCCGTGCAGCCTCTCGCCACCGCGTAGCCCCACGGCGGCGCGCGGACCACCGCGGCGCTGCGGGACAGCCGGCGCGACCCCGCGCCGGGCTAGTCCCAACGCTGCTCAGTCAAGCGCACCGAGACGAACAGGTCTGCGTCGACGTCGACGTGGTCGTGAGCGTGGACGGCGACGGCGACGGCGACGTGGCCGTGGGCAGATCAGATCACCGACACAATCGCGTGAGCATCCCGACGATACGTTCGAGGAAGTCGTCGCCGCGCTGCTTTGTCGTGGCATCGACAGCCTTCAGCACGAACAACGCTCGAACTTGCTGCGCGGCGTAACTGATCAAGCAACGCGGCGTTCCCTCTTGGAACCTCTTCGGCAGCAGCAGCGGCCAATCCAAGGAACTCGATCGCACAGCGGTACACGTCGAGCTTCTGAAAGCTGAGCATGGGGATTCAGGTAGCAGCTGCATCTGACATGCCGAGCAGTCGTCCACGGCCACGTCGCCGTCGCCGTCGCCGTCCACGATCACGACAACGTAGGACGACAGCGTCAACGTCTGTCGCTT
>DASQAS010000235.1:0-31443 GCA_035635635.1 Myxococcales bacterium | reverse complement strand
GCGAAATGGCTGCCCTGGCTCGCCTCCTGGCTGGCGATGCCGCTGCTCGAAGGCTGGGACGAGGAGAAGCGGCGCGAGATCGTGCAGCGCGTACCCGAGTTGTACCGCAAGCGCGGCACCGCCGAAGGCCTCAAGCTGGCGCTGCGGCTGTTCGCCGAGGTGAAGGCCGAGATCCACGAGGGGGAATGGCCCTACCCGGGTCTGGTGATCGGCAAGTCGAGCACCATCGGCAAGGACACCGTGCTGTCTCCTCCGGTGTTCGTGAGCCAGTGCTTCACCGTGGAGTTGCCCGAGCACAAGGCGGAGATCTCCCGGGAGCGGTTGCGGACGGTGCAGGCCCTGGTGGAGACCGAGAAGCCCGCCCACGCCCACTATGCCCTCGTCTTCGAGGAGGCCGAGCCGTCCTACGAGGCCGTCCCCTTCCTGCACGTGGGCAAGACCGGGCGGATCGGGGTGGACGCGCGCATCGGTGGCCTGGAGGACGTTCCGGCCACCCAGGACGAGGAACTGCGGAAGCTCGCATTGGTTTGACATCACCTGCCCTTCGGTCGTTTTCTGGAAGGGTCGCACGGTTCGGAGGATGCAATGGCGGAGCAGGCCAACTTCAAACGGATCAACTTCTTCGAGGGCTTCTTCACCACCGACGAAGACTGGAACGCGGCGGAGGGCTACCACCTCGAGAAGCGGCGCCTGCACAACCGCGTGCTGCACACGCCCGGGGTGGTCCCGGTGGAAGGCGGCGGCCTCAAGGTCCAGGCGCGCGGGCGCGGCGACCTGTCTTTCGAGGTGGCGCCCGGCTACGGCGTCGACGGCCGCGGCAACGAGCTGGTTCTGCGCGATCCCGCGGTCAAGGTGATCGAGGCGGACAAGCTCAAGCTGCCGCAGACCGTCTACGTGGCCATGAAGTACTACGAGGAGCCCACCGACTTCATCGCCTACAAGGAGAACCCGCGCTTCAAGGGCCATCGGCGCATCGAGGAGAAGGTGAAGGTCGAGGTGATGGCCCGCGAGCCGGACGGCGTAGAGGCCATCGAGCTCGGGCGGGTGCGGCTGGAGGAGGGCGTGCGCGAGATCCGCGACGCCATCGACCCGCGCGTCCCCGGGCCGGGCGAGATCGACCTGCGCTACGTCCCGGTGGCGGGCATCGCGGGCAGCCACGCCTCGCCGCAGCTCCGCGTCGAGGTCGCGAACGGGCTCTCCGAGAAGGCCGCGCTCACCCAGCTCCTCTGCAAGATGGGCGTCGCTCCGGCCAACCCGCTGCGCAACGCGGTGCTCTCGGCGGAGATGCTGAACAGCGCCAACGCGGTGGGCCCCTTCAACCTGGCCGACGTGCTCACCGGCGTGGTGGAGCTCGAGCGCGAGATGATCGAGGCGATCGAGAAGGACTTCCCGCAAATCGCCGCCCGCAAGGGGTTCGCCGATTACAAGAAGTCGCTGGAGGCGCTCAGCAAGGTGGTGCGGGACCGGCCGCGCGACGCCGACCGCTGCATGGGCATCGCCCGCTTCCTCAGCGCGTCGAACCAGGCGCTGACTCCGGTGGTGAAGGAGAAGCTGGCCCCCTCCGCCAAGAAGGAGGTCAAGGGCGAGCAGACCTCCTGGAAGGATATCGTGCTGCGCTCCAAGGAGTTCCCCGAGGAGCTCAACATCGACGGGTCCAACTTCGTGCGCGTCGATCACCTCCAGCTGGTCAACGACGATTCCGAGAAGGCGCACAAGTTCCGGATCGAGGGCCAGAAGGACATGTGGAAGAGCCGCCAGACGTTCACGTACCCCGACAAGGAGACGGTCTCCGACTCCGGCGTGGCGTACATCGGCGGCGAGGCCAAGTGGCAGGTCTCGAACCTCAAGCCGGGCAAGGACCTGATCGTGATCAAGCGGTTCGACGCCATCCTCGGCGAGCAGATCTGCGACATCAGCGTCGACGGCAAGAAGGTGGGCCAGTGGAAGGTGACCGAGGCCGACCGCAAGCACCGCTGGCGCAACCACTACTTCCTGGTGCCGGGGACCTTCGTGACCAACGACTCCTTGGAGATGTCGGCCAAGGCCATCTCGGCGGAGCGCGACATCAACATGTTCCAGCTCTGGTTCTACCAGCCGGCCTGAAGGAGAGACCTCCGTGTTCATGGCGCTGCTCGATCGGGTCCTGCCGTTCTTGAAGAAGAACAAGACGGAGGGCAAGGTCTGTCCCAACGGGCACGTGATGCACCCCAGCTGGGACTCGTGCCCCTACTGCCTGGAGATGCAGCAGGCGATGGGCGCCGTCCCCGCCATGCCGATGCCGGGGATGGGGCAGGGCACGGCGATGCTGAACGTCCAGGAGATCGGCGGCGAGAAGGGCCGCGGCTCGCAGGACAAGAGCCGCGAGGTGTGCGGCTGGATGGTGGCGCTCAACGGGCAGCACAAGGGCGAGGACTTCCGGCTTCGGGTGGGCAAGAACGTGCTGGGAACGGCGGCGGACTGCGACATCGTGCTCACCGACAAGAAGATCTCCCGCAAACACGCCACCGTGCGGTATGAAGGCGGGGAGTTCCAGATCGCCGATCTGGACAGCTCCAACGGCACCTTCGTGAACGACGAGAAGGTCCAGAAGCACGACTTGATCGACAACGACATCATCAAGCTCGGGGACATCCAGTTCGAGTTCAAGTGCCGTGCCATCCGCGAGAAGCGCGAGTAGGGTCGATGTGAAGATGCAACTCTGGACAGGCCTGGCAGGGCTCTGCGCGCTGTGCGCGCCCGCCGCGCTCGCCGCCGGCGCGCAGCTCTCCATCCAGCAGGTGGAAGCGACGCCGAAGAAGTGGCCGCACGCGCGCGCCTACGTGAACGTGATCGGCGCCTCGGGGTCACCGATCCAGGGCCTCTCGCAGGACCTGTTCCGCGTCTACGAGAGCGGGAGCGGCGACAGCTCGAAGATCGAGAAGGTAGAGTCGCTGGAGGCGGCCCAGACCGGGGCGTCGATCGTGATCGTGATCCAGGCCTCCGGCGCGATGCTGGGCATCCAGGACGACATCAAGAAGGCGGTGGCGGCCTTCGCCAACGGGCTGGCCGAGCGCGACCAGGTGGCGGTGGTCGACTACGGCGAGACGGCCGAGGTGGTGGCCCCCTTCTCCGAGGAGAAGGGGGACGTCGCCGGCAAGGCGGCCAAGATCACCTTCACCGGGCGGTCCTTCCTCCTCTACGACGGGCTGGCGCAGGCCATCCAGCTCTACGCGGCGGCCGCTGCGCCCGGCAAGGGCGGGGCGCCCACGCTGCTGCCCGCGCCCAAGGCGGTGATCGTCATCTCCGACGGGCGCGACAACGGCAGCGCCACCGACGTGGAGAAGGTGATCAGCGACGCGAGCAAGCGGCGCATCCCCATCCACGCGGTCGCCCACTCCGAGTTGGACCAGGACTCGCTGCCGAATCTGGAGATGATCTCGCGCCGCACCGGCGGCACCTACCGTCCCGCGACCACCACCGAGGACATCAACAAGTCGCTGACGGTGATCAAGGACTACATCAACAAGATGTACGTCATCCAGTGGAAGACCCGGCTTCCCCACGACGGCAAGGACCACAAGATCGAGATCGCGATGGAGAACGAGGGCAGCAGCACCTCGCTCAAGTCCTCCATGGTGGTGCGCACCCCCGACTTCGTCGATTGGCTGAAGATCGGCATCATCGCCGCCGTGATCCTCCTGGTGGTGGTGGGCGGCATCGCCATTTACCTAATAACCCGCCCCAAGCCGCCGCCAATCCGGTTCTGCCCGGTCTGCAAGCGGGCGCAGATGCCGGAGTGGGAGGTCTGCCTCTTCTGCCTGAAGTCGGCGAAGGCGCGGCTGATCATGCAGAAGGGAGCGGGCCCGAAGGGGAAGACCTGGCCGCTGGTCGGCAAGATCGTCTCGATGGGCAGCGGGCCCGAGAACAGCATCCGCATCCTGGACGGCGCGGTCTCCGGCAAGCATGCGGGCGTGGCCATCGACGGGAACAAGTTCGAGATCGTCGACCTGGGCTCGAAGAACGGCGTGCTGGTGAACGGCAAGAAGACGCCGCGCCGGTTCCTCCGCAACGGCGACGTGATCACGCTGGGGATGACGGAGTTCAAGTTCGAGTCCGCCCTGGCAGCATCGGACGACGAAGCCGAGGATTAGTAGAGCCGGCCGGGGGTATGGCGCGACTTCGATCGGACTCGACGCGCGACGTCTTCCAGTGCAGCGGAGTCGTCGACGTGCTGTCGCTCGGCTAGGGTTGGATGTCGCTCATCACCGGGTCGGATTTCTCTCGCAGCAACCTGGTGCGGACGTTCATCGGAGTCGAGCTCCCTGCGTCCGCTTCGGAACGCAAGCTCGTCTCGCCTGCCTGAGCGTTCTGCAATTTGGCAACGCAGGCGGACTCGGCCCTGCGTCCGCGGCGACACTCGAGCCCGCGGCCCTTGACTCGGATCTCCGGGCAGCCGAGCCTTCCCTTGCCCGAGGTCCTGGGCGATCGGAGGGAGCATGCGGATCCGTCTGCGGATCTCTCGCACCATCGCGCTCGTCGGTCTCGTGGTCCTGCTCGGCGCCGGCGCCGGCCGCGCGGAACAGCTCGGCTGGATCGACGGCGGCTACTGGGCGAACGGCCAGTTCAACGTGACCGGTTGGGCCTGCGACCGGGGCTCGCGCAATCCGGTCTGGGTCGCGCTGACCAATCCGTCCACCGGCTCCGTCCTGGCCTGGGGCTACGCGAACTCGCCGAGCGAGCCGGCCGTCGCGGGCGTGTGCGGCTCGGCGGGCGCCACCAACCTCCGCTACACCGTCGCGATCTCGGGCGGGCAGGAGGAATCCGTCTCGAACAGGCCCATCCAGCTCAAGGTGCGCTCCAACTACTATCCCTACGCGCTTCGACTGGCCCTGAACTCGGGAAGCTCGACGTATCCCGACAACGCCATCCACGGCGTTGTCGACAGCGCGCCCTGGGACGGCAGCCAGGTGATGGTGAATGGATGGGCCTGCGCGCGCGGGATCGCCCAGTCGGTCGCGGTGCACATCTACGCGGGAGGGCCGGCCGGCAGCGGTTCGTGGGTCACCGCGGGCGTGGCGAACCTCTGGAGCGAGCCGGCCGTCCTGCAGGCGTGCGGCGTCGCCTCGGGCGCCTACCGGTTCTCGATTCCGTTCCCCTTCGGCCCGGCCGAAATGATGCGGCTGGGAGGGCAGAGGCTGTACGTCCACGGCATCTCGCCGGTGGGCGGATACAACCGGCTGCTCGACAACTCGGGCGTGGTTTCCTTTCCTGGCGCACAGGCGACGGCCAACGGCGGTTGCGGCTACGTGCCCGCGGTCTGGAACGCACCCTACGGCTCGGCGGTGCTGAGCCGCAGCAACGGCGGCCCCATCCGCCCGGTGATCATCGCCATCGGCGAGTACTACACGCACAGCATGCTCTCGCTGGGAACGGCCGGGATCGTCCACGCCGAGATGAAGACGCCCGCCCAGAGCAGCTGGCCCACCGTCTGCACCCGCCCGCTCGACGCGAACCAGCTCCAGTACGGGTATCCCGGCGTGACGCAGATCAACCTGGGCGGCGCGTACGCGGATCTGCAGGGGGAGGAGATCACGCCCGTCTACCTCTGGGGCGATCCGGCGAGAGCGGCGGCCATCGCCAACTGGATCGTGAACGCCCCGCAGGTCGGGGCGCAGTCGCAGTACGACGGGACGGTCTCGCTCTCGCGCAAGCTGCGCAACGGCGGGCCCGTCCCGTACTCGCTCTACCAGTACCGGAACATCGAGCAGACCAACGAGGCCGCCAGCTCCTCGAGCAACAACGGGATGGTCTGCTCGACCTTCCTCTCCTGGGTCCATCTCCAGGGCGGAGCCGGCTACGTCTCCGCGCACACGTACGATCACGCGCTGATCGCCAACGCGGCCAACGCGCTCTTCGGCACGGTGCAGGACGCGTGCAACACGGGCGTGGGGTTCTGGTCGGGGCTGCTCCGGTCGGTCTCCTGCCCCTTCTACGACATCTGCGAGAACGCGGGAGATCAGGTCACCAACTGCATGTCGGCGAACTCGTGCGGGTCGAACGACAACACCATCTGGCACGGCGTCCGCGACGATCCGTTCGCGACCGCCACGTCGGTCAGCCCGGATCGACTCGCGGGGCTCCCGCCGCACGGCGTCGGCACCACCACCTGGTCGTACGACCAGGGCTATCACCCGATCGCCTGGAATGCGCCCGGCTCTCAGTACGGCTGCTGGTACTGACGGATGCAGGCCCGACGCAAGGCCGTGCTCGCCGCCGCGGTCGCGCTGGTGCTCACGGTGCCGCTCTTGTTGCGCGACGGGGACGGGCCCGAGGAGGGAGTGGCCTCGGCGGCCTTCCTGCAGGCGTCCCGATCGGATCCTCCGTCCGCGGCCGCGGCCGCTGCGCTGAAACCAACTCCCGCCGCGGCTCCTCCGGCAGCGGTCGCGCCTCCGGTCATCGACGCGGTGCAGGTGGAGAAGGACGAAGTCTGCGAAGGCGAGGAGAACCTCGTCACGGTCCGCGCCCACACCAAGGACGGCAACGACGCCTTCCTGCACTACACCATCGCCGGCGAGGCGGGAGCGCAGGTGCCGGTCCGGGCGTATCTCGGGCGCGACGGCAAGGCGCCGCCGCAGTACGCGGTCGCCTTCAGCAAGGACAACATCGCGGCGCGGGTCGAGGTGCCCACGTACACGGTGAAGAGCTGCCGCCCTGCGCGCATCCTGCTCGTGACCATGCGCATGCTCCCGAACTCGGTCGACGAGCGAGAGTTCACGGCCACGGTCCGGTCGCAGGAAGGGGCCCCGTTCACTCCCGCCTGGTACGAGTGGTCGTTCGGCGACGACACCTACGACGTCACGCCAGGACCGGTGGCCGTCCACGACTACTCGAAGTCCCCCCAGAAGACCGCGTTCACCGATCTTCTGGTGAAGGTGAAGGCCATCGACGGGAGCGGACAAAGCGTGGAAGGCCGGTACCCACTCCACATCCGGAACATCGCCTTCGCCGCGCGGCAGCGGGGCATGGTGGCCATCTTCGCCGAGCCCACGCCGCGCTTCCCCACCATGGGGCCGGACGGGATCGTGCGCCAGAAGTTCCGCCTCTGGCACGCGGAAGACGTGCCGGTGCAGATCACCGGCGCCACTCGCTCGCGGCTCTTGATGGCAGCGAGCCCGGGAAGCGCTCCCCCGGTTCCGGAGGCCGTCGCGGTGGATCACGCGCGGCTGCTGCAGCACGCCGACATCCCTCCGGGCGCCGTCCGCGAGGAGTCGCTGGAGTACGACTTCGGCGCGGATGCCGCGGCGTACGCGGTGACGTTCGAGATCCAGGGTGTCACTCCTGCCGGGATGCAGGCGCGCGGCAACCTCACATTGCTCAGACCTCCTCCCAGACCGACAGCCGGGAACAGCATTCCCATCCAGGATCCGGCTCTGATGGTGAAGATCCGGAAGGCGATGGCCATCTTGAAACAGGAGACGGTCTCGCAGGAGGATCTCTGGCGCCTGGAGCGAGAAGGCAAGCTGGAGTAACGCGCCTCGTCGCCTGGCTCCTGGGCGCAGCGCAGGCGATCGCCTGCTGGTCAGCCCCTTACGACGCCCCAACAGTCGCCGATCCGCCCGCTCCGCCGCCTTCCTTCGATCTGCAGCAGGAAGCAGCAGGGATCCAGTGGGAAAGGCTCTCGGGCCGGATCGTCTATGCGCGCTGGGACCATACGGACAGCAAAGATCCGCGCGGGCTCATCTTCTTGATCGACGTTCCCGCACGCGAGCTGAAGCTCATCCGGAATGTGTCGACGCATGGAAGCCCACCTTACTTTGACCCGGGAAACTACGCGCGCGAGATCACGTTCAACCCAGGCGGATCCGCGATCACGTTCACGATGATTGGGAACCATGGGCACTGGGAACTGCGAACGCTCGATCTCGTCTCGGGCGCCGAGCAAGTCCTGTTCCCGGACCGCTGCGCCCACCACCTCTATCCGTCATGGTCTCTCGATGGACACCTCGCGTACTACAGAAACGGCCCCCCACAATCCGGGCTGTTCATCGACGACCAGTTCGTGGGCGGCAGCCCAGGAGGCGAGTCGCCTGTCGCCTGGATCGACTCCAACTCATTCATCGCATTCGGCATTGGAGGATTGCAGCGGGTGGACTTGAGGAGCGGCTCCATCATGCAGATGGTCTCCGGCGCGGCGCGCTTTTACGATCCGGCCGTGGATCCCGGTCGCAGCCGCCTGGCCTACGTGCGCTTCGATGGTCCGGATGTCGACGGCGAGGAGATCTGGGTCGCCGGCATCGACGGCTCGAACCCAACGAGGGTCACGCACGGAGGGGCGGACTTCAAGCCGGCATGGTCGCCAGACGGCAAATCGGTCCTCTTCGTGCGCTTTGGCGCCGGCTTGTCCCTGTACGACGTGGCCAGCGGTTCACTCACGCAAGTGACGCGCAAGCCGGCGGATGCGGTAGCTTGGGCGCCCTGACCGCGCCGTGCCTAGCCCGCGGTTGGCCAGAAGTAGCGGTATCCGTTGACCCGGCAGGGCACGCCCAGCTCGCCACAGATTTCCGCGAGCACGTCCGGCGTGTAGAAGTAGTTCCGGACGCGCGAAAGCCGATCTCCTTCGGTATCGACCCGCGTGATCCCGCGCACGAACTCGCCGTCTTTGTGCGCGTACCAGTGGAGCAGGATCGGCTCGCCCCGGTGCACGCGCCATTCGACCCGCGGCAGCGTGGGCAAGGCTCCCTGCATGAAGCGCGGATCGATCCCGCCGCGCTTGTCCGCCTCGGCGAGCATGCGGCTGCCGAACAGCATCCCCTGGAACACGCCCTTGCGCGCCGCCTCCGGACCGTACTCGGTGTGCACCCGGACCACCTCGATCTCGGCGGTGTCCAGCAGGAGCGAGGTGAGCCGCGCCAGGTCGCCGGCGTTGAAGGCCGCGCAGAACGCGTCGAGCACCGCCCTGGCCGGAGCGGGCGGCTCGGACTCCGGCAGCTCCATCAGCTTGCCGCGTCCGCCGTGGAGCGCCGACTTCACGGCGCCCACCGTAGTCGAGAGCACCTCCGCGATCTCCTCGAGCGTGAGGTCGAAGGCGTCCTTGAGCACCACGGCGGCGCTTTCTTGTGGGGAAAGGCGCGCGATCAGGGTCCCGGCAGCTTCCCGCGCCGCGCGCGGCTCGGAGGACCTGGCCCGGTCGGGCTCGACCTGCCGCTCCTTCCGCAGGCGGCGGACCCGGTCGATCCACAGGTTCGAGGCGACGCGGAACAGCCAGGCCCGCGGGTTGGGCGGCGCCTCGTTCATGCAGCCCAGCGTGGTGAAGGCGCGCGCCATCGTGTCCTGCACCAGGTCATCGGCGTCCCAGGGGCTCGCGGTCAGGTTGCGGCAGTACCGGTACAGGTCGGGTCGCAGGGGCTCGTACACGTCGAGGAAGCGGAGCCAGGATCCCTGGAGGGCCTGGGGCAGCTCACTGGAGGCGGGCGGGGTGGTGGTCATGTTGGAGAAACGATCGGGCAGGCCGCGAGGATACCAACGCCCTCAATCGCCCAGCGAGTCCATCAGCGTCCGCCACTGCAGATACGCCTCCCGCGTCGGCCGGTCGGCCTTGGGCCTGGACACCAGCGCCCGCGGATTCGCGATCTCCACCCACTCCTTGGGCGGGACCAACTCCGGCAAGGGCACCGGATCCCAGGCGACCAGCGGATGCCCGAGCTCCGGCGCGCCCCACTCCTGCTCCTCCGGCGCCTGCTCGTCCTTCGAGACGTCGCGCCGGATCAAGAGCTGCTCCTTGCAGACGTCCAGCGCCCAGTCCACCTCTTCGGGACGCTCCCACTGCGTCGGCTCGCCGGGACCCATCCCCGCTTCGACGGTCTGGTCCCACCACATCACGAACCATTCCGCCGGCAGCGGCCCGAGGAAGCGCACGCGGTCGCGGGCCATCCACGGCAGCTCGAGATATCGCCGGCGGAAGGCCGGCCGCACCCAGCGGTAGGTCGGGTCGGCTGGAGCGAGCGGCAGGATGCCTTCGTTGGCGGAGGTGAGCGTCGCTGGATCGACGCGGAACTTGCGTGGGTCGGCCACGCCGAGATCCCGGACGCGCGACGACAACGGCGAGCCCAGATCGAGCCGCGCGGGCAGGCGCAAGCGCGGAACCGCCAGCAGCACCACGTGGAGTCCTCGCAGCGGCTGCTGCGCGAGCAGCCGGCGCGCCGCGCGCCGCGAGAGCCATCGGCGAAAGGCCGCGAGGATCCGGCGGAACATCAGCGCTCCGCGTCCGGCTTTGCGGGTGCCTCCTCGGGATCCGGTTGGCCCGATCCCGAGATCGCCTCGGCGACCGGAACCAGGTCCTCGAAGAGCGCCCCGAATTTCACGCTCCCGTCGGGCGCGATGTAGATGGCCGCCCGCTGGGGCAACCGGGGAGCCTCCGGCAGTCCGCTGGGGGGCTGATCGGTCACTTGCCGTATCCTACCAGTCACCCCTCTTGACCACCACCGCTCGCATGCTTGAAACTACGGCAGTCCCTCGTCTGTCCGTCCGGCGAGCGCGCGGGGTCCCAGTCTTGGCCGACGAAAAGCGTTTCGTCCCCGACTTCCAACTCGTCGTGGACGGGGCCGCCGCCGATCCGGAGCTGAAGGGCGCGGTGCTCGGCATCCGGGTCACCGACGACATGGACAAGGCAAGCCGCTTCTGGGTCCACCTCTCGGACGTCGACCGCAAGTGGACCAAGCAGAACAAGTTCAAGCCGGGCGCCGCCGTCGAGATCAAGCTCGGCTACCAGGGCCAGCTCGAGAGCGTCTGCAAGGGCGAGATCTCGAACATCGAGATGGTGCTCAGCCCCGAGGGCCCGACCCGGCTGATCATCGCCGGCGTGGACCGGGGCCACGCCTTCGACAAGGGCACGCTGACGCAGACGTACCAGGACGTGAAGGACAGCGATCTGGCGACCAAGATCGCGCAGCGCCACGGGCTGACGGCGGACGTGGACGACAGCAAGGTCGTGCACGACTACGTGATCCAGAACAACCTCTCCGACTACGACTTCCTCATGCAGCGGGCCGCCATCGCCGGCTTCCGCATGTACGTCGACGACAAGAAGCTGCTCTTCAAGAAGCCCAAGCTGGGAGAGCAGCCCGCCGCCAAGCTGATCTGGCGCGAGAACATCGGGCGCCTGGTGCAGGAGGTGAACACCTTCGACCAGGTCTCGAAGATCACCACCTCCGGCTGGGACCCGGGCCAGGCCAAGAACATGACCGGCCCGGGCAAGGGCGGCGACGAGTACGGCAAACAGGGCGGCACGGTCACCGGCGCGCAGCTGGTCAAGCAGATGTTCGGCGAGATCGAGCAGATCGTCCCGGTGGCGAGCGGCCAGCAGAACCTGCTCGAGGCGGTGGCGAAGAGCGAGTTCAACAAGCGCGCCGGCGCCTTCGTGCACGCCGAGGCCCGCGTCACCGGCGATCCGAAGATCCGCGCCGGCTCCGTGGTGGAAGTGGAGAAGGCCGGCAAGCGCGTCGACGGGCAGTACTACGTCGTCTCCAGCGAGCACCTCTTCTTCGTCGACACCGGCTACGCCACCGAGCTTCGCGCCAAGCGCTACACGATCAAGAAGGGCTCGCCGCCCGCCAAGGACGTGGCGAAGTTCGCCAAGTCCGTCCAGGAGGCGGCGAAGAAGGCCCAGGAGATCGCCGACAAGATCAAGGACGCCGCGGCCTGGGCGCTGAAGGCGGCGCGCGAGGCGGCCAAGCGCGCGGGGCAGGCGCTGGATGCGGCGAAACAGGTCTGGCAGGACGTCAAGGACGCGCTCAACCAGGTGAAGCAGGGCGCGGGCGACGTGGCGCAGGCGGCGCTCAAGAGCGTGGAGAGCCGCCTCGCCGGACTCAAGGACTACGTGGCCCAGGCCACCGCCAAGGTGGGCGAGGCGGCGCAGGAGGCGGCGAACGCCGCGCAGGAGGTCGCCCGCGAGGCGCTCACCAAGGCGCACGAGGCCGCCTCGCAGGTGACGGAGATCGCCCGCAACGCCATCCAGCACGCGAAGGACGCGTTCGACGCGGTGAAGGCGGCGGCGCTGGATGCCGTCCACACCCAGAGCGACTCCAGCGCGGTGAAGGGCCTCAAGACCGCCCTGATGACCGCGGCCGACATGGCCATCGCCGTGGGCAAGGCGGGCATGACGCTGGCGCAGGCCGCCATCGTCAAGGCCAAGAGCGCGATCGAGATGTGCGCCGCCTCGGCGACGGCGGCGGCCAAATCGCTGATCGACGGCCTGGGCGGTGAGCTGGACAAGGTGATCAGCTCGGTGAAGTCGTCGGGCGACGCGGCGGGCAAGAGCATCGGCAGCGCGATCGCGGCCGGCGCGCAGAACGTGCTGGACGCCGCCAAGGACGCCATCAAGCAGGCGCAGGACGCCATCGCCAAGGCGAAGGAAGCCCTGCAGAACGCCAAGGACACCATCACGAAGAACGTCGGCGACAAGCTGAAGGGACTGGTCGATCAGGCGAAGGGGATGATCGACCAGGTCAAGGGCACCGTCGACCAGTACAAGCAGAAGTTCGAGGAGTACAAGAAGCAGGTCGAGGACGCCGTCGACAAGTACGGCGGCAAGTGGATCAAGGCCGGCCTCTACATCAAGGAGCACGGCGAGAAGGCGTACAAGGCCGGCAAGTCCTGCTTCGACCACATCAAGAAGGGCCTCGAGCTCCTGAAGGACAAGAAGTGGGACGACGCGGGCAAGGAGGTGGACCCCGCGCAGTCCGACTTCGAGACGGCGAAGACCGAAGCGCAGCTCGTCTTCGACAAGCTCCAGGAAGTGGAGAAGGAGCTGCCCGACAGCGTCAAGCTGATCCTCCAGTCCATCGTCGACAAGATCAAGGAGATGCTCCCGCAGGGGGAGTCGTCACTCGGCAAGTTCATCGAGGCGGTGAAGGCGCGGGTCGGCGAGCTCGCCGCCAAGGCCAAGGAAGCCTACGAGAAGGCGAAGAAGATCTACGACCAGGTCAAGGCCGAGTTCGACAAGTACAAGAAGGAGTTCGAGCAGCTCAAGGAGTTCTACGAGGCCGCGAAGGACGCGGTGCAGACCGGCGAGAGGGCCTGGGGCGAGGGGAAGGAAGCGATCGCGAAGTGCAAGGAGGCGCTGCAGCTCGCGGAGAAGCGCGACTTCGACAACGCGAAGAACCAGGGCGAGCAGGCGAAGATCAAGTTCGAGCAGGCCAAGGAGGACGCGGAGGCCTGCTACCAGAAATCGCAGGAGGCCTACGAGAAGCTTCCCGAACAGGTGAAGGGCGGGCTGGAGCAGCTCGCCGCAAAGCTCAAGGGCCTGATGGGGAACGGCGAGTCCACGCTGGGCAAGACGCTGGCCGCCCTGGAGCAGAAGCTCGGCGAGCTGGCCGAGAAGGCGAAGAAGCTCGCGGGCGAGGTGGAGGAGAAGGTCAAGCAGTACAAGGAGAAGTACGAGCAGTACCGGCAGGAGTTCGAGCAGATCAAGAAGGTGATCGAGGAGGCGAAGGCGGCGAAAGAGGCCGGCGAGCTCGCCTACCAGAAGGCGAAGGCCTGCTTCGACAAGGTGAAGGAGGGCCTGAAGAAGCTGGAGGCCCACGACACCGAGGGCGCGAAGAAGGACGCCGAAGCGGCGAAGACGCTGTTCGAAGAGGCGCAGAAGGCCGCCCAGGACTGCTACGCCAAGGCCGAGCAGGCGCTGAACGACATCCCCGAGGATCTGAAGAAGGCCGTCGAGGCCATCGTCGAGAAGGTCAAGTCGCTTCTGCCCAAGGACTCCGGCGGACAGAAGGGCGCGTTCCAGAAGCTGGTCGACGAGATCGAGAAGGGCATCGGCAAGGCCGCCGAGGAGGCGAAGAAGCTCGCTGACGAGGCGAAGAAGACGTTCGACGAGGCGAAGCAGAAGTACGACTCGCTCAAAGGCGACTTCGATCAGCTGAAAGAATTCCTAGCCGACGCCAACGCGGCGAAGGAGCACGGCGAGAAGGCCTATACCAAAGGGAAGGAGCTGCTCGAGAAGTGCAAGCAGGCGCTCGACAAGGTGAAGAAGCACGACTTCGACGGCGCGAAGCAGGACGGCGAGGCCGCGCAGAAGCTGTTCGAGGAGACGCAGCCCGAGGCGGAGGCCTGCATCCAGTCGGCCGAGAAGGCGAAGGACGAGGTTCCGCAATCGGTCAAGGAGGCGGTCCAGGCCGTGGCCGACAAGGTCAAGGAGATGCTGCGCAAGATCGGCGGCGACTCGAAGAGCAAGAAGCCGGCGGAGGATTCGGTCCTCGGGCGGACGCTCAAGGAGATCGGCAAGCAGATCGGGAAGGCGGCCGACGAGGCGAAGAAGCTGGCCGAGCAGGCGAAGCAGAAGGTCGACGAGGCGAAGCAGTTCTACGACGCGCACAAGGGCGAGCTGGAGAAGCTGAAGGAGTTCGCGCAGGAGGCGCAGGGCGCGAAGGAGCACGGGCAGAAGTCGGTCGACCTGTCGAAGCAGGCGCTGGCCGAGGCCAAGGAAGCCCTCGCCATGGTCCGGGATCGGAAGGACGTTCCGGGCGGGCAGGCGAAGATCGAGGAGGCCACCCAGACCTCCGAGGGCGCGCGCGCCGAGATGGATGCCTGCGTGCAGGCCGCGGAGAAGGCGTACGCGGCGCTGCCGCAGTCGGTGCGCGACGCGCTCCAAGGCACGGTCGACAAGGTCAAGGCGGCGCGGTCGAAGGCGGAGGACGTGGTCCAGCGCGCCAAGGCCGCCGTGAACGGGCAGGTCCAGAGCGCCCTCGATGAAGCGACCAGGCTCGCGGACGACGCGCGGACCGCCGTCGCCGGCGAGATCGACGTGGCCACCAAGGCGTTCGAGGACGCGTCCGCCAAGGCGAAGGACGAGATCGGCAGGCTGGGCGGCGAGGCCGGCAGCCAGGTCGAGTCCGCCCTCGCCAAGGCAAAGGAGCTGCAGGAACAGAGCAAGACCGCCGCGGACCAGGCCTGGGCGTGGTCGAAGCCCGAGGCGGACAAGGCGCTCGCGCAGGCGCGCTCCACCTACGTCGAATGCGAGAAGGCGCACGCGGCCGCGAAACAGAAGCTCGACGAGCTGGCGCAGAAGAGCGGCGAGAAGGGGAAGGCCGCCGGCCAGCCGCTGGCGGACAAGTCCAAGGAGGCGCTCGAGATCGCGAAGCAGGTCCTGCAGAAGGCCGAGCAGGCCGCGGGCGAGCTCGGGCAGAGCGAGCTGCCGCAGGCGGAGAAGACCGCGGCGGACACTTCCGAGGCGACCAAGGCCGGGCTCGACGCCACCAAGAAGGCGCTGGACGACGCGGGCGCCAAGGCCCAGGGCACGGTGGGCCCGCTGGTCGACGAGACCAAGAAGGAAGTGGAAGCGGCCCTGGCCAAGGCGCAGGAGCTGCAGCAGCACGGGAAGGTCGCCGCGGACAAGGCGTATGCCTGGGCCAAGAGCGATGCCGAGCAGGCCGTGGCGCAGGCGCAGGGCGTCTTCGCCGCCTGCGAGAAGGCCTACCAGGACGCGCAGAAGGCCTTCGAGGCGCTGAAGAAGGAGATGCCCTCACGGGCGGAGAAGGCCGGCCAGCCCCTCGTCGATCAGGCCAAGCTCGCCTACGAGACGGCGAAGAAGCTGCTGGACAAGGCGGTGGCGGCCGCGGGCGAGCTCGGCAAGTCGGCGCTGGAAGAGGCGAAGAAGCACGCGGACGAATCCGCGAAAGCGGCGGACGCCGGCCTCGGCGACGCGAAGAAGGAATTCGAGGAGAAGGGCGGCGCCGCGGAGAAGGCCATCGCGGACGGCGTGGACAAGACGCAGGAGAAGGTCTCCGGGGCCTTGAAGGCCGTCGACGAGCTGGTCAAGCACGCGAAGGACGGCGCCGAGGCGGCGCTGCGCGGCGACGAGGCCGCCTGCCAGAAGGCGGTGGACGAGGCGGACAAGGTGGTCGCGCAATGCCAGGCCGCCTACGACGAGGCGGCCGCGAGATTGAAGGAGCTCTCGGAGAAGGTCCCCAAGCGCGCGCAGGCGGTCGGGCAGCCCCTGGTCGATCAGGCGAAGCAGGCGCTGGACACGGCGACGCAGCTCCTGTCCAAGGCGAAGGAGGCGCTGCAGGAGCTGAAGGGCGGCTCGCTCAAGGAAGCCCAGGCGGCGCAGAAAGAGAGCGAGGACCTCTTCGCCAAGGTGTGGGACGAGGCGAAGAAGCAGCTGGACCAGATCGCGGAGGAGATGAAGAAGAAGATCTCCGAGGCCATCGACCGGCTGATCAAGAAGCTCGAGGACGAGGTGATGAAGGGCGCCGAGAAGGTGCTGGAGAAGGCGCTGGAGACGGCAACCACCTCGTGGGACCTGAAGGAGAGCGAGAGCGCGACGCAGGCCGAGGCGACCCAGCAGCTCAAGGAAGTGATGCAGAAGGCGATCGCCGACGCGAAGGAGGAGCTGAAGAAGCTGGGCGAGGACTTCAAGGCGGCCGGAGGCAAGGCCGGAACCGACATGCTCATGCATCTCGCGATGGGCACCGACGCGGCGGCGGGCAGCGCCGACCAGAGCGTCGCGGCCGCCGGCGAGGTGCAGAACAACCCGGTCAAGAAGGCCGACGAGCACGCGAAGACGGCCGAGGCGCAGCACGACGCTCTCTCCAGCGCGCACGACCAGGAGAAGGACAAGCACGAGGAGCAGACCAAGCAGTTCCTCGGCAAGCTCAAGGATCAGTACGGGAAGATCCACGAGGCGGGGCAGAAGATGCAGGGGCCGCTCTCGGACACGATCCAGAAGAGCGGCGTCTCGATCGACAAGAGCGCCGGCATCCTCATGTCGCAAGCGCGCGGCGCCATCGACCAGGTGGCGGAGGCGTACGGCAAGGCGAAGGGCGCCTTCGACGACGCCCAGAAGCAGCGCGGGACCTTGAAAGACCTGGTCTCGCGCATCCCGGAGGTCCGCGATCACCTCGACGGCGCCTTCTCACAGCTGCAGAAGGGATACGACGAGGCGAGCAAGGCGGAAGGCGAAGCGAAGAAGACGCTCAAGGAGCACGAGAAGGAGATCGCCGCCGAGGCGGAGAAGATCACCGAGAAGGCGGCCGAGGCCGTGCGGCGCGCGCAGGCGGCGCTGGCGGAGGCAAAGAAGCGGATCGAGCAGAACAAGGCCCTGTTCCGCTCGATCCCGATGCGGCCCGGAGTGGCCGAAGCCATCGACGCCGCGTCCTCGGCGGCGCAGAGCGCCACCTCCGCGGCGGAGTCCGCGACGAAGAACGGCTCCGACGCGAGGGGCGCCGCGATCGGCGCGGCCAAGGTGCCCGACGACGAGCGCGCGAAGGAAACCGCGCTGGCGGCCATCGGCGAGCTGGAGAAGGCGGCAAAGAAGGCGCAGGAGACGGCCGACAAGGCGCAGAGCGCGGTGGACAGCGCGGCCCAGGGCAACACGGCCGACGCGAAGAAGAACGCGGGGGCGGCGCAGTCCTCGCAACAGGCGACCGCGAGCGCCTCGAACAACGCCAGCTCTTCCGCGCAGCAGAGCCAGCAGACCTCGGCGCAGGCCGCCGGCCGCAAGGAGCCTCCCAAGGAGGAGCCGGGCGCGGCGGGTGGCGCGAAGGGCGCGGGAGCGGCGCAGCAGGGCGCGGGGGCGGCGGGAGCGGCGCAGCAAGGGGCGGGCGCGGCGGGAGCAGCGCAGGGCGCGGCCGGAGCGGCGCAGCAGGGAGCAGGGGCGGCCGGAGCAGCGCAAGGCGCGGCCGGAGCGGCGCAGCAGGGAGCAGGGGCGGCGGGAGCAGCGCAGGGCGCGGCCGGCGCGGCGCAGCAGGGAGCAGGGGCGGCGGGAGCAGCGCAGGGCGCGGCTGGAGCGGCGCAGCAGGGAGCAGGGGCGGCAGGAGCCGCGCAAGGCGCGGCCGGCGCGGCGCAGCAAGGAGCGGGCGCGGCGGGCGCGGCGCCGGCAGGTGCAGCGAGGGAGGCCGCAGGCGCGCGGGCTCCCGACGTCGCGTTGCCGGACGTCAAACCCCCGGAAATCAAGACACCCGACGTCAAGGCCGGCCTCGAAACGCCGGGCGCGCCGGGGATCCCGGACCTGCCGCGCGCTGGAACCGAGCGAGCTCCGCGCGTTCCCGAGGTGCCGGAGGTCCCCGAGCCGGGAGTGCTCTCCAAGGCGAAGGATGCGGCGGCGCAGGCGGAAGGCGCCGCGCCGCAAGCGCCTGCGGTCCCCACCGTAGCCGGAGCGCCGGGAACTGGCGCGGCGGAAACGGCCGCTGCCGCCGGCGGCGGGACGCTCGGCGCCGTCGCTGCCGCGGCCTCCACGGCCAAGAGCGCGGCGGCGGAGCCCGGCGCGACGGCGCTCGAGGAGGGAACGAAGCTCGCCTCGGCCGCCGCGCCGCCCGGCCCCCTCGGATCCATCGCGGACACGGCGCACCAGGGCGCGGCCGCCGCGGCCACCGGCAAGGACCTGCCGCAGAGCGCGCAGGAGGTCGCAACGGAGAAGGCCGAGGTGGCCGCGCTCGGCACCGAAGGCGGCAAGAAGCTCGCAAAGGCCAGAGGCGTCGAGGAGGACGCGGCGAAGAAGCTCGCGGATCTCCAGCGCGCCGCGGACGAGAAGCACGAGCCGCCGGTCAAGTCGGACGACAGCGCCGACATCGAGGAATAGCTCTCCACTGCGGGAGCCCTCGACGATTGAATTCATTCATGAATCAGCAAAGCAGGACGCAGCGCGCCAACCGAAACTCCCGCGGGCTGCTTGACTCTAGAGGGAAATCTCCCAAAATGGCGGAAGCCCCCTCACCTCTGCACTCACTTCGGGAGAGTCACTCCTAAGGTAGCGGTCTGTCTTTCATGCCCAAGCACCAGGTCATTCGTGACGTCGGCCAGAGCCTTCTCGGCGTTCTCCGCGCCGAGTTGTCCACGCAGCGAAGCAAGGCGAAGGCCCATCTCGCCGCGCCAACTGCCGAGTTCCTGCGGAAGAACGCGCCCTGCCTGATCCTGTACCTCTACGATCTCCGGCCCACCATCGACGTGCGCACGAGCGAGAACTGGCACCTCGAGGAGGAGATCACCGACGAGAAGGGCGAGACGTACGTGGTTCGCTACGCGCGCCCGCTCGAGATGGGCCTGCGCTACCTGCTCACCGCGGCCGCCGATGACCTCGCCGACGAGCACGAGATCCTCGCGCTGGGCATGAAGGCGTTCCTCGATCACCCGAAGCTCTCGGGCGAGCAGCTCCTCGGAGACTCCTTCCTCCGGCAGGACGCGCTTCCCGTCAACCACGACACCGAGTTCACGCTGGAGACCGCGTCCGCCGTGTTCGCCGGCCTGGGCCAGAACGCGCGGGTCGCGGTGGGCTACCGCACCGACGCGCGGCTGTTCTCCGGCCGCGAGCTCGGGCGCAGCAAGCGCGTCCGCGAGCGCCACATCGACGTGTTCGATCAGCTAAGGCCACCCCCGGGCAGCGTGAGCGCCAGGGAGCTGGGGGTGGAGGCGAAGCCACCGAAGATCGTGTCTCCGCCGCGGAAGTGATTCCCTGGAAGAGGGGGAAGTTCGTTCGACCTGTGGTCATCACGAAGAGGAAACAAGCGCAATCTCCCACGCGAGGCCGCCTCCCTTGTGCGGTCTCCAACCACCGAACGTAAGGAGCTGTAAATGGCAACGTCGTATCTGTCACCTGGCGTGTATATCGAGGAGGTCGACCGTGGTTCGAAGCCCATCGAGGCAGTCGGGACTTCGACCGCGGCGTTCATCGGCGAGTCGTCGGTCGGCCCCACCAACGAGGCGGTGCTGATCACCAACTGGGCGCAGTACACCCGGACCTTCGGCGACTTCTCGCACTCGACCCTCCTGGCACACGCCCTCTACGGGTTCTTCAACAACGGCGGCACCAAGGCCTTCGTCTGCAACGTCTCTCCCAGGACGGTGTCGGCGGAGCAGGCGGCCAAGGAAGCGGAGAAGAAGGAAGCGGAGGCGAAGAAGGCTGCCGAAGGCGGCAAGCCTGCAGCTGCCCCCGCGGCCTCGGCTGCCCCGGCTGCACCGGCCGCCGCGAGCCCGGCGCTGTACATCGGCAAGGACGAGGGCCCCGGACGCCGCACGGGCCTCAACGTCTTCAACGACATCCCGGAGATCTCGCTGGTCGCAGCCCCGGGCCAGACGGACTCGGCGATCCAGGACGCGGTGATCTCGCACTGCGAGAACAACAAGTACCGCTTCGCGATCCTCGACTCGGCTGAAGAGCTGGGCAGGGATGGCATCGCAAAGATGCCCAAGCCGCGCGACTCGCAGTATGCGGCGTACTACTTCCCCTGGATCCAGGTGTACGACCCCGAGAAGGGGAACATCTTCGTTCCGCCCTCGGGCCACATGGCCGGCATCTACGCCCGCTCCGACGCGGAGCGCGGCGTGCACAAGGCTCCCGCGAACGAGATCGTCCGCGGCGCCTTGGGCCTCAAGTACACCATCTCGCGGGCCGAGCAGGACTTCATGAACCCGCGCGGGATCAACTGCATCCGGAACATGGGCGACCGCGGCATCCGCGTCTGGGGGGCCCGCACGGTGTCCAGCGATCCGTCGTGGCGCTACATCAACGTCCGCCGCCTGTTCCTGATGGTGGAGCAGTCGATCGAGATCGGCACGCAGTGGGTGGTGTTCGAGCCGAACGACGAGACGCTGTGGAAGAGGGTGACGCGTAACATCACCGCGTTCCTCTTGCGCATCTACAACTCGGGCGCGCTGATGGGCAAGACGCCGGAGGAGGCGTTCTACGTGAAGTGCGACTCGGAGACCAACCCGCCGGAGGTGGTCGACGCCGGCCAGATGGTCTGCGAGATCGGCATCGCTCCGGTGAAGCCGGCGGAGTTCGTGATCTTCCGCATCGGCCAGATGGCAGGGCAAGCGAAGTAACGGAGGGGGAAGGCGTCCCGGGGGCGGGCTCCACCGCCGCCCCCGGGGACGCGCTCGAGGGGGCGGTCCGACGATTTGAAGTGGAAGCCCGGGGCGGGGGGACTCGCGACCGGATCGCAGTGCACGGCCCCTGCGGGGGCCAGGACAGGAGCAGCGAATGGCAGTGAAGTTCAGCCGTGACGTTCTCAAGGGGACGACGAAGAACTCGGCCGGTGACTTCAACCAGCAGAGCCGGTTCAGCGTCGAGATCGAGGGAGTGACCATCGGCGGCGTGCACCGGGTGGACGGCCTGGAGCACGAGCACGAGATGGTGACCTACCAGGACGCCGACGATCCGCACCAGAGGATCCGGCCGGGCCGCCAGCGGGTGGGGACGCTCACCCTGGAGCGGGACTGGTCCTCGAACACCGAGTTCATGGACTGGTTCAAGAAGGTCTACGAGGGCAACGTCGAGCGCAAGAGCATCAGCATCGTCTACCTCAGCGACGACGGCACCGAGTCGTCGCGGGTGAACCTGCACGAGTGCTGGCCGAAGAAGTGGCGGCTCTCGGGCCTGAACGCGCGCGCCTCCGGGCACGTGAGCGAGGCGCTCGAGATCATGTACGAGAAGGTCGACTTCGCCTGATCCCTTCAACCTCAAGAACACTTACGGAGCGACCAACATGGCAATCAAATTCTCGCGGGACACCCTGAAGGGGTTGACGAAGACCAGCGGCGACTTCCACCTCAGCCACCGGTTCGGGCTCGAGATCGACAGCGTGACCGTCGGCGGCGTCCACAAGGTGGACGGGATCGAGTTCGAGGCGGAGGTGGTCGAGTACAACGACGGCGAGGACATGATGACCCACTGCCGGCCCGGCGTGCTCAAGCCCGGCAAGATCATCGTGGAGCGCGACTTCTCCTCGACCAAGGAGTTCTACACGTGGCGCAGCGCGGTCATCAACGGCAAGACCGACCGCCGCAGCGTCTCGGTGATCTTCCAGAACGACAAGGGCGACGAGGCGAAGCGGATCAACTTCTTCCAGTGCTTCCCCGCCAAGTGGCACGGCCCGGCCCTGAACTCGAAGTCGTCGGGACACGCCACCGAGAAGCTGGAGATCATCTTCGAGGAGTACACGATCGCGTAGCGGGCACCCCGCACCGGAGGTGCGGGGCCGCTACGCGCGCTTTTGCTTCTGGTCTGTATACTCGGCAGGAAGGCCCCGAGCGCGTCCCCCGGTCGATCCCGGGAGGCCCTCGGGGCCAGCAGTGTAGGGGACATGATGAGCGGCGGAGCCGCGATTCGTGTCCCCCAGAGGTTGAGGGGGTTCGACCGCGATGGCGTTCAAGACCGAGTTCGAGTTCACGCTTCCCAAGGGCTACGTCGACGAGCAGGGCAACCTGCACCGCAAGGGCGTGATGCGCCTGGCCACCGCCAAGGACGAGATCATCCCGCTGCAGGATTTCCGGGTGAAGAACAACCGCGCCTACCTGGTGATCATCCTGCTCTCGCGCGTGATCGTGAAGCTCGGCGATCTGAAGGAAGGCGAGTTGAACCCCGCCATCGTCGAGGGCCTGTTCTCCGCCGATCTCTCGTATCTTCAAGAATTCTACCGGCAGATCAACGAGAGCGGCACGGCGAATGTGGGCGCGAAGTGCCCGAGCTGCGGCCAGGAGTTCCAGGTCGACATCGGAACGGGGGCCACGGCGCTGGGGGAATCGTAAGCTACCCGTTGGACAAGCTCTCCGGCGAGGTAGCCTACATCGCGTACCACTTTCATTGGGGCATGGACGACATCCTCGAGATGGAGCACAAGGAGCGCCACATGTGGATCAAGGAGATCTCCGAGATCAACAAGCGCATCAACGAGGCGTCCAAAGGCTCCGGCAATGGCGGCTCGAGTTTGTAGGATCCGGAGGATCCATGACCAGCTTGTACAAGTCACCCGGCGTGCACATCGAGTCTGCGGGTGACCGCTACCTGCCGCTCGAGCGCGTCGAGACTGGCGTCACCGCCTTCCTCGGAGTCACCGACCAGGGACCGCGGCACCAGCCCACCCGGATCGGATCGTTCGAGCAGTACGAGAAGGTGTTCGGCGCGGCCGACAGCCACATGACGCATGCGCTGCGCGGCTTCTTCGACAACGGTGGCCGCAGCGCCTACGTGGTCAACGTCGCCCCCGGCAGCGGCCTCGATCCCATGCCGGACGACTTCATCGGCCAGCAAGGCATCGAGCCGCGCGGCCTGATGGCGCTGGAGCGCATCGACGACGTGGACCTGGTGGTGGCGCCCGACCTCATGTACCACTACCGCCGCTCGGTCGGCTTCCAGCAGCCCGCGCACGTGCTGGCGGTGCAGCGCGCGATGGTCGACCACTGCGAGAGGCTGCACGAGCGGTTCTGCCTGCTCGATCCGCTGCCCGGTCACGGCCTGCAGGACGCGATCGCCTGGCGCGCGCACTTCGACTCCTCGCACGCGAGCTTCTATTTCCCCTACATCAAGGTGCGCAAGCGACAGGACGTGCTCGCCGAGGTCCCGCCCTCCGGCCACATCGCCGGGCTGATCGCGCAGACCGACCGGCAGGAGGGCGTGCACCGCGCTCCCGCCAACCAGGCCCTGCAGGGGCTGGTGGACGTGGCGCAGCGGCTGCGGAAGCGCGACCGCGACGTCGCCTTCGATCGCCGGGTGAACACGCTGGCGTCGTTCCCCGGGCGGGGGATCCGCATCTGGGGGGCGCGCACGCTCAGCTCCGACCCGGCGTTCGTGCAGATCAACGTGCGCCGGCTCTTCATCCTCGTCCGCCGCAGCGTGGAGAAGTACGCACAGTGGGTGGTGTTCGAGCCCAACGAGCCGACGCTGTGGAAGAAGATCATCCGCTCGGTCGACGTGTTCCTCGGCGACCTCTGGAAGGAGGGCGCGCTGGTCGGCGCCACCCAGGACGAGGCGTACTACGTGAAGTGCGACGAGGAGACCAACCCGCCCGAGGCGCGCGACGCCGGGGAGCTGGTCTGCGAGATCGGGATCTCGCCGGTGAAGCCGGCCGAGTTCATCGTCGTCCGGATTCACCAGTGGACCCGCGAGCGTACGGATGCACCCGAGCCGGCCGCGGCGGCCGCTGCGGCAGGTTAGCGGCGCTCGTTTGCCTACCCCCTAGGCAAGCGTGTTCAAACCTGATATACTGAACTACGGTTGAGTTCTACTCTTGTTTTTTGGGGGGAATCCAGATGGCCAGCGTCCGCAAGGATCACCACGCGATCGCGTTCTTCCGCGTGGAGGTCGACTCGATCGACAGCGCCGCGTTCCGCAAGTGCTCCGGCCTCAAGACCGAGAGCGAGGTCTTCGAGTACCAGGAAGGCGGCGACAACGAGACGGTGCGGAAGCTGATCGGCCCTACCAAGGCGGCCAACATCGTGCTCACCAAGGGGTTCGTCTCCGATCCCGCGCTCTTCAAGTGGCGCGACGAGATCGCCTCCTCGGGCACCAAGAAGATCGCCCGCCGCAACGGCTCTTTGGTCGCGCTCGCGGCGGACGGCAAGACCGAGGTCGGCCGGTGGAACTTCCAGAAGGCCTGGCCGGTGCGCTGGGAGATGTCCGAGTTCGACGCCAGCACCGGGCAGGCCATGTGCGAGATGCTCGAGCTGGCGGTGGAGAAGCTGACCAAGGCGTAGCCGCCTCGCGCTGGAGCGGACGTGTCCGAAAGCACCACCCAGATCGAAGCGCCTTCGCTGGAGCAGATCCTCTGGCGGTCGATGGACCGGTTCGCCGAGGAGCCCGCGCTCCTCGACGCGGAGGAGTTCGCCGCCCACATCGCCCACGCCTTCGACGCGCACGTCCCCGAGGAAGACTTCGCGGATCGCTTCTTCTCCGGCTTCGATCGGCTGCACGAGCCGCCCACGCTGGCCGAAGGCGTGGTGCGCCGGGCCGCGCAGCGGCTGCACGCCTACGAGTTCGATCTCAACCGGCTTGAGTACGTGATCGTCGAGGATCGCGACCACCTGGTCGTGGTCTCCGAGTTCGGCCAGTTCACGCTGCGCAGCGAGGACGCGGTGGCCCGGGCGCTGGAGGCCGCGGTGGTGAAGCGGCCGGACCGCGTCGGGGTCGAGCCGCGCGGGTATCTGGTCCGCAAGAGCGGCGACGTGGTGGGCGTGGACGTGAAGCAGGTTGCCCGCACGCTCGAGGGCCTGATCCTCCATCAGATCTCGGCGCCCGCGGTGGAGGCGCCGGCGCGGCGTCTCGTCTTCTTCAATCCGGTCCGGCAGGCGATGACTCCCGCCCGCGAGGAGCGGGCGCTGCGGCAGGATCCGCGGCTGGCTCGTCCGGCGCCGGCCGTGGGCGCGCCCGAAGTCCAGGCCGCGCCTCCGGTCCTGGTGCTGCAAATGCCCGACGGCTCGCTGGCGCGGGCGCGCATCGGCGCGGCCAGCCGGTGGGAGCGGATGCTGGGCCAGCAGGCCCGGTCCGCCGCGCGGCGATTCTCCATCGAGGCGGGGGGCGTGGTGGCGGTGGTGGACGGCGCGGCTCCGCTGGGCGCCGGAGAGCGCGCGCTGGCGCAGGGCGAGGCGCTGGCCGCGGTCCGCTCGGAAGCCGCCCCGGTGCGCGCTCTCGGTGGAGACGAGCTCGCCCGTGCTCTCGTGGAGGGGGCGAAGCTGGTTCCCGCCGTCGGCCGGGAGGATCGGTTCTGGGTCCAGCCGGAGCAGGCCTTCCGCCCGGAGGCCGCGCCGGCCGCCGCAGTCCGACCGCCGGTGATGGCGCGGCCGCTCCAGCTCGGCGAGATGACCGGCGACCCTTGGGCAGACTGGGCGCTCACGGTCGGCGAGGCGCGGCTGGCAACCGCACACCGGGCCGCTCTCGATCGTCCTGAAGCGGTGACCCCGGCGCCTGTGGTCGCGAACCGGTTCGCCGTTCCGGACCGGCAGGCGCTGCAGCTCGCCGGGTCGCCGGTGATCGCGTTCCGCGCGCTCGATGGGACGATCGTACTCAACGGGGCGCCGGCAATGGTGCGCCTCGCGGTCAGCGTCCGGCCGGACGCGCCGCAGCCGGTGTCGTCCGGGGGGCACGCGGCCTCCACGTCGGGTCCGAGCGTGGCGGTCACGCCGCCGGCTCCCGGGTCGAAGGCGGGTGCGGTGCCCTACCCGGTGGTGCAGACCCTGCAGGCCGCTCTCGAGCGCACTGCGGCCGCGCGCGCGTACAAGCTGCGCGTCGCGCGGCGCCAGCCTCTGGCCGATACCGTCGGCGCACCGACAGGCAGCGCTCCGCTCTTCGGTTCCTGGCGCGCGCCGCCGCCCGTCGCTGACCAGGGCGAGACGCAGCCGCGGGTCTGGGTGCGATCGGCCCCCGACGCGATCGGCGCGGGCGAATCGCTGCAGCTCTCCGCGCTCGACGAGCGGCGAACGACCGTCCGGATGGCGGGGCCGGTGACCGCCCCGAGCGGCACGACGCGTTTCTTGCTGTCGATCCCTTTCCCCAACCACTCCGAGATGCACGTCGGCCGCGACCTGACCGACGCGCTCGACACCTGGGTCGCGGCGCCGGTCGCGACGGCGCCGGCGGCGGCCGTGGCACCCTCCATCGAGTGGTTCCGTGCGCCGCCGCTGCGCGCCCCGATCTCGCAGAACGTGGCGCCGGCCTTCGATCTGGTCGCGGCGACGCCGCTGTCCACGGGCGGTGCCGGCGTCTCCGGCGTGCCTTTCCTGCTCCGCGCGGCTGTGGCGCAGGGTGGCGACGCCACGGCGGGTCAGGGACGGCTGCTGCTTGCGTCCGTTCCCGCCACACCGTCGTTCGCGGACGAGCTCGAGCTTGCGGCGGCCTCCCGCGCGCCGAGGGCCGGCGAGGACGAGATCGTGATCCCTCTGCCGCTCTGGGCGCAGATGGGTCGCGGCGCCATCTCCGAAACGGCGCAGATCATGGCCTCGCCGGTCGCTCCCGCGGGTTACGCTCCGCCGCTCGGTTCCTACCAGCTGGTCATTCCGGGTGGCGGCCCGCTCGATCTGACCGCCGGCGCTCCGCCCGGGATCGCCGCCGTCGAGATCTCCGGGCCGACGGCCTTGAACGTCGCACCCCGTCCCTCGGGCACCGTCACCGCGTCGACACGCGGTGGCAGCCATTTCCTGGGCCGGGTACCGGTGGACGAGCCCGACGCGCCGGCAACGCGCGGCCGCATCCGGATCGGCGCACCGCTCCAGGGTGCCGACGTGTCCACGCTGGTGTCGGGAGCATCGCCGCTTTCCTCTCCGGGCTCACCGGCGCCCTCGACGCTCGCGCCGTCCTCGACCGCCAGCTTGCCGCCGGCGCGGCCGCCCGCCGTCTCCTCTTCGCGGTCGGTCTCGGTCTCCACCCCGCCGTTCAGTCAGCCGGTGACGGCGCAAGGTTCGCAGAGCCTGGTCATTGGCGGTCCGCACGTCGCCTTGACGCCGCAAGGCGGGGCCGTTGTCTCGCCGACGCCGTACCCGATCACGGGCGCGGCGCAGGCAGCGAAGCCCGCCGCGGGCAAGATTCCCGGCCCCGCCTCTACGAAGGAGATCCCGGTCGGCCTGCCGCCGGGGATGTGGAGCAGCCACCGGGTCAGCGCGCCCGGGTACCGGCAGTGGTCCTACGCCGCCCACCACCGCGACCAGCCGCAGACCCTCGGTGGGTTGGAGCTGGGCGGGTCCTCGCACATGCGCCGTCCGCAGCTCCCCGTCGCGCTCCGCTTCCGATTCGTCGGCGCGCCGCTCTGGTGGTCCTCGGGCACGGAAGGCCTCTCGCCGGGGCTCGATCGCGAGGCGACCACGGCAACCGCTGCCGCGCAGACGGGCGTGCGCGCCGCCAACTCCGCCGCCTCGATCTGGCGGTCGATCCTGGTCGCCGGCGCATCTCAGGAAAACGTCCCCGGCGGCCTGGTCGCGGACCGCGAGGCTTCCGCCCAGGCGATGAGCAGCGTGGCGCGCCAGCTCGACGCATCCGGCGCGACGCTCGTCGCGCCCGCTCCGCCTCCCGCGCCGTCGACCAGCGCGCCGGCCTACATCGCGATGAGCCCGAGCGGTGCGGCAGGGACGGTGAGCGCGAGCGCCGCCGCTCGCGCGCGGGCCGAGGCGGTCGAGATGTCGATCGTGGCGGCCATCCCGCCCTCTCCGCCGCCGCTCGAGAGCATGTCGTCGGTGGCCCGGGGCGGAGCCGAGACGCCGCACGCGCGCGGGCGCGGTCCCGGGCATCCCGCCCAGGAGCGCGTGAAGGACGCGGACGAGCCGGTGAGCCACTCGAAGATCGAGGGCTCCGTGGACGCCATCGCGCAGCGCATCTACCATCGCATCCGCCGCCGCATCCAGAGCGATCGCGAGCGGTTCGGCGGCTGAGGATCGCAAGGAGCCATCATGGCCACGCTCGAAAAAGCCAAGCTGACCAACGTCGACACCGCCGAGTCCTGGGACGTGCTCTTCAACCCGAAGGAGTACTCGGTGCAGAAGAGCGTCCAGTGGGAGCCGCACAAGGCCCCGGGCCTCGACTTGCCGGAGCAGGAGTTCACCAGCGGCAACCCGATGGTGCTCAACGTCGAGCTCTTCTTCGACACCTACGAGGACAAGAAGGACGTCCGGGCCGAGCACACCGGGAAGATCCTCAACCTGGCGATGGTGAACCCGGACAAGCACCGGCCGCCGCTGGTGATGTTCGCCTGGGGCGGGTTCACCTTCAAAGGAGTCGTCGAGACCCTGACCGTGCGCTACACGATGTTCCTGCCGGACGGCAAACCGTGCCGGGCCACCGCCAACGTCTCGATGAAGGAGGCGATGACCGCGAAGGAGCAGCTGGAGAGGAACCCGCGCAACTCGCCCGACCACACCAAGCGGCGCACGCTCAAGTCGGGAGAGACGCTGGCCTTGATCGCCAGCGAGGAGTACGACGATCCCGGCGAGTGGCGCCGGATCGCCGACGCGAACGGCATCGACGATCCGCGCGACGTGAAGCCCGGCACCGTGCTGACGCTGCCGCCCATCCTCTAGGAACAGGCAGGGCCCCTCCGTGAGCGAGAACCTCTACAAGCTGGTCGAGAAGGCGCACGAGACCGCCACCACGGCGGACTCCCGGCAGTTCGGCGTCGAGATCGGGATCGTCACCAACGTGAAGGACCCCGACAAGCTGGGCCGGGTGAAGGTGAAGTTCCCGCGGCTTCCCACCAGCCCCGAGTCCACCTGGTGCCGGGTCGCCCAGCCGGCCGCCGGCGCCGGCCGCGGCTTCTACTGGCTGCCCCACGTGAACGACGAGGTGCTGGTCGCCTTCGAGCGCGGGGAGGCGCACACCCCGTACGTGATCGGCTCGCTCTGGAACGGCAAGGACAAGCCGATGCAGGGCGCCTACACGGACGAGAACACCACGGTGATGATCCAGACCAGGTCGGGACACAAGATCATCCTCGACGACAAGAGCGGCTCCGAGAAGATCGTGATCGCCGACAAGAGCGGGAACCGCAGCGTCACCTTCGACGTGAGCGGGAAGAAGTTCATCATCGAGGCGAAGGAAGGCGACGTCGAGATCAAGGCGGAGAAGAAGATCCTGCTGGAGTGCGAGGACCTGGAGATCAAGACCAGCAAGACCGGGAAGATCGACATCGGGAGCACGTTCGACCTGAACGTGTCGGACAAGTGCACCATCAAGGCGGGGTCGCAGCTCAGCCTGAAGGCCTCGAGAATCAATCTCAATTAAGGCACTGTTTTCCACGGTTTGAGTCGCGGCGGCTTTTTTGAGGACCCCGGGATTCGCTGATACGAATCGTGCGTGCGGATCTTCGCGGTCATCCTGCTCCTCGCGGGGGCAGCGCGCGCGGGCGGCAACGACCTGCAGCTCTGGCGGCTCGGCCACCCGGACGCGATGCCGTGCACGATCTGCGACGGCAGCGCGGGCGATCCCGCCCAGCCTGGCGTCCCCGGCGCGCAAGCGCACTTCCACCGGATGGCCAGCACCCTGGGCCTGGCGTTCATCCCGGCCTTCCAGGAGCCCGCGGCCACCACCGGCCAGGCCGGCTTCGAGGTGGGCATCGGCTCGAACCAGGCCTTCCTGCACCTCGGCGCGGACACCTGGCCCTCGGTCAATCCGCCGCCCTCCGTCCTGGTCATGCCCGCGGTGACGGTGCGCAAGGGCCTGGGCGGCTCGTTTGAGCTGGGGGCGGCGGTCCAGTGGCTGACCGACTCCGAGATCATGGCGATCTCCGGCGAGCTGAGGTGGGCCGTCACTGAAGGCCTGACTTCCGGTCCCGACGTCGCGCTGCGCGTCTGGGGAACGCGCGTGGTCGGTGCGCAGGATCTCGACCTCGCCTCGGCAGGGGCCGACGCTCTGGTGTCGAAGAGCTTCGGCGTCGGCGGGATGATGAAGGTCCAGCCCTACGGATCCTTCGGCCTGGCGATGGTCAACGCCTTCTCCGCCGCGATCGACTTCAAGCCGACCGCGGAGGACCAGGCGCGCCCGGGCATCGACGACCAGGTCTTCCACCCGATCACGCTCTTCAACAACCGCTACTGGCGCGCGGTCGCCGGCGCCCGCATGGTGGTCGGCAGCGTGGTGGCGGGGATCGAAGGCTCCGTGTCGTGGGGCACCAACGAGATCCAGGACGGCGTTTCCGCAGGCAGCAACTTCGTGCGCCTGTGGAGCCTGGCGGGCCGGTTCGGCGCGACGTTCTAGCCAGGCCAGCGGTTCCGGACTCTCCCCGGCCAGTTCGTGATCACGCTCGTGACCCCGCTCTGATGCAGGCGCGCGGCCGCGTCCGGGTCGTCCACCGTCCAGCAGCCCACCGAATACCCGCGCCGCCGCCAGCCGGAGACGCGGTCCGGCGTGGCGAGCACGTGCTCCGGGTGCATCGCCTGTACGCCGAGCAAGGGCGCGAGCGCGCCGGACCGGAGAAGCCAGCGCTGCTCCTGTTCGAAGAGCAGCGCACGGGGGATCCGGCCGGCCATCAGCCGCGCCTTCCAGAGGCAGGCGACGTTGAAGGAGCTGAGCAGCACCCGATCCTCCGCCTTCGCCGCGCGCACCACGCGGACCACCTCGGCGGTGAGTCCCGCGTCGTCGGCCGCCTCGCACTTGAGCTCCACGTTGACCAGGCGCGGGAAGGCTTCCAGGACCTCGGAGAGCAGCGGGACGCGCTCGCCGCGGAACCGCTGCGACTTCCAGGATCCGGCGTCGAGCGTGCGCACCACCGTCCACGACGCCTGCGTGACCAGCGCCGAGAACCCCGTGGTTCGCACCAGCGACGAGTCGTGGAGGACCACCACCTCTCCGGAGGCGCACCGCTGGGCGTCCAGCTCCACGCCGTCAGCTCCCTGCGCGAGCGCCAGCGAGAAGGCGGCGATGGTGTTCTCGGGCGCTTCCGCGGAGGCGCCGCGGTGCCCGAGGATCAGGGGACGGCCGTGCGGGATGAAGTGCGCGGGAAGCATCTCCGTGCTAGCTTGCCAGAAGAGGAGACTTCTCGATGAACCTTGGTTTCGGCGAGCTGCTGCTCATCTTCATCGTCATCCTCCTCATCTTCGGGGCGAGCAAGCTGCCGCAGCTCGGGGACGCGCTGGGCAAGGGCATCAAGAACTTCAAGCGGTCGGTCAGCGGGAACGACGAGATCGACGTCACGCCCAAGAAGGAAGCGCTGCCCCAGGAGAAGGCGCAGGCGGCGGCGACGCCCGAGAAGCGGCCGGCGGCGGAGAAGAAGTAGCAGCGGC
>DASQAS010000234.1:0-7974 GCA_035635635.1 Myxococcales bacterium | reverse complement strand
CGGCGCCTCGGTCCCGGGCTTCGACTCGTCGGTCCAGAACCAGCGCGGCGCCCTCGCCCTCCTCAACGGAATCCTCTACGTCCCCTACAGCGGGCATTTCGGGGATTGCGGCAACTACTTCGGCTGGGTGGTCGGACTCGACACGGCCGGCTCCGCGCCGCCGGCCGCGTATCACACGGGCCACGGTGGCGGGATGTGGTCGATGGGCGGCGTGGCGGTCGCCAACGGATCTTTGTATGTCGCGACCGGCAACACCATCGGGCTCACCACCTGGAACGGCGGCGAGGCGATCCTCAAGCTCGCGCCGGGACCGTCGTTCTCCGGAGCGTCAGCCAGCTTCTATACGCCCAGCAACTGGCAGCAGCTGGACAACGGCGATACCGACATCGGCACCGCGGGCGCGCTTCCGTTCGACGTGGGAACCGCGCACTACGTCGCGACGTTGGGGAAGGACGGCCGGATCCATCTGGCCGACCGTGACAACCTCGGCGGAATCGGCGGCGGCCTGGCCGCGCCCCGGGTTGCGAACGGCGTGGTGGTCACCGCTCCGACGGTGATCGGCACGCCGTCCGGGACGATCCTCGCCTTTCCAGGCGACGGCGTTTCGTGCTCGGGGGCCAACGGCCTCGTGGCCCTGCGGATTTCGGCCGGAGCGCCTCCGGGGATCGCAACGGCCTGGTGCGCCGGCGTGAGCGGGAACGGTTCGCCCATTGCGAGCACGACCGGCTCCGGAGCGGAGTCGATCATCTGGGCCTTGGGGGCGCAAGGGGACAACCAGCTCCACGCATTCAATGCCGAGAACGGCCAGGTCATCTTCACCAGCGCGGCGCTCGGCTCGCTGATGAAGTTCAACGCGCCCATCGCCGCGAAGGGGCGCATCTACGTGGCGGGGAATTTGGCGGTGTACGCGTTTACCGTGCGCTGATCCCTGAGGGGTCCGCGTTCGAGCTCCCGCGGTCACCACGACCGCCTTACGCTTCCTCTTCCTCTTCGGCCGCGACAGCCTTCGCGCCGGCGGCCTTCTTCGCTGCCAGCCTGGCCTTCTCCGCCGCCTCCGCGTCCAGCTCGGCCTGGGGCCGCGGGTCGATGGTGTAGTCGCTGATCTTCCCCTGCGCCTTGAGCGCGCGCAGCCCCGCGTCCATCGCCAGCCAGCGCGTCTTCGCGCGGAGCTTGATCATCACCGGGACGGCGGGGCGGCGGATCAGGCTGACCGGATCGAACTCGCCCGAGAGGATGCTGACGCTCCAGTTGGCCTCAAGGTCCGTGTCGACGCGGACCTCGCATTCCTTGCCTTCCCAGATCGCCCTCGTCGGCATTCCGGAGTGTGTACCACAGCTCTTTAGCGCGGGACCGCCCGGACGGCGCCCGGCGGCAGCGCGCCGCTCTTGCGGGCGACGACGCCCGCGTTCTTCTGGAGCCAGAGAGCTCCCGCGAGCCCCAGCGCCATCAGCGCCAGCGTGATCCAGAAGAGCCGCCGTCCGTCGCGCTTGTGCTCAATGGCCATGCCGCGGATCCAGGGAAGCTCGGCGGCGGGGACCCAGCGATCCCCGCGCAGCACCAGGTCGTCGCCGGCGATCACTCCCCGGTTCCAGAGCTGAAGGAACTCCTTCTGGCTGCCGACCGTGAGCTCCTGAGCGCCGCCTGCCTGCTTGACCTGCAGCTTCATCCGGCCGTCAGGTTAGGAACCGCGCCCTCGACCTGCAATCCTCCACGACGCGCCGCGGTGCGAATCCGCTTACGCGGGTCGCGCGACAAAACGTCTCGAAAACGACTCTCCGCATTCGCACCGCGCCGCGGCATCCACCGCTTTGGTGCTTGCAAGTGCCCGATTTTTCTGAAATTCACTTTCCGGCAGAGCTGTTGCAGACGATCCCGGCGAACGCAGTCCCCCCTACGAGGTCTCTCGTGCCTGAGAAGCTCGTCTCACAGGATGGATCCACCCCCAGCAGCACGGGATCCGTCCCCAGCATCGACCGCGCGGCCGGCGCCCGCATCCTCGCGAGATCCTTCTACCGGGAGCTCCGGGAGAACGGGTACACGCCGAAGCAATTGCTCGCGCTCTCGACGGAGCTGATCGATCTGATCACGCAGGATCTTCAAGCGGAGCGAAAGGGAGCCGCGTAGCTCGACCTTGCGGCCCCGAGCTGCTTTCCGCAGCCGGGGCTGTACCTTGACGGTCCGCAGTTCCGAGCCTATGTGTCCCTCCCCCAAGGAGGCAAAGGCACATGGCTCGTTTCGCCATCAACGGCTTCGGCAGGATCGGCCGCAACATCCTTCGCGCCGCGATCAAGCGCGGCACGACCTTCGACGTGGTCCTGATCAACGACGTCGACAAGCCGAAGACGCTCGCCCATCTCTTCAAGTACGACTCCGTGCACGGCGTGTTCGACGGCTCCGTCGAGGCGACCGAGGACGCGGTGGTGATCAACGGCAAGAAGATCGCCGTCTCCGCCAAGCGCGAGCCGGGAGAGCTCGCTCACAAGGAGCACCGGGTGGACGTCGCCCTGGAGTGCTCCGGCCGCTTCACCAACCGGCCCGACGCGGAGAAGCACGTCAAGGCGGGCGCGAAGAAGGTGATCATCTCGGCGCCGGGCAAGGGCCAGGACTTCTCGGTCTGCTTCGGGATCAACCACGAGAAGTACGATCCCGCGAAGCACACCATCATCTCCAACGCCTCCTGCACCACCAACTGCCTCGCGCCGGTGGCCAAGGTGCTGATGGAGAATTTCGGCCTCGAGCGCGGGCTGATGACCACCATCCACAGCTACACCAACGACCAGCGCATCCTCGACCTGCCGCACGAGGACCTGCGCCGCGCGCGCGCCGCCGCCATCAACATGATCCCGTCGTCCACCGGCGCGGCGAAGATGATCGGCGAGGTGATCCCGGAGCTGAAGGGGAAGCTGAACGGCACCTCCATCCGCGTGCCGACGCCCAACGTCTCGATCGTCGACCTCACCGCCCAGCTCTCGAAGAAGACCACGGTGGAGGAGATCAACGCCGCCTTCCAGGCCGCCGCGGAAGGCAAGCTCAAGGGCGTGCTCGAGTACAACACCGAGCCGACGGTCAGCGTGGACTACAACGGCAACCCCGCGTCCTCGATCTTCGACGCGACGCAGACCGCGGTGGCGGACGACGGGAAGTTCGTGAAGGTCTTCTCCTGGTACGACAACGAGTGGGGCTTCTCGAACCGCATGGTGGACGTGGCGCAGTACATCGGCGGCAAGCTCTAGGGCCGGGGGGAATGATCCGCTCGATCGAGCAGCTCGACATCGGGGGCCGGCGGCTCTTCGTCCGCGTCGACTTCAACGTGCCGCTCGACAAGAAGACGCACGAGGTGAAGGACGACGCGCGCATCCGCGCCGCGCTGGCCACTTTGCGGCACGCGATCTCCCGGCGGGCCAAGGTGATCCTCGCCTCTCACCTCGGGCGGCCGGACGGGAAGGTCGTGCCGGAGATGTCGCTGGAACCGGCCGGCGAGCGTCTCTCCCAGCTCCTCGGCCAGGACGTGATCTTCGCCGACGATTGCGTCGGAGACGGAGTGAAGAAGCTGGTGGGCGAGCTGCGGGAGGGGCAGGTCCTCTTGCTCGAGAACCTGCGCTTCCACCCCGAGGAGGAGGCGAACGACGACGGCTTCGCGCGCGAGCTGGCCTCGCTCTGCGAGGCCTACGTGGACGACGCGTTCGGCACCGTCCACCGCGCGCACGCCTCGACGGTGGGGATGGTCAAGCACGTTCCGCAGCGCGGCGCGGGCTTTCTGGTGATGGCGGAGCTCAAACACCTCCAGCCGCTCTTGAAGGGCGCGCCCAGGCCGTACCTGGCGATCCTGGGCGGCGCCAAGGTGAGCGACAAGATCAAGGTGATCGACCAGCTGATGGGGAAGGTGGACGCGCTCCTGATCGGAGGCGCGATGGCGTACACCTTCCTCTCGGCGCGCGGGGTGCCGGTGGGCGCGTCGCGGGTGGAGAAGGACAAGATCGACGTCGCGCGCCGCATCCTGGAGAAGGCCGGCCAGGCGAAGGTGGACGTGCTGTTGCCGGTGGACCACGTGGTGGCCAAGGAGCCGAAGGGCGGCGTCGCGACCGAGACAGTCGATTTGATTCCCGACGGCATGCTCGGGCTCGACATCGGCCCGAAGACGCGCGAGCAGTATCGCCAGCGGATCCTCGGGGCGAAGACGGTCTTCTGGAACGGGCCGATGGGGCTCTTCGAGGTGGCGGAGTTCGCGCCCGGCACCCGCGAGATCGCGGAAGCGCTCGCCGAGGCCACGCGACGGGGGGCGCGGACCGTCGTCGGGGGAGGCGATTTGGCGGCGGCCATCGCGGAGATGGGGATGGCGGACAAGGTGACTCACGTGTCCACCGGCGGCGGCGCGTCGCTCGAGTTCCTCGAGGGACGGGAGCTGCCCGGAATCGAAGTGCTGGAGGAGTGAGGGGGCAGCGTGCGGCGGAAGTTCATCTGCGGCAACTGGAAGATGCACAAGACGGCGGGCGATGCGGCCCAGCTCGTGCGCGAGCTGCGCGAGAAGCTGAAGACGCAGGCGGAGGTGGCGGTCGCGCCTCCCTTCACGGCGCTGCAGGCCGCGAAGAAGGAGCTGCAGGGATCGGCCATCCAGCTCTTCGCGCAGAACTGCCACCACGAGAAGCAGGGCGCCTTCACCGGAGAGGTCAGCGCGCCGATGCTGGCGGACGCCGGTTGCCATGGGGTGATCCTCGGGCACAGCGAGCGGCGGCAATACTTCGGCGAGACCGACGAGGGCGTGAACCGGAAGTTGCGGGCGGCGCTCGAGGCGAAGCTGCACCCGATCGTGTGCGTGGGGGAGAGCCTTCTGGAAAGGGAGGCCGGTCGGACCTGGGAGGTGGTGTCGCGTCAGGTGCGCGGTGCCCTGGCCGGGTTCGCCGCGGGGGAGATCGGGCGGTGCACGCTGGCGTACGAGCCGGTCTGGGCGATCGGAACGGGCAAGACCGCGACCACCTCGCAGGCGCAGGAGGTCCACGCGCAGATTCGCGAGCTGTTGCGTGAGCTGGCGGGAGCGGCAGTGGCCGACGCGATCCGCATCCAGTACGGCGGATCGGTGAAGCCGGAGAACGCCGCCGATCTGATGGCCCAGCCGGACATCGACGGCGCGCTGGTGGGCGGGGCCAGCCTCAAGGCGGACGACTTCGCGCGCATCGTCGCGGGCGCGGGGTAGGGCTTTGTTTCAAAGGATCAGCAAGCCGTAGTCGCCCGAGCGCTCGAACCCCAGCGCCTCGTACGCGCGCGCCGCCTGGGCGCTGCCGGTGAAGAGGATGGCTCGCCGCGCTCCTCCAGCGCGGGCCTCCAGCAGCGATCCGGCGACCGCGCAGCGGGCGTATCCGCGGCCGCGCCGTCCCGGCGGCGTCCAGACGCCGCCCACCTGCACGACGTCCGGAAGGCGCGCATTGAAGGCGGTGTACGAGACGGGAGCGCCGGCGTCCTCGAGCAGCCACTGATCGCCCTGGGCCTGCAAAAGCTCGATGCCCGACCTGGCGGCGGCGTGCAGGTCGGGGCCCGGCGCGGCCAGCCCGGTCTCGACGAGGTACTGCTCGCGCCAGAGGATGAGCCCGGGAAGGTCGGCGTCGCGCGGGCGGCGGAAGGCGAGCGTGGAGAGCAGGGGCGGGACGCGCAGGCGGTTGAGATCGAGAGAGTAGAGAAGCTCCGCGTCGTCCAGCGACGATCGCCGGATGCCGATCGCGTCCCGGGCGGCGCGGACCTGATCGGCGGGGCCGGAGATGCCCTTCAGCGCACGTCCCGACGCGGAGAGCGCCGCCCGCGTCACCTCCCGCAACTGCTCCGGCGCTTGGACGAGCAGGAATCCGTTCCAGCAGTGCGCGGCCACGGCGGAGATTCCTTCGGGGCCGAAGGCCGCCGCGTAGGTCGCCTGCAACGGGCGACCTTGGTCTTTGAGGCCGGCCCGGCGAGCGTTGGAGCGGAGGAACATCGAAGTGTCGGCGCGCGGCGCGAGGAAGCTCTCGAGCGCGGCCTCGTCGCCGGATCGCAGGATGCGGATCACCCGGCGCTTCTACTGCACCCGGCGGATGTAGGGAAATCTCGCATCCCGAATTTTATTCGGAGCTGCCCCGGCGCGCGTGGTTGCATCGTGGCGTGCGGTCCACGGCAGTGGTGCTTCTCTGCGCGGCGAGCGCCTGCGGCGGATCCTCGCGCCCGCGCGACGTGCGCGCCTCGGTGCGCGACGGCGCGGTGGAGGTCTCCTGGGACGCGGCGCCGCTGATCGTGGTCCATCGCGTGCAGCTCGTCGATCTGGACTCCGGCAAGCCGGCCTCCGACGCGATGATCGTGCGCGGCGCGCGCGCGGTGATTCCCGGGATCGCTTCGGGAGTTGTGGTGGAAGCGGTGCCGGGTGGCCGCGCGACCGGCGTCGTGGGGGCGGGAGCGCAGGGGGGAAGCGGCTCGGCCTGGCAGGTCTTCGCGCCGTGGGATTTTCGTGGCGGAACGCTCTCGGCGGACTTCGCCGAGCTCGCGGTGGGCGAACGGCTCGCTGTGCTGGTGGTGAATTTCGGGGGGCAAGACCAGGCGCAAGCAGAGGTGACGGTCGACGGCGCCGGCGATCCGGGGACCGCCATGGCGGTCGCGCCGCAGCGGGATTGGCCCTCCGCAGCCACGGTTCCCGGGCTGCACGAGGTGTTGCGCGCGCGGGAAGCCGCGCTGGCCCTGGAGCCGGCCGCACCCGCGGAGGCGCTGCAGGCTGGCCCGCGCGGCTCGTTCTGCGTGGTCCGGGGGCTCGACTTCTCGCGGCATGTCCGCAAGCCGGCGACGCTGGCGGCGTCCACGGCGCACGCCGAGATCTATCTCGATGACGACGATTTGGGAGAGTACGAGGGACCCGAGGTGCAGACGCTGGTCTCGGCGTTCGAGGACCGCGTCTGGCCCGCGATGGTCTCGGCGTTCGGTCCGCCCGGCGACGTGGACGGCAACGGCAAGCTGTTGGTCTTGCTCACGCACGAGCTGGGGGCGCACCTCAACGGCGGTTGGCTGATCGGGTATTTCGGCAACGCGGACCTGCTCCAGGCGCGCGACGATTCGGCGGATTGCTCGGACGGCGGATCGAACCACGGCGAGATCGTGTACCTGAACGACCTCCGGGGCGGTCAGGCGAACGGATATGCGGCGCAGGATCTGCTCGCGAGCGTCTATCCGGCGACGCTCGCCCACGAGCTGCAGCACCTCTTGAACTTCGAGCGCCGATGCGTGGAGCGGCCCTGCGACGGGCCGGAGGAAGTCTGGATCAACGAAGCGCTCTCGAAGGTGGCCGAAGACCTGGCCGGCTTCGGCTGGAACAGCTCGGGGGGCCGCTCGGAGGGAAGCGCATACCTGGGTCGCCCGGCCGGAACGCTGCGCGGTTACGACGGCCGCAGCCTGACGCAGTGGGAAGGGGACCCGATCGGCAACTATCAGGGCGTGCACAGCTTCCTGCGGCTGTTCACGGACCGGAAGGGGAGCGATCTGGTCGCGCGCGTCGCCTTCGGGGCCGGCGGGGTCCAGGGATTGGAGGAAGCCCTCGGCGTGCCCTTGCCGTACGCGATGGCCCAGTGGGCCTCCGCCCTGCTGCTCTCGAACGAGGTCGACTCGCGCTATAGCTATTCCGGAGCGGGCTGGTCTCCACTCCACGATCGCCTGCGCCACCTGGACACCCGGTCACCGGGCCCGCTCTCGTTGCGCCGCGACGGCATCGCAGCGGTTCTCTCTGGCCCGGGCCTCGACAGTCCCGCCCGGATCACCGTGCGCAGCCGCTCGGAAACGCCACCGTACGTGGTAGTGGCTCGAACCAGCGCGACCCTGCCGGCCCGATAAACCTGGGTTTCAGGCGCGGAGTTTGTAGCCGCGCTTGAGGAGGAAGAGGGCCCAGAAGACCAGGGCGGCGGCGATGAAGAACATGACGGAGAAGCCGGTCCAGGGGCGCTCGAGGGTGTGGCCGATCAGGGCGAAGCGCATGGA
>DASQAS010000233.1:0-6820 GCA_035635635.1 Myxococcales bacterium | reverse complement strand
CCCGGAGTGTTCGCGGCGTGCGCCCATCCACCCATCAGATCGTCGTTCTTGCCCAGCTTCTGCAGCGCGGAGAAGTAGTAGCCGTCGCGTTGCCGCTCGTTGTAGGCGGAGACGTCGTTGCGCCGCATCGTCTCGAAGATGCCGGCGACCGTCGTTCCCGTCGGCGCGAAGGTGTACTTCGCCCCGACTTTCCAGGCGTACTCGTTGGCGGTGCCGACGACGGACGTGCCGGCGGGTGTGGTCTGGCCGGTGTCGCCGGTCCGGTTCGTCTTGCGATGCATCTCGTACGCTCCGATCAGCTTGAAGCCGAAGCCCTGCCACTCGACGGAGCCTCCGTAGGCGTCTCCGAAGGAGCCGTCGCTGCACGGACCGGCGTTCCCTCCCGCGCAGACGTTCTCGCCGATGGCGTACCCGAAGTTGTCTTCGAAGCGGTTCTGGCCCGGCGACCAGAGCGCGTTCAGGCGAAATCCTTGCAAGCTCGGGGACTCGTACCAGATGGCGTGCGGCATGCGAGCGTCGAACTCGGTGCGGTTGTCGCCTCCGGTGTTGCCCATGATGCTGTTGTAGTCGCCCGGAGTATCGGCGAGGAAATCGAAATCGGCGGTGATCGTCTTGTACGGCGTGTCGTTCTTGCCGACCTTCAAGGCGCCGAACGGCGTCGCCACTCCGACGAAGCTGTTGCGTGAAGCCAAGGCGCCGTTCACCGCAGTGTTGCCGGGGTTGATCGTGTCGTTGTTGCCGTTCGGCTTGCTGCCCGGAGTCGCGGTGACGTCGACCTGTACCTCGAGCTGGAAGACCGCCTGATAATCCATCCCGCTCAGATCGTGATACCCCCGGACGCCGAGCCGGGAGAGGTTGCTGGAAAGGTCGGGAAGCCAGCGCAGCTGGCCCTGGGGCGGAGCGCATGGATTGACGGCGGCCGTGATGCAGGGCGCCCCGGTGAGCTCCTGGTTGCCCACGTCGAACGAGACGTTGATGCGGCCATAGACGGCGAAGTCGAACGTCTTGTGCGGCGGCGGCGGTTCCTTCGTGTCGGACGCGACGCCCGCTCCGGTGGGCGTCGGAGTTTCCGCCTGCTGCGCTCGAGCCGTCCTGACGGTGAAGGGAATGAGAATACAAGTAACCGCGAACGCGGAATGCATGCGCATGATTCCTCCCATTTGGTTTGAGGCGACTGCACCGCGCGCGCCTGGAGGAGCGCGCGAGCGAGCGCATTACAGAAAATCCGGGGCTATCGTGTCCATGCCTGACAGATGTCGGAGCGACGGACGGCAGGGACGTCCCGCGACATGCACGCCGGATATGCCCATAACTTGAAATTCGTCGTTATTGGGTCGACACCGGACCCACGTCGGAAAGACAGACGGGCAGCCTGGTGCGCTGCCTCGCGCTGACTGCGTCCCCCGAATTGGGGAGGCCAGGCCGGCCGCACCAGCCATGGGGCATGGCACCCGCCCCTGCAAGCGTCACTTCTGATTCTGCGCGCTCCCCAGCGTCGAGGCGGTCAGCCCTGCAGCGATCAGCGGGACCAGGAAGAGCGTCGCGCCCGTGGAAAAAAGGAGGCCGCCGACCACGGTAATCGCGAGGGGCCGATGCAGCTCTCCGCCGGCGCCGAGCCCCGCGACGAGTGGCAGCAGCGCCGCGAGCGTGGCGAACGTCGTCATCAGGATCGGCCGCAGACGCTCTCGGGCGGCCTCCAGGATCGCTTCGCGCCTCCCCAGCCCTCGCTCTTGCGCCTCCAGAGCATGGTCCAGCATGAGGATGCCGTTCTTCACGACCAGGCCGACGAGCAGGATGCCGCCCATGATCGACGACACGTTCAGGGCGGTCCGCGTCGCCCAGAGCGTCAGCACGCCGGCCGCCAGCGCAACGGGCGCGGCCGCGAGCACCGCTGCGCTCCAGGCGAACGAGCGCAACTGGAACAGCAGCACGGCTTCGACGGCCATCACGGCCCCGAGCAACACCACGAGCAGCGCTGAAAAGCTCTGCTTCTGCTGCTCGTAGAGGCCCCCCAGCTCCCAGGTATACCCGACCGGAAGAGCGAGCCCGCGGAGCCGCGACTGGACCGCGTTGACGGCCGAGCCAAGATCGGTTCCAGAGAGACGGGCCGTCACGTGCACCATGTTCCGCTGGTTGTATCGAAGCAGCGCCGCCGACGGGCAGGTGCGGGACAAGGATCCGAGCGCACGGACCGGCAGCGTGGCGCTTCCATCCGCCGACTGGACCTGCGCGGTCTCGAGCGCGACGCGCGAGCTTGAATCAGCCCCGAGGCGAACGCGAACGTCTTCGAGGTGATCGGGCTTGCGAAGCTGGGTCGCGACGTCACCGAGGAAGGCACCCGCCAGCTGATCGCCGACGACTTGCGCCGGCAACCCCTGCCGGCCGGCCAGGAGCGGATCGACGCGCAAATCCAGCTCGGGCGCGCAGCCCTCGTTGCCGTCGAAGAGATCGACGAGCCCCGGGACTTCCTTGATGCGCTCCGCCGCCTGCGCGGCCAGGTCGCGGAGCACGGCAGGGTCCTGGCCGAAGAAGCGCACCTCGATGGGCTCCGGCGAGCCTTGCAAGTCGCCCAGCATGTCGGCGAGCACCTGGATCATCTCGATGCGCAGCCCGGGGGCCGCAGTCGCGATGGCCGTCCTCTGCTCGTCCATGATCTCGCCGATCGGGCGCCGCTTGCCGGTCTTGAGCCGCACTGCCACGTCGCCCCGTGAGGGTAGGGTGGCCGCCGGTGGCCCCAACTCGGCTCCGAGCCGGCGGGAGAAAGCCTGCGTCTCCGGTGTCCTGGCCACGACCGCCTCGATCTGTGCCGCGGCAGCGTCGGTTTCCCGGATGGAGGCCCCGACGGGGGCGAAGTAGTCGATCACGTAGGAGCCTTCGTCTGCTTCGGGGAGGAAGCCCGTTTCGAGCCGCAAGCCGACGAACAGACCCACCAGCACGAAGATGCCGGCGACGGCGGCGGACAGCCAGGGCCGGGCGAAGCTGGCACCAAGCAGGCTCGAGTACCGCACTGCGAGCCCGGCTCCCAAGGACGGCCGGCGGGCAGGACGAAGGATGTGCGCAGCGACGGCTGGAAGCACCGCGAGCGCCACCGGCAAGGAGAGCCCCACCGCGATCGCCAGCGCGACCGAGAGCGAGGCAAAGAACTGGCCCGCCACGCCGCCCAGCAGCCCCAGCGGCAGGAATACGACCACCGTCGTCACCGTGGTTCCGACCACCGGCCAGAAGAGCTCCTCGGTACCCTTCCTCGCCGCCTCCGCCGGGGTGAGCCCTGCCTCCAGATGCCGGTGCACGGCCTCGACGATGACGACCGCGTCGTCGATGACCAGACCCACCGCGATGGCGAGGCCGCCCAAGGACATGAGATTCAGCGTCTGGTCCAGCATCCGCAGCACCAGGAGCGTCATGCCCAGGCTCAGCGGAAGAGACAACGCCGCAACCAGCGTGGCACGCAGATCGCGCAGGAAGATCGCCAGCACCACCACTGCGAAGAGAGCGCCGAACAGCACTGCGTCGCGCACTCCCCGAACGGCATCGGCAACGAACTGCGCCTGCTCGTACACGGGGCGGATCTGCAGGCCCGTGGGAAGCGAGGGCTTGATCGCGGCGAGCCGCTGGCGCACCGCCGTATCCAGCGCGAGGATGTCGCCGGAAGCCCGGCGCGCGACGTTCAGGATCGCGCCCGGCTTGCCGTCGACCCGGATGACCGTCGTGCGCGGGGCGAGTCCCCGCGTCACCGTCCCGAGATCGACGATGCGGAGCGGCTGCGAGGGCGTTCCACCCACGACGGTCTGGCCGATTTGCGCCGGATCCGTCATTTCGCCGGTCACCACTCCGAGCGCGAGCTCGTGCTCGTCTTCGATGCGTGCGACGGTCTGGACGCGGTTTGCGAGGCGCAGCTTGTCCGCGACCTGCGGCACGGTGAGATGGGCTGCGCGCAGCCTGGCAGGATCGAGGAGCACCTGCGTCTCGGGGATTTCGGACGATTGCACCGAGACGAGCCCGGCACCCGGCAATCCGGAGAGCGCCGGCCGCAGCGTGTATTGGGCGATCTCGTAGAGCTGCTCCGACGGGTAGGGCCCTTCGACATTGAGCGAAAGGATCGGAAACGAGCTGGCGAGAACTCGCTCCGCCGTCAGCTCCACCTCGGGTGGCAGCGACCCGCGCGCCTCGGCCAGCCGGGAGAGCACCAGCGAGTGCGCCTGGGCCATGTCGGTATCTTCGGAGAAGAACAGGGACAGCTCGACGGCCCCACGGATCGTCCGGGTGCGGACGATCTGCATGCCAGGGACGGAGGCGAGCGCTGTTTCCAAGGGGCGCGTCACTCCTGCCAGCACGGTGACGACCGGAGCGCCGGCGAGCTGCGCGACCACCTGCTCGCGTTGGAAAGTCACTTCCGGATAGACGCCCTTGGGCAGCTTGACGGCGGTGTAGATGCCAGCGGCGGTGCACGCGGCGGCGATGAAGAAGAGCCCGCGCCCATGGCGCAGCGCCAGGGCAGCGAGGCTCACTGCTCTTCCTTCACCGGCGTCGGACTCGTCTCCGCACGCCCCGCGTCGGCCTCTTCCGGTCGGGGCTGGACCAACGTTCCATCCGGAATCGCATAGGCGCCCTGCACGATGATCTGCTGCTTTTCGCTGACCCCCGCGAGCACCTCCATGCGCTCGCCGTCTTCGTATCCCGTCTTGACCGGCACGCGCTTCGCCTTGCCGTTCTCGACGATCTCCAGCCCTGGACCTTCCGCGCCGGCGACGATCGCCGCCTTGGGCACGACCAGCGCGTCCCTGTGCACGTCCACCACGACGCGTCCGCGCGCCGCGGTGTTCGCGCGCAAGACGTCCTGCCCGTTCGCCACTCTCACGCGCGCGAGCACCGTGCCGGTGGCAGGATCTGCGACGGACCCGACGGCGGCGACCTTGCCCGGAACGCGCGTCCCGGGCTGCGCTTCCGTCTCCACGGTTGCGGGCTGTCCTTCGTGCAGCAAGCTCGCCTGCGAAGGAGCAACGGGAGCGTGCAGCTCGAGCACGTCGACCCGCGTCACTTCGACGATCATCTTCGACGGATCGACCGGCTCGCCGGCCGCCGCCGCGACTTTCGCCACTACGCCGTCGAAGGGCGCTCTCAGCTCTGCGCGCTCGAGCTGGCTGCGCGCTGTCGACAGCGCGGCCTGCGCGGTCCGCACGGCCGCCCGCGCGGATTCGTCCTGCAAGCGGGCATCATCGACCTCCTGCTGCGCCGCCACTCCCGCGGCGAGCGCCTCGCGAGCACGTGACAGCCTGGTCGCCGCATTGGACGCTTGCGCTCGCGCCTGGACCAGCTGCGCCTCGGCCTGTTGCACGGCCGCGCGCAGGGAAGTCGCGTCGAGGCGCGCCAGCGGCTGGCCTGAGCGGACCCGGTCGCCCTCGGTCACCAGCACCTGCGCAAGCCGCCCGGCGACCAGCGGACCCATCTTCACGTCGAAACCGGGAAGCGCCTCCAGCGTGCCCGCGAGGTCCACCACGCGCGCGATGTCGCCGCGCGCGACCTGCGCGATCTGGACTGAAACCACGACGGGCTCGTCCTTCGCCTCCTCTGCCTTCTTGCAGCTCCAGAGCAGGATGGCGGAGGCGAAGACCCTAGAGATCCGCACCGATGGCCTCCTCCAGGTCGGCGAGCGCCTTCTGCGCGTCGAGCGTCGCGTCGAGGGCGCGACTGTTCGCGGAGGCCAGGTCGTTCTGCGCTTGCAGGACCGCGATCAGCGAAGTGCGGCCGATGCGATATCCAGCCCTCGCCATCTCGAGAACGCGGTGGGCGGACTCGAGGAACGCGCCGCCGTAGAAAGTCGCCCGCGTCGATGCGGCCGCCCAGCGCTCGCGGGCGGCGCGCACCTGACCCGCGAGCCGCTGCGCTGTGGCCTGTGCCTGCAACCGGGCCCGATGGGCGGTCTGCTCCTGCTCGTGTACGCGGCCACGGTTGAGCGAGAGCAGCGGCACGTCGAAGGCAATTCCGCCGCGAAGGCCGAAGCTGACGGCCGGGTCTTCGTATCGCTGCGCGATCACGCTCACGGTGGGCAGGGGGCGGATCGCGGCACGCTCCTCGTCCGCTTTCTTCAGCGCGACCTCTTGCTGCCAGCGGAGCGCCTGCAGCTCCGGGTGGCTTTGCGCACGCCGCAGCAGCTCGTCCTCGGGCGGTGCGTCGGACCGCGGCGGAGCTTGCAACGTCTCCACGGCGACTCCGACTGTCGCCTCCAATTCGCGACGGGTTGCCAGGGCCTCGGCCTCGCGGTCCAGCTTGTCCTGGGCAGAGCGCCGGCTGGCGAGCAAGCTTTGCTCGACCTCGATCTGCGCGGCGGATCCCATACGCAGCTTCTGCGCGGCGAGATCGGCCAACTCGGCGGCGATGCCCGCTGCCTCTGCGGCGACCTTCGCTTGCTCCGCGGCAGCCCAGGACGCGGAGAATGCGCGCCGCACGGCCGCGTGCAGCTTCGCCCGTTCGACCTGCGCATCCGCCTCGGCCACTCCCTTCTGGGCCTCCGCGGACGCGATCGCTGCGCCTCGCTGGCCGAAGATGGGCATGCGCACGTCCATGCCAACCAGGAGCTTGGGGTCGTCCTTTCCGTAGCTGGCCGTGAGAGTCGGGTTGGCGAGTTGGCCCGCCACCTCGACTCCCGCGCTCGCGACGTCGACTCCTGCTTGCGCGGCCAGCAGAGCGCCGTTGCGACGGTCGGCCAGTGCACGCGCCTCGCTGAGAGAGAGCGTGGCGGCGAGCAAAGCGACGAGCATCAGACGGGGATTCCTCCGGGCGGACTCTTATCCGATGAAGGGCTCTTCCGGCAGCGGCCGAC
>DASQAS010000232.1:0-4652 GCA_035635635.1 Myxococcales bacterium | reverse complement strand
CTCCCGGTAGCGGGGCAGGTGCGGCTGGAGCAGCGCGCGCTGCATCGCCTTCTCGTCCGCGTCCTTGGGGACGTGGACGGGCTTGCCCGTGTTCGGGTGGTAGCCCGAGTAGTACATGTCGGTCGCCAGCGTCATCGGAGTGGGCGTGAAGTCCTGGACTTGTTGGGGCCGCCAGCCGTTCTCGTCCAGGTAGTCGGAGAGCTCGACCATGTCCTTCACCTCGCAGCCGGGGTGGCCGGAGATGAAGTACGGCACCAGGTACTGCTCCTTGCCCGCCTCCTCCGAGTACCGCTCGAAGAGCTCCTTGAACCGGACGAACATCTCCTTGCCCGGCTTCTTCATCACCTTCACCACGCCGGGCGAGATGTGCTCGGGGGCGATCTTGAGGTGCCCGCCGACGTGGTTCGCGACCAGCTCGCGGATGTACTCGTCGCCATGCTCCGCGTCGGCGAACGCGACGTCGTAGCGCACGCCGCTGGCCACGAACGCGCGCTTGACGCCCGGAAGCTCGCGCGCCTTGCGCATCAGCTGGATGAGCGGGCCGTGATCGGTGCCGAACTTCTCGCAGACGGTCGGGTAGACGCAGGAGGCGCGGCGGCACTGCCGGTGCCAGCTCTCGTCGGTACAGACCATGTGCCACATGTTCGCGGTGGCCCCGCCGATGTCGCTGACCACGCCGGTCCAGCCGGGGACGCTCGCGAGGCTCTCGATCTCCCGCAGCACCGAGGCCTCGCTGCGCGACACCACGTCGCGGCCCTGGTGCTCGGTGATGCAGCAGAAGCTGCATCCCGCCGCGCAGCCGCGCATGATGGTGACGCTGAAGCGGATCTGCTCCCAGGCGGGGATCTTCGCGCCGCCGTACATCGGGTGCGGCACCCGGGTGAAGGGAAGCTCGTACTCCTCGTCGATCAGCCCGGTGGAGGGCGGCGGCGCCGGCGGGTTCACGTAGACCAGCTCGCGGCCGTGCCGCTGGATCAGGATGCGCGCGTTGTCCGGGTTGTGCTCGAGGTGGTAGAGCCGCGAGAACTCCGCGTACACGCGCTTGTCGGCGACGATCTCTTCGTACGAGGGCAGCAAGACCTCCTCGCGGTCGCGCGGCCCGGCCAGATAGCGCCAGCCCTGGTCCGGATCGTCGCGGAAGCGCACCGCGGTGCCGCGCACGTCGGTGAGGCCGCACACGTCCTCTCCGGCGGCCAGGCGGGAGGCGATCTCGAGCAGCGGCGTCTCTCCCATCCCGTACACCAGGATGTCCGCGGGGCAGTCGATCAGGATCGAGTGGCGGACGCGGTCGCTCCAGTAGTCGTAGTGCGCCAACCGCCGCAGCGATGCTTCCACGCCGCCGACGACGATCGGAACGTCGGGAAAGAGCTTCTTCAGCTTCCGCGTGTACACCGCGGTCGCGTAGTCGGGGCGACGGCCGGGCGCGGCGTCCGGCGTGTACGCGTCGGACGAGCGGCGCTTCTTCCCGGCCGTGTAGTGGTTCACCATCGCGTCCATGTTGCCGCTGGACACGCCGAAGAACAGACGCGGGCGGCCGCAGGCCGTGAAGTCGGCGAGGCCGCTCGCCTCGTCCCATCGCGGCTGGCTGACGATCCCGACCTTGAACCCGCGGGAGGCGAGCAGGCGGCCCATCAAGGGAACGCCGAACGTGGGGTGATCGACGTACGCGTCGCCGTTGATGAGGACGACGTCGAGTTGCTCCCACCCACGGCGGCGCGCCTCTTCCAGGCTCACTGGAAGAAAGGCGCCGGCGCCGGGCACGGGAGGCGTCCGCGCCTTGCCGCGCGGGCCGAGCTGCACCAGGGCGGGCATGGGCCGGTCTTTATAACGGGGTCGGGCATGTAGGTAAATTCCGCCGAGGCGGAATTTGCGACGGATTGGCGCGGGATTGACGGCCTGCTGGTATTCTTCCACCCGCCATGTCCGCTCCAGGCACGCCCCCCACGCCTCTCGCCGCGGAAGAGGCGAACGGACAGGCCGATCCGCTGGCCGGAGACTGGTCCGAAGGCCTGCCCGGCCCCCTGCACGCGCACGGCGTGCCGCCGCCGAAGCGGATCTCGATGAACGGGCACGTGGAATCCGCGCCGGCCGCGCTCAGGGAGGTGCACGACGCGCACGAGCTGCTGCAGTCGGAGCTCGGCGAACCCGCGGCGGTCGCGGAGGAGACGCCTGCGGAGCAGACGCCGCCTGCGGACGAGCTCTCGTTCACGGCCGACCTGACTCCGCCCGAACCGGCGCCGGTCTTCGCGGACCAGGACGTCGCTGCGGAGGCCACCGCGCCGGAAATGACCGGGTCGGATCCCGCGATGGCGGAGGCCCCGCCTCCCGATCCCGAATCCGCGCAGGAATCCGCACCGACGCCTTGGAGCGAACCCGTCCCGGACGCTCAGGCGGCGAGCGAGGCCGGGTGGGACTCGCCTCCCGCTCCGGACCCCGACGTCACTCCGGCCGAAGCGTGGATGCCACCGCCCGAGACCGAGGCCGCCAGTCCCGAGGCGGCTACTTCAGAGGCGGCGGCAGGGGTCGCAACCGAACCGGATTCCGCCGGCGCGGAGAATGCCGGGGTCGCGGCTCCGGAACAGTCCGACGATCTCTGGGCGGCGGCGCCGGCAGAACCCGCTCCGGCGGAACAGGCTCCAGATCCAGTTCCAGATCCAGCTCCTGTTCCGGATGAAACCTGGTCCACCCAGGCGGAGCAGCCCGTCGAGGAATGGCAGCCGGAATCCGCTCCCGCCGATTTCGAGGAGGTGCGAGCGCCTGCATCGGACGCCGCTCCCGCGGCTGCCGCGGATTGGAGCTCCCTGAGCGCCGGCCCGGACTGGAATGCTCCGGCGGCCGCGCCCGAGGCTGCTCCCACCGAAGAGTGGAGCGCCCCAGCTCCAGCGGCGGCGACGGAGTGGAATCCGGCATCGCCCGCGGCGGTCGAGCCCGAGTGGTCCGCGTCGGCGCCCGTCGCGGCGCCTGAAGCCGAAGCGTGGTCTGCCCTCGAGGCGCCGTCCGATCCCGCCCCTGAGCCCGAGCCCGAATGGAGCGCGCCCCCGGCAGAGCCTCCCAAGCCCACGCCAGCCTGGAACCAGCCGGCGGTGGGCGCGAGCGCCCTGGAGCAACTGGACTCCGAGCCGCCCGCTCCCGACCCGGGCGCTGCCAAGGAGCTCTTCGGCAGCGTCCCGGACGGCGGAATGCTCGCGGGCGAGGGGGACGACGAGAGCCTGTACCAGCCGCCCGAAGAGCTGGCGTCTCCCGAGGAGTTCTTGCGCCCCTTGCCGAGCGACGATCCCGATCTTCCCGCACCGACGGGAGAGCCGGCCAGGACCGGCCCTCGCCCGCAGCCGCTCGCCGCCTTCCGGCCGCCGGGTGCCGGCGCACTCGAGGTCCAAGGCGAGCACCGCGTGGCCATCCACACCCGCGGCGGCCGAACGCTGCGCGGCACCGTGCGCGACATCGACCTGTCGAAGTCGCAGTTCGCGCTCCTGCCCCAGGGCGGTGGCGGGATCGAGGCCATCTACCACTCCGACGTGAAGGCCATCTTCTTCATGCTCGCCCCAGGAGAGAAGGCGAACGAGGGCGACGGCTCGAAGGTCCGCGTCACCTTCGTGGACGGGCGGGTGATCGAGGGGGTGCGGGAGGGCGCGGACGCGAAGCACGGGTTCTTCCTGGTGCCGCTGGATGCGACCCGGACCAACACGCGCCGGATCTACGTGGCACGGGAAGCGGCGAGCGAGATCGACGACGGCTGAGAAGGCGCGCCTTCTCAGTGCAGATACTTGTCGGAACCCTGGCCGCTCCCGCCAAACGGACCGCCGGCGTCGTCTTCCTTCCCGCGCACTACCCGCAGCTTGCTGCGGCGCAGGCGCCGGTCGATCCACCACACCTTGAACCGCAGCATGAAGTTCCGCGGCCCCACGCCGCCCGCGAAGAGCACGCCGGCGCCCAGGCCGAAGAGCTGCGGCAGGTAGGGCACCCAGCTGGTCATCAGCATGAACAGGACGGTGATGCCCGCGGAGATGGGCAGCATCCAGCGCGCCTGGACGGGTACGAAGTAGAGGAAGATCTGCGCGTTGGGCATCAGCACCGCGAACGCGGCGATCAGGCCTTCCAGCGAGGCCCAGTTGCCGAAGTAGGGATGGGACCTGACGACGGGGACGAAGAGGCCGATCAACCCAGTGGCCAGGGCGCCGGCCGCGCCGGTGGCGAAGTAGAACGTCACGAAGCGCCGCGTCCCCCAGGACTGCTCGAGCGAGGCGCCGAGCAACCAGAGGCCGAGCAGCGCGAAGAGGAGCCCGATTGGATCCGGATTGAGGAACGTGTACGTCAGCGGCTGCCAGACCATTCCCTGCCAGAGCTGACCCGGCACGAACACCACCAGGCGGGCGAACTGAGCGCCCGACTCGCCCAGCACGGCCGTGAGGATGGACACCGCCAGCGTCACGGCGCCGATCCACTTCACGCCCCGGGTGAGGGGCGGCACCCCGAACTGCATCGCCGACTGGCCGCGCGGGCTCATCTCGAAGCAGTCTAAACCGTCACGTCCGGGGACGCTCGCGGTAGAAGAGCGTGATGGTCAGGCAGTGGAATTCCTTGTCGGAAGACTGCGTCACGATCTTGTCCACGATCTCGACCTGCTGGTTCTCGTGCAGCCAGCGCGTAATCGT
>DASQAS010000231.1:0-8490 GCA_035635635.1 Myxococcales bacterium | reverse complement strand
GCCGCTCCGATGAACGCCGCGCGCAGGAGCTTGGTGGGGTCGATGTTGGCCGCGGTGTCGAAATTGGTGTGGATGTACCGGTCGGGCCAGTCGTTCAGGTAGATGGCGGGGATCCTGAACGACGAGTCCTGGTAGACCGCGTGGTCGCTGCCGCCACTGAAGGGAGAAGGTTGGGCAAGCAGCGGCTCCTTGCCGCCTGCGGGCGCTACCAGCGGATGGTCAGCGCTCCCGGTGCCGGCGTATCGATAAGATTCCTGGTTGACGAAGTCCGCAAACGCCCAGGCGACGTCATGGATGAAGGAGGGGAGGCTCGCCGGCCCGCGCGTCACGTGGAAGACCGCCTTGGAGACGGGCCCGCCGCCCACCATGTCCATGTGCACCACGGCCTTGATCCGCGCGGCCAGGTCGGGCCTGGCGTTCAGCAGCGTGGTGGTGCCTTCGATCTCCGGCGGCCAGAGGAAGCGCAAAGTGCGCGCCGGCTTTGCGAGCTTGCCTTCGCGGATCAGTTTCTGCAGGGCCCGCGCAACCTCCAGGATGGTGACGCACCCGCTGGCGTTGTCGTTGGCGCCAGGCCTTTGGTGGTCCAGGTGACAGCTGAAAGCGATCTCCTCGTCTTTGAGCTGCGCGTCCGCGCCGGGGATGGTCGCGGTGACGATCTGGTAGTTCCCGGGATGTTGCCCCGCCTTCACCGTGGCGCGAAGCCGGATCTCCTCGCCCTTGCCCAACCGCTCGCGCAGCTCGCGCGCGGTCTTGAGGGAGACCATGAAAGCGAAGGTCTTGTCCGGCGAGAATGTGTCGAGATGACCCCAGCGGACGAGGTTCTCGTCCTCTCCCGACCAGGCCGTCTTCTGGTTCTGGGCAAAGCTCACGATGCCGGCCGCACCGAGCTTGCCCACCGCCAGCTCTTGCACCGCGCCCGGCTGCGACGAGGTGAGCACCAGCTTGCCTTTGACGTTCTTGCTTGCGTAGTCCGACTCCTTGGTGCCTTGCCCGACATCGACCAGGGTGGCGTTGACCTCAGCGCTCTCGCTGTCCTGTGCCAGCACGACCGGCTCGGCCTCGATGCTCGCGAGCCTGCGGTTCGCGCTCACATCCCACAGCTCGCCGGACTCGGCATCCCAGGCCGGCCGCGATCGCTGCGTCCCGTAAAAGATCTTCCCGTCGGCGGGGAACTCCAAGATGGCCACGTCGGAAAGTCCATAGGCCCGGGCGCGCTCCGCCACCAGCTCCGCCGCCGACCGAAACCCTTCCGATCCGCGCTGCCGGTGGAAGCGGGCGATTCCCTCGAGATTGCGCTTCGCGGTCTCACCGCTCAACTCCCCCGCCAACACGGCAACGTCCTTGTCGGGAAGCGGCAGCCTCTCGGCGCGCGCGGTTGCAACCGCGAGCAAGAGGCCCGGCGTGACGAGAAATGCCCGCCGCATCGATGCCTCCTGCGCGAACGTCATCGGCGCGCAGGAAAGCGATCGCAGGTCCCCGCGTCAAGCCACGGGCGAATACGCCCGATTGCCAGCGGTTGCCCTGCCTAAAAACCGTAGTTGTAGTGGCATCTTGCGCCCTCTCACCTCGCGCCGTTGCGACTCACCCGGGGGCGGCGGGTAAGAATAAATGGGGGCAGCGGAGGTCGCCGTTTCATGTCCGCCATGCAGTCCATTGCGCAGGTCCGACGGCCAGCGGTCCTGCTGGTCGACGATGCACGGATCGTGCTCCGCGTGGTGGAGAAAGCGCTCGGCGACGCGGGATTCTCGCTGGCTGCGACGGAGAATGCCGGGGAGGCCCTGCGGCTCGTGGGCGAGCAGGAGTTCGCGTGCGCGCTGATCGACCGGCACCTGGTGGACGCGGATGGGCTGGAGATCGTCAAGGAGATCCGCAAGCGGCAGCCCCGATGTGCATGCGTATTGATGACGGCCTACCCCTCGCTGGAATCGGCGGTCGAGGCGCTCCGGAACGGCGTGGTCGACTACATCCAGAAACCGTCGGCCGACTTCTATCGCATCGTGGATCGCGTGCAGAACGCGATTCGCCTCCACCGCGGGCGCGACGGTGAGAGCGCCAGCGATGAGCCTCCTCGAGGCCGCGCGGAGCTGGCAAAGGGGGCCGAGCGCATCATCGACGCGGTTCGCGCTCTACTGAGCCAGATGAAGCCTCGCGGCCGGGCCGTCTGGAATCGCGCCCTGGCGGAGGCGGAGGCGCACGCCGCATCCCTGCGCGGGCGCCGCTGACGAGCCGTTCATCCAGACCTGATCGGGGCGCGGTTCGAGCCCGTGGCGTAAGATTCTTCTGGGGCCGCTACAGGAGCTCTTCGACCAGCGCGCGCGCATTCTCCGGCGACACTTCGAGCCGGCGATGGGCCAGCGCCGGCCCTTCCGCCAGCACCGGCTCCAGCTCGTCCAGCGCCGGCACCCCGTCCCTCTTGTAGAAGAGCCCGATGGGAATGGTCTCGCCCCACTGGCTCCCTTGCTCGAAAGCGGCCTGCAGGTTTCCAGAATCGTGCCCCGCCTCCTCCAGCTTGCGCGTGCGCTGCTTGAAGAACTCGTGCGTGTTTTCGTGATTGTAGGTGACGCAGGGGCTGAACACGTCGACGAAGGCGAAGCCGCGGTGCACGATGGCGCCCTTGATCAGGGCGACCAGGTGCTTCTGCTGCCCGGAGAAGCCGCGGGCGACGTAGGTCGCGCCGCAGGCGAGTGCCAGGGGGATGGGGTTGATCGCGTTCTCCACGCTTCCGAAGGGCGTGCTCTTGGTCTTCATGCCCTTCCGGCTGGTGGGGGAGACCTGGCCGGTGGTGAGTCCGTAGATCTGGTTGTCCATCACGATGTAGGTGAGGTCGACGTTGCGGCGCATGGAGTGGACGAAGTGGTTGCCGCCGATGCCGAATCCGTCGCCGTCTCCGCCGGTGACCACCACCTTGAGCTGGTGGTTGCCCAGCTGCGCGCCCGTGGCCACCGCCAGCGCGCGGCCGTGCAGCGTGTGCATCCCGTACGTGTTGATGTAGCCGGGCAAGTTGGAGGAGCAGCCGATTCCGCTGATGGTCAGGACCTCGTGCGGCAGGAGGCCCAGCTCGGCGACGGCGGTCTTGAGCGCGTTCAAGACGCCGAAGTCGCCGCAGCCGGGGCACCAGTCCGGGTCGGCCTTGCCCTTGAAGTCCTTGACCGTGAGCTGCGGCTCGCGCGGCTTGGAGACGATCTGCGTCCTGGTCTCGGTCTGGAGCTCGCCCATCGCTTCCTCCTCAGACGCGGATCTCGTGCACCGGCACGTACTTGTTGGTGCGGCCGGCGAGGATCTTCTTCACGCCGTCCGTCAGGTGGTGGGGCAGGAACGGCTCCCCGTCGTACTTGCGGATGTGCGCGTCGGCCGCGATCCCGGTCTCCGAGCGCAGGTAGCGGGCGAACTGCCCGCTGTAGTTGTTCTCCACGATGACCAGGTTGCGCGCGCCCGACAGCGCCTTCCGGATCTGCTCGGACTGGAGCGGCACCAGCCAGCGGACCTGGAGGTGGTTGGCGGCGATTCCCTGCTCGGCGAGCTGCTCCACCGCCTCCTCGATCACGCCGTCGGTCGAGCCCCAGCCGAGCAGCGTCACCTCGGCGTCGCCGGGACCCGTGAAGCTCGGAGGATCGAGCAGCGGCAGCACGCCGTCCATCTTGCGGCCGCGCCGCTCCATGATGGCCTGCCGCTTGTGCGGGTCGGTGAACTCGTCGCTGATCAGCACGCCGTCCTCGTCGTGCTCGTCGGTTGCCACCACGTGCGCATGCCCCGGTGTGCCCGGCACCGCGCGCGGCGCGATGCCGCTCTCGGTCATCCGGTATCGCTTGTAGCCGCCGTTGGCGTCCGGAGCGTCGCCGGAGACGCCGATCAGCTCGCCGCGGTCGCGGGGCGGGTTGAAGTCCAGCTCCGAAGGCTCGAAGCTCGAGAACCCTTCCGACTCGAGCAGGTCGGCCAGCACGATGCCCGGGCATTGGAACTTGTCGGCGAGGTTGAAGATCTCCGGGATGAGGTGGAAGCAGTCGCGGATGCTGGTGGGGGCGGCGATCACCCGCGGGTAGTCGCCCTGGCCGGCGCCCAGCACCTGCCAGAGATCGCCCTGCTCGGTCTTGGTGGGGACGCCGGTGGCGGGGCCGGCGCGCTGCACGTCGATGCAGACCACGGGAATCTCCATCATCGCCGCGGCGCCCAGCGCTTCGGTCATCAGCGCGAATCCGCCGCCGGAGGTGGCGCACATGGCGCGGCAGCCGGTGTGCGCGGCGCCGATGGCCATGTTGATCACGCCCAGCTCGTCCTCGACCTGCCGGACCATGATGCCGAGCTGCCGCGCGTGCCGCGCCATCCACATCAACACGCCGGTGGAGGGGCTCATCGGGTAGGCGCAGTAGAACTTCACCCCGGCCGCCACGCCGCCCATGGCCAGGCTCTCGTTCCCCGTGGCCACCGCCAGGCGCTTGCCGGTGTCGGGAAGCGAGAAGGGATAGCGCTTGAAGCGGGCGCCGGCGTAGTCGTAGCCCGCCCGCGCGGCGGCCAGGTTCTCCGCCACCACCGTCTCGCCCTTTCGCTCGAACTGCTGCACGAGCATCTTCTCGAACGGCTCGAGCCTGACGCCGACCAGCCGCAGCACCGCGGCCACCGCGGCGGTGTTGTAGTAGAGGACGTTCTTGGCCAGCTCTCCCAAGGGCAGCGGGCAGAGCTGGACGCCGCTCGCCGGGGCGGTGGGCTTGAGCTTGTCGCCGTCGTAGAGCACCACCGACCCCGGGCGCATGCGGCCGAGATGGCGATCCATGGTGTCCTGGTTGAGCGGGATGAGCATGTCCAGCGCGTCGCCCATGCAACGCACGGGCTTGTCGCTGGTCCGGACGGTGAGGAAGGTGTGCCCTCCGCGGATGATCGACTGGTACGCGTTGTAGGCGTTGATGTGCAGGCCCCGCCGGGCGAACAGCTTGGTGAGGATGTTGCCGGGCGTCGCCACGCCTTGGCCGGCGGCTCCGCCGATTCCGACTGAGAAATCGATGTTGTACATGGCTCTCGAACCGCTTTGGGGTGATCTTCGCGGAGGTCGCCGAAAGAGTACGGCCGCCGCCACCGAGCCGGCGCAAAGACTAGTGGGACGGCGGGACGGACGTCAACCCGTCCCCCAGCTCACGCCGACGGACGGCGTGGCCCTCGTCGTGATCGCGACGGGCCTCTGCCTTGCGGCCAGATGATTCGTAACTTTCCAGGAGACATTGCGAAAGATTCTATTCTCGGTTGAATCATCGCTTTGAATCGGCATTGCTCGTCGTTGCAATCGTGATTCTGCGGGCTATGGTCGCGGAGGACATGGACCGTGCCCGCGTCACAATCTGCGAGACGATTCGCGAGCATCACTGTCTTGCCTTCGTGTACGAGGGGCTCGATCGCGTCGTCGAGCCGTACTGCCACGGCATTAGCACGGCGGGGCTCGAAGTTCTCCGCGGCATCCAGGTCGCGGGCGCCAGCCGGTCGGGGCGTCTCAAAGTCTCGAGCGGGAAGCTCTGGCTGGTGGACAAGATGCAGCGTGTCCGCTCGACCGGACAGCAGTTCGTGCCCAGCGACCCGCGCTACAACCCCGGGGACAGCGCAATGCTCACGATCCATTGCTGCCTGAAGGTCTTGCGGCGATAGGGCCGCCGTGCTCAACGCGCGCGGCTCTGGCCTGTCGAGCCCCCGCCAGCGCCTCGCCCCTCTCGCACGTGCCCAACGTGGGATCCGGGGACACGATTGACACGATACGCAACTCCCCGTGCCAATCTGCTCGGCTAGCGAACAGCAGACCCCACGCTACGCCCCTCGAAGTGGAGCCCGCGAAGAGCGTTCGAATGGCAGCCGCAAAGCAACGCTCGTTCCCGCACCGCGCGACGAGCGGACCTCGACCAGACCACCCAGGCCGCGCGCCCGCTGCCTGTAGCGCCACGCGGGCGCTACCCGTCCGTCCCCTCATTTCTCGAGCTGAGAGCGAATCCGCCACTCTTCGGGCTGGCATGGCGACTGCTTCCCGTAGAGCGCAACAGGGGGCAACCATCATGAGGTCCTTCGACGTGAGCAAGATGCCCGATTGGCCTTTGCCGACCATCCTCGTCGTGGAAGATCAAGAGGACACCCGCGAGTTCTACAAGATGTGCCTCTCGCTCGAGGGCTTCGCCGTTCGATGCGCCGTAGACGGTGTCGATGGCATCGCGCAAGTGCGCGCACATCGTCCTCAAGTGGTCGTGCTCGATTTCACGCTGCCCCGCTTGAATGGAGCAGAGGTCTTGCGCAAGATTCGACGCGATCCCGGGATCAATCACACGCCGGTCGTGCTGGTGTCCGGCCGGCTCCAGGAGTTCCTGGCGGAAGTCAATGAGCTGACCGTTCATGCCGCGCTCGAGAAGCCCTGCGGAGTGAAGGAGCTTGTTGGAGCGATCCGATCCGCGCTCACGACTCAAGCCGTCGCGCCCGGGCCCGCGGCCATTTGCGCGAAGCGCCCAGGTGCGAGCCGGCGATCCGCGAAAGCGGCGTGCGAGCCTCGGCGATGCTGCGGCCGACGGGACGGCCTGAAGGTCACCGCTACAAGCAAGTCCTATCGGTAGCGACACGGCCAGGGTCCAGGGAGGCCGCCAAGGTTCAGTCCTTGCCCTCGTGCTCGCCGTCGGGCGGTTCCACACGCAGTGAAGGCTCGAGCGGCGGCGTCTCCGGATCCGCGAGGATCTGCGACTCGAGCGCGGGCGGCTCGTCGGATTGCACCTTCGATTCCAGCGCGACCGGCTCGTCGAAGTCGAGCACCGCTTCCACGCTGACGTGCTCCCCGCACGGCTGCACCGGATCGCCCGCCTTTCGGTCGCCGGTCCCCGACTTGCTCTTCTGCGCGTCCGAGCTCCAGGTCATGGCGCCTCCGGACGATCGCCGGAGTCCGGCACGCGGCCCGGCAGGCGGCGGTAGACGAGCCACAGGCGCGCATCCTCGCTGCGCGAGCGGTCCTCGAGGACGTCGCGCAGCCAACGGGCACCTCCGCTCCCTTCCCATCCCGAACCGAGCGCGAAGAACAGGTCTACGAAGAGCGTCAGGTTCCGCTCCCGGGTCAGGCGGTAGTGCCGGCCGCGCTCCACGGCCCTTTTCGCCAGCGACCGCGCCGCGTCCTCGCCCATGGCGCGGAGCCGCTGCGGGAACAGCTCGCGCAAGTGCACCATCAACTGCTCGAAGTACGCATCGAACAGCGCCGCGCCCATCCGGCGGAGCTGTTCGTCGCGGATCACGATGGGCCCGGCAGGCATCTACTGGTCCTCGCCGGCAAGGCCGATGGGCAGGGGCCCGAAGCGCTGGTCGCCGCAGAAAGCATAGACGAACAGCGTGCGCGGCACGGTGCGCAGAGTTCCAACCTTGTCCAGATCGATCGCGAAGCTGCCCGCCGCCAGGCCACTTTTCGGGTCCGCCTCCCAGGACGGCACGACCATTTCGTAGACGAAGGGCGCGGGCGCCTTGCTGGCGGTGATGACCAGCGTCACCGGCACCAACGCTTTCGGCTTTGGCTCGAGCGGGACTGCCCGCGCGCGCGCAGTATCCACGAACAGGTGTCCGGGTAGCTTCACCCGGAAGGAGCCCTTGACGGCGAGCGGGGCGTCCGCCTTCAACTTCACCACCCGATCCGCGGCAAGAAAGAGCCCAGGCTCGTCGGGAACGGGCGGCGCGCCCTCCACCCTGCCATAGGCGGGCAGCGCTCCGGGACGGGCGACGGCGGGCGCCGGGTACACCTTGGGCAACGGCGCCTCCTGTAGCTCTTTCATGCGTTGCGCTTCGACGGCTTCGTCGCGATACGCGCCCGGGCTGTAATCGAGCTTCACCTGCATCGTCTCGCTGATCAGCTCGCGCACGATGAGCGACACCTGGATCTGCGACGGTCGCCAGGGCAGGTCCACCTGCTCGCGGACGTCCAGCACCAGCGCCTCGCCGGTCATGCCTTCGCCCTCGCGCGGCTCCTCGGGCTGCTCCCGCTTGGGCGTGGGTGTGATGGCGCGGCCCACCCGCACGCGGCCGCTCGCGGCGTCGGCGGCGACGACGATGCCGAACTTCTCCAACGGCACTCCCGAGGCGACGGCGAAGTGCGCCACGCGCAGGACAGCGAGCGGCAGCGTGCGGCGGAGGTCGAGCGGCACCTTCCTGGGGGCGTCCACGACGAGCGCGTCCTTCTCCTGCGCGAGCAGCGGGTCTTCGATGCGCTCCCGGTTCTTGAACGGCGCGGTGAAGAACTCTTCGTCGGCGATCTGCAGGCTACCCTGGGCCATCCTCGTCTCCCTCAAAACTTGCTGTAGTCCCGGGCGCGCATCAGGTGGTGGCATTGCGGGCATAGGTCGACCGATCCCTGTCTGTTGGCGTCCTCCGAAGGTCCGGCGCCGAACATCACGCACTCCGGCACGCCCCTCGGAACGTTGCTCGAATCGGAATAGTCCGCGGTGGCCTTCTGCGTGTCGTCGAGGCCCCAAGCGCAGTGCGACCCGGTATGGCCGTGCTCCT
>DASQAS010000230.1:0-2732 GCA_035635635.1 Myxococcales bacterium | reverse complement strand
GTGCCGCTCAGCGCGTTCAGCCGGTACGAGCCCACCCGGACCGCGCTCGCGGTGAACCACCAGGCGCAATTCCCGTCGGTGACGCTGACCTTCAACCTGGCGCCGGGCGTCGCGCTGGGAGACGCGGTGACCGCGATCGAGGCCGCGGTGCGCCCGCTCGGGCTGCCCGCCGGTATCCAGGGTAGCTTCCAGGGCACCGCCCAGATCTTCCAGGCCTCGCTGGCCAGCCAGCCCTGGCTGATCGCGGCCGCGCTCCTCGCGGTGTACGTCGTCCTCGGGGTGCTCTACGAGAGCTACGTCCACCCGCTCACCATCCTGTCCACGCTGCCGTCGGCCGGGGTGGGCGCGCTGCTGGCCCTGCTGGCGTGCCGCGCCGACCTGACCGTCATCGCGTTGATCGGGATCCTGCTGCTGGTCGGCATCGTGAAGAAGAACGCGATCATGATGATCGACTTCGCCCTCGAGGCGGAGCGGAGCGAGGGCAAGCGCCCGGCCGAGGCGATCTACCAGGCGTGCGTGCTGCGCTTCCGGCCGATCATGATGACCACGATGGCCGCGCTCCTGGGCGCGCTCCCGCTGGCCCTCGGGCGTGGAATCGGATCCGAGCTGCGCCGGCCGCTCGGGATCGCCATCGTGGGCGGGCTCATCGTGAGCCAGGCACTCACGCTCTACACGACGCCGGTCGTGTATCTCTACCTCGACCGCGCACGGCTGTGGTGGGCGCGCGGGCGCGCCGGACATGGGCGACCGCTCGCCCCTGCTGCCGCCCAGGATGCGCTGAAGCCGTGAGGCACGGGACAGTTCGCGGGCGCCTCGGCGGCCCGCTCGCGCTCGGCTCGGCGATTCTCGTGCTCGCAAGCGCCTGCACCGTGGGGCCCGACTACGTGAGGCCGTCGATGATCAGTCCCGACGCCTACAAAGAGCTCGACGGCTGGAAGATCGCCCAGCCTCGCGACGGCCTGGCCCGCGGCCCCTGGTGGGAGATCTTCGCCGATCCGGAGCTGAACGCCCTCGAGGCGCGCGTCAGCATCTCGAACCAGAACCTCGCGGTGTCGGAGGCCCAGTACCGGGAGGCCCGGGCGCTCGTGCGCGAGGCGCGCGCCGCGTATTTTCCGACCGTGACGCTTGGGCTCGGCTACACCCGGTCGCGTCAATCGACCACATTCGTCTCCGGCGCGACCGGGGGATCGTCCAGCGGCACGTCCGCGAGCAGCTCGACATCCACCGGGACGTCGGGATCGTCCTCCTCGGGCGGCGCCAGATCGGACTTCCAGGTGGCCCTCGACTTCTCGTGGGAGCTGGATGTCTGGGGACGGATCCGTCGCGGGGTGGAGTCGAACCGGGCCGCCGCCCAGGCGAGCGCAGGAGACCTGGAGGCGGCGCGCCTGAGCTTCCAGGCGGAGCTGGCCCAGGACTACTTCCAGCTGCGCACCGTGGACGCCCAGAAGCAGCTGCTCGACGAGACGGTCGCCGCTTTCGAGAAGTTCCTCCGCCTGACCCAGGATCGGTTCACGAACGGGGTGGCGTCCCAGGCCGACGTGGTGCAGGCGGAGACTCAGCTCAAGACCACCCAGGCCCAGGCTATCGACGTGGGCGTCCAGCGCGCGCAGCTCGAGCACGCCATCGCGATCCTCATGGGGCAGGCGCCATCCACCTTCTCGCTGCCCCCGACGCCGCTCACCGCCACCCCGCCGGCCATTCCGGTCGGCGTGCCGTCCGAATTGCTCGAGCGGCGGCCGGACATCGCCGCCGCCGAGCGCCGGGTGGCGGCCGCGAACGCCCAGATCGGGATCGCGGTCGCCGCGTTCTATCCGACCATCACCTTGAACGCGTCGAGCGGGCTGGAGAGCTCGAGCCTGGCCAAGTGGTTCACCGCGGCGAGTCGCTTCTGGTCGGTGGGGCCGGGGATCTCGCAGACCGTGTTCGACGGAGGGCTGCGGCACGCGCAGACCGACGCGGCCCGCGCGGCCTACGATGCGACCGTCGCGACCTACCGGCAGACCGTGCTGACCTCGTTTCAGGGAGTGGAGGACAACCTGGCCGCCCTCCGCATTCTGGAGGAAGAGAACGGTGTGCAGGACGACGCGGTAAAGGCGGCGCGCAAGTCCGTGGACCTGACCACGAACCAGTACAAGGCAGGCACCGTCAGTTACCTCAACGTGATCACCGTCCAGACCATCGCGCTGACCGACGAGATCACCGCGATCCAGATCCGCGGCCGGCGGATGGCGGCCGCCGTCCTGCTCGTCCAGGCGCTCGGCGGCGGCTGGACGGCGGCCGAGCTCCCGTCCTCCGCAGACGTGACGAAGCGGGAGGATCCGGCGCCGAAGGCGCCCTGAGACGGGATCGCGTGGCCATCGTCAGGGCGCTACGGGCGAGCGCCGCTCGACTCCTTCAAGACCTGGCCGACAAGTCCTACTTCTTCGCGTCGAGCCACGGCAGCGTGGTAGCCTACCGCATCGCGGTCGTTGATCGTGGTCAGCCTCGCGATCCGGTCGGCCCCATCGTCGAGGTGGAGCAGCTCCTCGAGGCGTTCATGAGCTTCTCCGCGGGTCAAAAGGAGAGCTGCAGGCTCCCTGACCAGGGCTGCGGGATGATGCTCCGGCCGCGCGGCGAGCCCCATGGGAAGAACGCGGTGAGAGGCCGGGGGCGGCATCCGTCCTGCCATCCCCGGCATTGATTCCGCCGGAGCCGGAACGCGCGCGGCCGGCGAAGGTCCCGAGGCTAGTCCT
>DASQAS010000229.1:0-16673 GCA_035635635.1 Myxococcales bacterium | reverse complement strand
GGCTGGATCCGCTGCATCTCCTGCATCGACTTCATGCTCTTGTGCTGGAGCGGGAAGGTCAGGGCCTTCATCGCGAAGGTGAGCAGGACGATGGCCAGGCCCCAGTTGTGGGGCGGCACGGCGCGGTAGAAGAACTTCATGATCCCGAGCAGCAGCTCGGCGATCACGGACCAGAATCCCCAGTCGATCGAGAGCTTGAGCGGCGCGGCCGCGGCGACCAGGTCCGGCTCGCTCTTCGGCCCGGCGTATCCCTGGAACGCGAGCTGCGCGGAGCCGCCCGCCGGGATCTGCACCGGAATGCTCAGCGTCGAGATCAGCGAGCCGGACTTCTCGCCGTGCGCCTCGAGGCGACAGGAGGCCGCGGTCCCGGCGGGCGCGAGGACCGCGTTCAGGAAGTACTGTTCGTCGATGCCGGCGAATTGAGCGCCGGTAGCCTCGAACACCGGGTGCTTCGCCCCGATGGCATGCCGCTCGACCTTGTTGTTGGCGGCGCAGATCGCCCGGGCGGGCAGGTTGCTGTGCGGGCTGAAGAAGCCGCCTTGAGGCTCGTCGGCGTGCACGCCCGACAGCACCGCGAGCTGGCCGGTCACGCCCTGGGCCGCCTTGAGGTCGACCGCGAGGGCGATCCCGTAGGTGCCCGCGTTCAGCGAGATGGTCTTCGTGATCGTGACCCCGCCCTGCTCCGAGCGGAACGTCACGCTGGTCGGGCCTTGCTGCACCACCTGATAGGAGGCGTCGGCGGGAACCAGCGCGCCCCCGTCCGATCCCGTCACGGTGGTGCTGAACGGCAGGGGCTCCCCGGTGTGGGGGCCCACCAGATCCACCTGGGATTCCTCCTTCTGCCCCTTGTGCCGCGTCCACTTCTCGCCGAGCAGTTGGATGCTCTGCACCGCGGCGCCCTCGCTGGTGGCGACGACCCGTGCCTTTGGCGTCTCCAGCGTGATCGCCCGCGCCGGGTACTTCGGACCCGGTGTTCCACGTGGAACATCGCTCGGCCTCGGGGCAGCGGCGGGTGCCGTTCCCGTCCCGCCGCCCGGCGTGGCGGCCGGTCCGGGTGCGGTGGGCTGCGAGGAGGCGGCCGGCTTCTGTTCGGCCGGCGGTCGTCTCCCCATCGCGTTGGGGAAGAAGACGTAGAGGCCCGCCATGCAGGCGAGCCAGATGGCGACGGCGATGAGCAGGTTCTGGTTCTGGTTCTTCATGCGACTCTCTTGTGCCCGCGCGGCGGCACGAAATCGGGGCCACCCGGCGCCCAGGGATGGCACCGGAGCAGGCGCCTTGCGGCGAGCCAGGAGCCCTTGATCGGCCCGTGCAGGCGGACCGCCGCCTGAGCGTACTCGGAACAGCTCGGATAATAGCGGCAAGCCTGCGGAAGTACGGGCGAAATCAGCCGCCGGTACACCCAGAGCAGCGCCAGCAGGGGCAGGGACAGGAGCCGCGCGGTCACGGCTTCTCCATAGCCATGCGCTCCGCCGCGCGCCGCAGCCAGTCGCGGAAGTCCGCCACGGACGCCGCGGACGCCGACGAGCGCGCGACGATCACCAGGTCCACCGGCGGGAGGTTTCCGAGTTCGAGGCGCACGGCCTCGCGCAAGCGCCGCTTGATCCGGTTGCGCGTCACGGCCCCACCGACCTTGGACGAGACCGTCAGGCCGACCCGGGCGTTGCCACCCGGTACTCCGGACCGCGTGGGTCCGCCCTTCCGCCGGCAAAAGCTCGCCGCCAGCGGTCCGTCCGCGAAGCTCCTTCCCTCTTCCCGGGTCGCGAGATACTCGACGCGGCTGCGCAGGCGTGCGCTCTTCGGCAATGTGAAGGCCGCCACGGGCCCTCCCGCGGCTACTTCCTGGGTGCGCTGACGACGAGCCGCTTGCGGCCCTTCGCCCGACGGCGCTTGAGGACGTTGCGGCCCGCCTTGGTCGAGTTGCGCTTGCGAAACCCGTGCTCGCGGTTGCGGCGGACCTTGCTCGGCTGGTACGTGCGCTTCACGACGAAAGGCCTCCTGAGAGCGAAAAGCGCGGCAAGAAAGCACGCGAGGACGGGCAAGTCAAGGAACGCTCATGAACCGATCGGACAGTCGGACGCTCCTCTTGGAATCCGTGCTCAAAAAGGCAGCCGCAAGGCCGCACTTCCGGTGCCGCAGCGGCCGTGGTCGTTTGACGTTCAACGAATTTTCGACGCCGGGCGCACGATCCCGCGTCGATCCAGCCACTTTGGAGATCGCCCTTGATCCGTTTCCGAACCGTTTGCTAGGGTCCGCGCCGCTGTTTCCGAAGTTTGGCAGCGGACTATCCGGAGATTCGGACATGGCCAGCGAGCCGCACCGCGAGCTCGAAGGGTGCCTTTTTCCTAGACATTTTCCGGGGGACGTCCGATGTCAGGCTCCTTGTCCACAGCTGTGAACAACACTGTGGACGGCTCAATGGTGGCAACTTCAGCGGAATCTGAGAGATCAGCAGTCGACCTGTGGACGCGCGCCATCCACCGGCTCAAGGGACGGCTCTCCCGTCACACGTTCCAGACGTACTTCGAGCCCATCAAACCCGTGAGCCTGGAGGGCGACGAGCTGACCCTCGCCCATTCCAGCCGCTTCATGATCGACTGGGTGCGCGACAACCTGCTCGACGTGCTGCTCCAGGACCTGGAGGCGCAACTCGGCCGCAAATGTGCGGTGAAATTCATCGTCCGGGAGCGTGCGCCCGGGGAAGACGTCGCCGAGGCCACGGCCGTCCCCGAGAGCAAGCCGCCGGTCACCTCCCCTCCTCCGTCCGAGGCGCCGCCCTCCTCCTCCCGGCAGCTCCAGATCAACCCGAAGTACACGTTCGACTCGTTCGTGGTCGGTCCCTCGAACCAGTTCGCGGTGGCCGCTTGCACCGCGGTCGCGAACTCCCCGGGCAAGGCGTACAACCCACTCTTCCTCTACGGCGGCGTGGGGCTGGGCAAGACGCACCTGGTCCACGCGGTCGGAAACCACGCGTTGCGCCAGAACACGAACTGCCACGTGGTGTACCTGTCGTCCGAGTCCTTCACCAACGACCTGATCCACGCGCTCGAGCAGCACCGGATGCCCGAGTTCCGCGCGCGCTACCGCGAGAAGTGCGACATCCTGCTGCTCGACGACATCCAGTTCCTCAGCAACAAGAAGCAGACGATGGAGGAATTCTTCCACACCTTCAACGCGCTGCACGAGGCCGGCAAGCAGATCTTCGTCACCTCCGACAAGCTGCCGACGGAGATCGAAGGCTTCGAGGAGCGGCTCCGCAGCCGGTTCCAGTGGGGGCTGATCGCCGACATCCAGCCGCCGGAGATCGAGACCCGGGTCGCCATCCTCAAGAAGAAGGCGACCACCGACCACATCGTGCTGCCCGACGACGTCGCCCTCTTCCTCGGCACGCACATCCGCAGCAACGTCCGCGAGCTCGAGGGCTCGCTGATCCGCCTGGCCGCCTTCGCCAGCCTCACCGGCGCCGCCCTGACCGTCGAGCTGGCGCAGGACGTGCTCAAGAACATCCTGGTGGTCCGCGGCGACAAGCCCGACGTCGAGACCATCATCAAGGTCGTCGCCGAGGAGATGCAGGTCAAGCCGCAGGACATCAAGGGCGACCGCCGCCAGCAGAACATCGCTCGCGCGCGCCAGGTCGCCATGTACCTGACCCGGCACATCACCCACCTCTCGTATCCCGTGATCGGCGAGAAGTTCGGAGGGAAGGATCACTCCACGGTGATCAACGCCGAGCAGCGGATCGACGAGCTGATGAGCCAGGACCCGGATCTCTCGAAGACCGTGCAGTCCCTCCTCCGCCGGCTCAACTCGTAACCTGTGGAGTCGGCTGCGCGCAGCCTGTTGACCGATCCCGGGCCGGACGCTGCACAGCCGGCGCACAGCAGATCAAAGGCGTTGTCCAGAGCCCCAAGATCAACGATCCTGCGGACCAAGCCCGGCAACCCACAGTTCCACAGGCTCTAAGAGCACTACGAGATCCTCTTTTCCTGATCTTCAGAAAGGCAAGCCGAAGATGGAGCTCCAGATCGGGACGGACGAGTTCTCCCGCGCGTTGTACCGGGCCCAGGGCATCGTCGAGAAGAAGAGCACGATGCCGATCCTCGCGTCGGTTCTCCTGGAGGCCACCGAAGACGGCCGGCTGCGGGTCTCCGCGTTCGACCTGGAGATCGGCGTGACCAGCACCCATCCCTGCGAGGTGCGCAAGGGGGGCTCGGTCGCCCTCAAGCACAAGGAGCTCTACGACATCGTCCGCGCGCTGCCCGAGAAGGTGGTGGTGATGCGGCGCGAGGCCAACAACCGGGTGCGGCTCACCTCGGGAGCGGCCGAGTTCAACATCGTGGGGCAGGCGGCCGAGGACTACCCACCCTTCCCGCGCGCCGAGAAGGTCAACTTCGTCCCGGTCGAGCCCAGCACCTTGCTGGAGATGATCGAGAAGACGCAGTTCGCCATCTCGGCCGACGAGACGCGGCACAACCTCAACGGGGTGTTCTTCGAGACCGGAGAGGAAAACAGCGTCCGGATGGTCGCCACCGACGGACATCGCCTGAGCCTGGTCCAGCGCCCGCTCGAGGGGCAGTTCAACCTCAAGCGCGGCGTGATCGTCCCGCGCAAGGGGTTGTTGGAGCTGCGGAGGCTGCTCTCGGAGGATCAGACGGGTGTCTGCGAGCTCGGCTTTACCGACACGTCTGGAGTCTTCCGCCGCGGCGACGTCACGATGGTGATGCGGCTCATCGACGGGACCTTCCCCGACTACATGCAGGTGATTCCCAAGGAGGCCGATCGCACCGTGACGGTGGACCGCCCTCGCCTGCTCGACACGCTCAAGCGCATGAGCCTGCTCTCCAGCGACCGCAGCACCAACGCCGTGAGGTTCGAGCTGCAGGAGGGCTCGCTCAAGGTGACCTCGCAGAACCCCGACCTGGGCGACGCGAAGGAGGAGATTCCGGTCACGTACAAGGGACTGCCGATGCAGATCGGGTTCAATGCCCGCTACCTGATGGACGTCCTCCAGGTGGTCGACGCCGAGCAGATGAAGGTCGAGCTCTGCGACGAGCTGTCGCCCGGAGTGCTCAAGCCGGCCGGGGACCCGGGGCCCGGAGCGCGGTACACGGCCGTGATCATGCCAATGCGGATCTGATGTTCGCACTGCTCGCTGCGCTCATCCTCGCCTCCGCCGGCGACGCGCGCGCTGCCAAGAAGCCGACGCGGGATCCCCGCACGGTGGGCCTGGGCAAGAGCTGCAAGAAGAACTCGGACTGCAAGCACGGCTCGCAGCGCTGCGTGGGGCAGAGCGACGCGAAGGGGAAGGTCCTCGACAAGGCGTTCTGCGTGCTGCCCTGCGCCTCGTTCGAGGCGGGGTTGCCGAAGGTGACGCCGTACATGCCGGCGGAGCCGGCCAAGAAGACCACCACGAAGAAGAAGCCGCCGGCGCGCTGTCCGGCCAGCTACGAGTGCAGGAGTGCGGGGTCGGGCGTCCCGATCGACATGTGCGTGAAGCAATAGGTGCTTCTCCTCGACGTCACGACGCGCGACTTCCGCAATCTCGCCGACGCCCGGGTCTCCCTGGGAGGGCACGTGTCGGTCCTCTTCGGACCCAACGGGCAGGGTAAGACCAACTTCCTCGAGGCTTGCTATCTGCTCTGCACGCTGCGGCCGCTGCGCGCGCACAAGCTGGCTGAGCTGGTGCGGATCGGAAGCGCCCTCTCCGCGCGCGTCGCGGGGCGGTTCGAGCTTCCCGGCGGCGTGCGGGAGGTCGAGGTCGAAGTCGGGCGGGACGGCCGCACCGCTCGCGTCGACGGCAAGGCAGTGCGCGATCCCGACGAGCTGTTCGGCGGGCTCGCCACCGTCGCGTTCACGCCCGACGACCTGGCCGTGGTGAAGGGAGGGCCCGAAGGACGCCGGCGCTTGTTGGACAGGGCCGCGCAGAACCGGCACCCCGCCCACCTCTCCGACGCGAGAGACTACCTGCGCGCGCTCAGGTCCAGGAACCAGCTCTTGCGGCAAGGCGCCGAGCCCAGGCTGCTCGCCAGCTTCGACGAGCCGCTGGCGGCCCTGGGTGCGCGCCTGCGCGCGCGGCGGGAGCAGGTTCTCGCGGAGGTGCGGCCGCGGGCGCAAGGCGCCTTCGCGGAGATCGCCCGGGGAGAGCGGCCGCTGGAGCTCGGCTACCTGGCGGCGGGACGGGACTCCGATCACCTGGCCGAGGGTGGCTCCTCGCTCGAGGCGCGCCTGCTCGAGGCGTTGCGCCGCAGGCTCCCCCGCGATCGCGAGCGCGGGTACACGAGCGTGGGTCCGCACGCGGACGATCTCGACGTCGGTCTGGGAGGGAAGTCCGCGCGGCTGTACGCGAGCCAGGGGCAGTCGCGCGCGATCGTGCTCGCGTTCAAGATCGGCGAGATCGAAAGCCTCCGCGCGGCGCAGGGAAGGACGCCCTTGCTGCTCCTGGACGACGTCTCCAGCGAGCTCGACCCCTCGCGAAACGCGTGGCTGATGCAATACCTGGCGGCGCTGGACGGGCAGGTGGTGCTCACCACCACAGACCCCGCGCTGGTCGCAAAAAGCGCTGGACAGAGGGCCGTTTTCCAGGGCGTCCGAGAGGGCCGGGTCGCTCCAGAAAACCCTGTGATTTCAGAGTGATTTCGGGGCCTTTTCGCCTTGCTTCCGGGCGCTTTTCAGAGATAATCCGGTTCACTTTCCAGAGGTGCGATTTTGGAGACAGTGCAGGAGAAGCGGGCGCCTTCGGCGCCCGCCGCGGGCGAGTACTCGGTTGACAGCATCAAGGTCCTCGAGGGGCTGGAAGCGGTCCGGAAGCGCCCGCACATGTACATCCGCGGCGTGGGAACCGAGGGCCTGCACCACCTCGTCTACGAGGTGGTGGACAACTCGGTGGACGAAGCGCTGGTCGGCCATGCGAACATGATCGATCTGACCATCCACGCCAACGGCTCGCTCTCGGTCCAGGACAATGGCCGCGGGATTCCGGTCGGGCCGCACCCCACCGAGCCGATGGACGCGCTCGACGTGGTGATGACCAAGCTGCACGCGGGCGGGAAGTTCGACGGCAACTCGTACAAGGTCTCCGGCGGCCTGCACGGCGTCGGCGTCTCCTGCGTGAACGCGCTCAGCGAGTGGATGGACGTCGAGGTCTACCGCGAGGGGAAGATCCACAAGCAGCGCTACGCCACCGGCGTGCCGGCGGGCGCGGTGAAGGTGATCGGCAACACGTCCTTGCGCGGCACCAAGGTCACCTTCAAGCCCGACTCCTCGGTGCTGGAGGCCACTGACTTCAACTTCGACGTGCTCTCGAACCGGATGCGCGAGCTCGCGTTCCTCAACCCGGGCCTGCGCATCGTCATGCGCGACGAGCGGTCGGACAAGAGCCACGACTTCAAGTACGAGGGCGGGATCGTCGCCTACGTCGAGCTCCTCAACAAGAACAAGACCGTCCTCTTCGACCCGCCCATCTCGGTGAAGGGCGAGGTGAACGGCGCCGAGGTGCACGTCGCGCTGCAATGGAACGATGGATTCGACGAGAAGGTCTTCTCGTTCGCCAACAACATCAACACCGTGGACGGCGGGCCGCACCTGATCGGCTTCAAGAGCGCGCTCACCCGCACGGTGGTGAAGTACGGCGAGGAGAGCGGGGCGTGGAAGGAGATCAAGGAATCGCCCTCCGGCGAGGACATCCGCGAGGGCCTGACCGCGGTGGTCTCGGTGAAGATCCCCGGCGCGCAGTTCGAGGGCAACCTCAAGGGCAAGCTGGTCAACACCGAAGCGAAGGGCATGGTGGAGGACCTGGTCGGGCGCAAGCTCACCGAGTACTGGGAGCGCAACCCGGCCAACGCCAAGCGGGTGATGAACAAGGTTTCGGATGCCGCGCGGGCGCGGATCGCCGCACGCAAGGCGCGCGAGACGGTGCGGCGCAAGGGAGCGCTGGACTCCGCCTCGCTGCCGGGCAAGCTCGCGGACTGCCAGGAGCGCGACCCGGAGAAGTGCGAGCTCTACATCGTCGAGGGAGACTCCGCAGGCGGCTCGGCGAAGCAGGGGCGCGACCGGCGCACCCAGGCCATCCTTCCCCTGCGGGGCAAGATCCTGAACGTCGAGAAGGCCCGCTTCGACAAGATGCTCTCGTCGCAGGAGATCGTCACCATGATCACGGCGATCGGCACCGGCATCCACGAAGAGTTCGACATCAACAAGCTGCGGTACCACAAGATCATCCTGATGACGGACGCAGACGTGGACGGCAGCCACATCCGCACCCTGCTCCTCACGTTCTTCTACCGGCAGATGCACGACGTGGTGGCGCGGCAGACCGAGGACGGGGCGAGGAAGCACCACCTCTACATCGCGCAGCCGCCGCTCTACCGGGTGAAGAAGGGCAAGCAGGAGATCTACTTGAAGGACGCGGCCGCGATGGACGCGCACCTGCTCGACATCGGCACCGAAGGGGCCACCGTGCGTGGGAGCGGCAAGGAGACCTCGGCGGGGGCGAAGCTGAAGGAGCTGCTCGACAAGGTGCTCCGCTACTACCGGCTGCTCGACAAGGTGGACAAGCGGCGCGACGGGCGGGTGCTGGACGCGGCCCTCTCCGCGACAGACCTCGACGAGCGGGCGCTGCGCGCGCCCAAGGTCCTGGAGAAGGAAGCGGACGCGCTGCGCGAGGCGCTGGCCAAGGCCAATCCGGGCGAGACGCTGGTGGTCGAGGTGGCCGAGGATCCCGAGCACGGGTGCCAGAAGCTGGTGGTGCGGCTGGGACACAACGGGGCGATGCGCGAGACGTCGCTCGATCACGTGCTGGTGACCGGTCCTGACTTCACGGATCTCAAGAAGCTGCGCAACGAGTTCGCGGCCCTCGGGGAAGCTCCCTACGAGCTGACCACCAAGGACGGCGCGGCTTCGCAGCCGGCGCGGAACGCGATCGATCTGGTGGACCAGCTCAAGCGGGCGGCCTCGAAGGGCTTGGAGATCCAGCGCTACAAGGGCCTGGGCGAGATGAACGCGGAGCAGCTCTGGTCGACCACCATGGATCCCGCGCGGCGCACGCTGCTCGAGGTGCACGCGGACGACATGGCGGAAGCCGAGCTGATGTTCACCACGCTGATGGGCGATGCGGTCGAGCCGCGGCGCGAGTTCATCGAGAAGAACGCGCTGGACGCTACGAACCTGGACATCTGACCGATCGCTGGTTGCGGGCGCCCGGGTAGACCGGCAGCGCCGGATCGGCTCCCGGCAGCGCATGCGTGCCGCTGCGGGATGTCATCACGGCGGGCTGCCCGGATGGCAGCCGCAGCGCGCCGTCCAGCGAGAGCACGGTGAGCCAGGCGCGCTGGCGGTCGCCGGAGATCGCGACGTACAGCGTACCGGGCGGGTCGCCTTCGAGCGGATCGAGTCGGGGTCCGCCGGCCCCGGAGAGGATGCGCGCGCGGAGAGGAACGGGCCGACCGAGGCGCCGGATCGGAGGCGACGGAACGCGCGCCAGCGCCGGCGCGAGAGCGGCGATCTCGGGCAGGTACTGGCCGGCGAAGCCCGCGTCGAGCGCGGCCGCGGCGGCGCGCAGGCCTTCGAGCAGGGCAGGGCCGGGATCGGGAGATGGCCGGGGCTCTCCGGCCGCGTGACGCAGGCTGCAGCAGATGCCGGCCAGCAGCACCAGAGCGGCGTGGAGGGCAGGGCCGGGCCGCCGCCGCAAGGCGATCCCGGAGGCCAGCCGGAGCGTGACCAGGCCGAGCAGCGCGCCGGCTCCGAGGAGCAAGGCTCCGAACGGCACGTCCCTGGCGAGCGTCGCGCGGAAGAGTCCCTGCGACTTCATCCAGAGCCAGGCGGGACGCGCGGCAGCCGCCTCGCCGAGGCTGGCGAGCGCGGCGAACGCGCAGACGTACGACAGGCGGATCACGGCCATGGGCGAAGTGGGCTAGGGTCGAACCGTGCTGCTCGCCATCCTTCTCGCTGCCGGCTCCGCGGCATCGCCGCTCTTCGCCGACGAGGCGCTCTCGGCCGCGCTGGGCAGCATCGACCCGGAGCCGGGGGCGTGGGCCGAGTACCTGATCCGGGCGAAGGAGAAAGGGAACATCCGCTTGCGGGCCACGGTGTTGCCGGCTTCCGGCGAGGGTCGATACTGGCTGGAGCTCGCCACCGCCAGCGATGCCGGCCTGGCATCCGCGGCCAGGCTGCTCCTGCGCGGGAGGGAGTTCTCGGTGGACGCCGTGGAGCGGCTTCTCGTGATGCTGGCAGGACAGCAGCCGATCGAGGTCCCCCGCGAAGAGCTCGCGCGAGCGACGGGCGCCCGGGGCACCAAGGCCAGAGTGGACCGCGTCGGAGCGGAGCGCGTGCGCGTCCCGGCCGGCGAGTTCACGGCGGATGTCCTGCGGGTCTCGAAGACGCGAGTCTGGCGCTCCGCGGCCGTTCCGCTCTGGGGGCTGGTCAAGACGGTCTCGCCGCAGCAGTCCATGGAGCTCGTGTCCTCCGGCAGGTCGGGCGGACGCTCGGTGTTCCCGCCCGGATGGGATCAGGGGAACGGCAACGAGAGCAGGAAGTAGCTGCCACGGACCCCGGCATCGAGGGCCCGCAGCAACCGTGGGTGCGATTTCATCAGCCAGGTCCCTCCCAGGGCGAGGCCGCCGAGCAGCGCCGCGAGCAGCAGGCCCGACTCCACCAGGGCCTGCCCGCTTTCGCCGCGGCGGAAGAACCGGGACCAGGAGAAGCTCATCGGCTGTCGCCCTCGATACGCGTGGCGAACACGGCGGCGCCGCGCCTCTGCTCGAGCTTCTGCAAGGCGATCGACACGGTCGCACCGCGCCTGGCGAACGCGAGCAGACTCTCGGACGAGTCCCGCCGCTCCTCAAAGCCCTGCGCCGGGAGCGCGCGGCGGTAGAACGCGGTCACCGCGCGTGGGTCGAGCGGGCTCACGAACTGGGCGCTCTCGGCCCGCAGGCTGCCGTCGGCGCTGCGGAAGCCCACGAACGCCCGGTGCTCGGGTGGAACCGGGATCGAGCTCCCCTCCGGACCGCGGGTGAAGCGCGGCGGATGGCGCGGGTCGGTCGAGCCGATCAGGACCAGCGTCTCCAGGGGTTGCGGGATGGCGGTGACGAACCGTTGCCGGCCACTCACGGGATCGAAGCTGGAGACGTGCGCCAGCTCCGGATCCGATGCGAGCACGGGCAAGAGACCCCGGGCGCGGAATGCGTCCGCGTAGAACTGCGCGACCTGGCGTGGAGGGTCTGCCGTGTAGAAGAGCCAGAGCTGCATGGGCTGGCCGGCGACTTCCAGATCGTCTCCGACGGGGATCTCGCCGGGTCCCGGCGGCTCGCCGGACCGGACCGGGGTGTCGCTGCCGTCCGCGAAGGCGCCTCCCATCCTCGCGCCTCCGAGGAGCACGGCGCCTGCGACGACCATCGAGATCAGGACCCGCACCGCGCTCACCGGCAGCTCCCGTAGTCGCCGGCGCGCTGGGCGGCGCGCGATCCGCCGAAGAAGTGGCCGCGGCAGCGATAGCTCTTCACGTACGCGTTCTCCTTGGCGAGCCCCGCCTTGACCGGCGCGATCCGGCTGGAGCCGAGCTCGCGGTCGACGCCGCCCGGTTGCCTCCACCAGGCCGTGTTGATCCGGTACGGAACCGTGTAGCGCGTGCGATCGGTCCCATCGCCGATCCCGTGCTCGCCGTCGATGAACCTCGGGGCATCTCCCGCCGTGGTGACATCGCCGGCGCGCTGGGTCGGACAGGGCACGTCCTTTCCCGCGACCTCGCAGCGATGCGGGACCCAGGCCGGCCCGTCGCGCTCCGGCGGCAGGATGGTGATGGGCCCGCGGTTCGATCCGCGCTCGTCCATCCGGCCGGCGGAGAAGATCTCCGGTAACGTTCCGCCGGCGAGGGCCTCCGTAAAGCCGGGGCGGAAGGTCCGCGCGAAAAGCCGGCCCAGCTCGCGAAACCAGGGGATCCGGCTGGCGCCGGAGAACGCGATCGCTCGCACCTGCGCGCTGACCTGGCGTTCGACCTCGGGGTACGTCCGCGAGGGAGAGATGGCCGGGTCCACGTCCGCCGCGGTGAAAGTGTACGGGGCGGGCTTGGGCCAGGCCTTCCAGGAGTCGAAAACGAGCTGCATGGGGCGCTGCGACGGGAGCGGCGCCTGGAAGTCCAGCGATCGCATCGAGGGGCCGGGCAGATCGGCGCCCCTCGGGATGGGTGACAAAGGGTCCTCCTGCGCGCGCGCCAGCGTGACCCGGGCCAGCGCCGACCCGTGCGTGTTGAAGCGCATCGTCCGCGCCGCGGCGTCCGGGGACGTTCCGGGCGCGCCGCCCAGGCTGGTCTCCATGCTCGTCAGGTCCACGTCGGCGCGCCAGGACAGATCGCGCGCCCGCGGATACAGCCAGAGCCCCGTATGTTCCAGGTTTACGCGGCGCGGAGATCGCAGGTCCGCGAACCGCTGCCGGACGTCCAGGTCGATCTGGCGCGGGGACTTGAACACCGTGCTCTCCCAGAGCGCGTAACGCAGCGCCTCCGCGGCCTTCAGCTTCAGCACCAGCACGTCGGTGAGCGCCGCCGACCAGCAGGTCACCGCGAGCAGGCAAGGCAGGACGATGGCCGCCTCGACCAGCGCGCTCCCGTTCTCGCTCGCGCGCGGCCGTCGCATCTCAGTGCAGGAGCAGCTTCCGCAAGAGTGGCACCGCGGTGAGGCCGAGCCTCGCGGCCGCGTTCGACTCGAGGACCGGCATCAGGCGCGCGCCCCAGAGCGGGTTGAAGAAATTGGGCATCTCCCTCCAGTCGCCGGGCCGATGGTAGTAGGCCTGCGCCGCCGCGAAGGCGTTCAGGCCGGCGGGAAGCATCTGCAGCTCGTCCGGCAGGCCTGGCAGCCTGGCGCGGTCGCTCCCCGCGATGCGGAAGTCCACGGCCGCGGAGCCTGCGCCGCGCCCGTTCCAGGAGAACCGGCGTGGCGAGACGCCGCCATCCTCATTGAAACCGCGCGCCGGCAGCGACAGCCCCACCAGCACGTCCGGCTGGGCGAAGTTGCCCAGCGGTGCCACAGGCCCCCGTCCGGGAGCCGCTCTCGCCTGCGGCGCGAAGTAGACGTACGGCGCCATCCAGAAGGGCCGCTGCGCCGGCACCGGCGCGTACCTCCGGAGCGCCTGGCTCATGGCGTCGCGCGCGACGCCGGCGCCCGGCAACAGAGCCCTCAACCACGGAGGGACCGAGAAGAGCAGGAAGTACTGGTGCTCCCGGCGCGGAGGGCGCGCGTAGAGCTGGTCCATCTCGACCAGCGAGAGCAGGTCGAGCTTCTCGGTCATGCCGAAGACGTCGGCGACGAGGCGCAGGCGCTGCGCGCTCCAGACCTGCGCCGCGTTCTTTCCACCCCGGTCCTCCGGCGGGAACACGCCCAGCTCCGTTCGCGCCCTGCCGTCCAGTCCGACCGCAGCCCGCCCGACGGAGAACCTCCAGCGGAAGTGTCGGGCGGCAGGCGAGAGGCCGGGACGGTCGTACCGGTCGCCGTAGGCCACCCACGGGTGCCGCGCGGAGTTCGCGATCTCCGCCATGTGCAGCCTTGCCATCTGGACGGCGTCGCTGCGGGAGCCGGTGAGGATTCCGAGCGTCTCCGCCGTGTCCTGGGGCAGCGTCGGATGCCCCCGCGTCTGCGCGAACACGGCCTGGTTCGCCGCCGGCAGCGCCCGAGGCCAGATGGGCTGATAGGGCCGCCCGGCCGAGTCTCCCGAATGGGCCTCCGGCGGCACGGGCTGGCTCAGCCGCAGCCAGACCGAATGCCAGGCGCTTTCTTGAAGTCCGTGGAGCATGAGGTTTCCGGCCGAGAGGAGCGGACAGAGCGCGGCGATCCCGGCGTCGAGCGTGCGGACGAGAGCGCCGAGCCCGGTGTCGATGGCGGCGGCAATCGCGCCGACGTACGGGACGTCGCTCAGGATCTCCAGCAGCGGCTTCAGGCCGGACCAGACGAAGTGCAGCCAGGTGAGATAGCTGGTCGCTGCCATCACCGAGGCGTAGTGCACCACCATGGCCCGATTGGTGTACGCGGTGAAGTTCATCACCCGCGCTTCCAGCGCGGCCTGCGAATACGCCGCCGCGTCGGCGGCCGCTTGGAGCTGCGCCTTCTCGTAGACGGCGCGGCCCAGGTTCACGGTTCCGAGCACGCAGAGCATCAGCACCAGGGAGAGGATGGCGGCGAGCACCAGCGCCTGGCCTTCCTCGGAACGCCGGAGGCGATGCAGGGCCAGGATCACGGCCGCGCCCACTTGCGATACGGATTCGATTGCATCCGCATGGTGACGAAGGCCTCGACCGGCAAGTAATACCGTCCGGCCTCCCCCGCGGCGGCCAGCGCCGCAAGAGGGACCTCGTCGGGAGCTCCGTGCCTTTTGCCGGGCAGCCCGGACCTGGCCGCCATCCAGATGGTCTGGATCATGCGGTTCGCGAACGGCACGCGCAGCTCGCAGAGATGGCGGAGCTGGAGAGAGAGGAGCGTCGCCTCCGCGGCGCCGGGGCGGACATCGTCGAAGTCGATCTCCTGGCCGTCGAGGTGCCGTCCCCAGGTGGCGAAGTCGCTGGCCGCGGGACCGTGCACGTGCACCCGCAGCATCCGCAGGCCGAGAGGCCGAGCGGCTCGAGCCGCTCGCTCTCCGCCTTGAAGCGCGCGAGCGTCCTGGCCACCGCGGCGAGGCTGTCGGTGCGCCCGAACCCCGGCAGAAGAGCGACCGCCGCCGCCTCCTGCATGCGGGCCGGGTCGCCGTTCAATACGATGCCCGCGCGGGCGGCCGAGAACGCGGCGGCCTCGACCAGGATGCGCGCCCGCTGGAGCTGGGTGAGCTGCACCGTCAGGAGCAGCAGGACCAACACGGCGGGAAGAACCAGCGCGGCCTCCGCGATCGCCTGGCCGTTCTCGTCTCTGAACATGCCGGGATCGTCGCGCACGCGCGGCGGCGATTCCATCGGTCAACCGGCGCGATCCGGCGAGGAATTGGTTCGGGAGCAGGGACTCGAACCCCGATTCACGGCTTCAAAGGCCGCTGTCCTACCATTAGACGACTCCCGAGAGACCCCTAGGTTCGCTCACGAGTGGAGTTTGCGCAAACGGGATCGTCCGGCGCACTGCAGAAAATCAGCCTGGCGGCCGAAAACGCCCCGGGTTACTCCCGGCGTATCCGACCTTCAGGGGGTCCTCGATGACGAGATCGCTCGCCTTTCTCGCAGCGCTTCTCATTGCGGCAGCTCCCGAGCCACCGCAGAGCAGCCAGCCAGACGCCCTCGTGTTGGAAGGGCTTGGCTCGCACCGCCGCGCGATCACCAACGCCTCTCCCGAGGCGCAGCGGTGGTTCGATCAAGGGCTGAACGTCGTCTTCGCCTTCAACCACGACGAGGCGATCTCGGCCTTCGCCAAGGCGGCCTCGATCTCGCCCGGCTGCGCGATCGCCTTTTGGGGGATCGCCTACGCCAACGGCCCGCACATCAACAATCCACAGCTCGAGCCGGACCGCGCCCAGGCCGCCTGGTCCGCCTTGCAGCGCGCGCAGGCGGAGGCCTCGAAGGCGAGCCCCGTCGAGCAGGCGCTGATCGCCGCGCTCGCCCGCCGCTACGCCGATCCGCCTCCGGCCGATCGAGGGGCTCTCGATGCCGCCTACGCCGACGCGATGCGGCGCGTGCGCGAGCGGTTCCCGAACGATGCGGACGTCGCCGCGCTGACGGCGGAAGCGATGATGGACATCCACCCCTGGGACTACTGGAAAGCGGACGGCAAGCCCCAGCCCTGGACGCCGGAGATCCGCCGCACCATCGAGGCCGGATTCACGCTGGACCCGCGCCACCCGATGCTCAACCACCTCTACATCCACGTCCTCGAGGCGGGGCCGGATGCCGCCAAGGCTTCCGCCGCGGCCGACATCCTGCGCGACCTGCAGCCGGGCCTGGGGCACATGGTGCACATGCCCTCGCACATCGACGTGCGGACCGGCCGCTGGGAGGACGCGATCGCCGCGAACCAACGCGCCATCTCTGTGGACGCTGCCTATCGCGAGAAGCGGCCGCGGCAGGGCTTCTACTCCATCTACATGGCGCACAACCACCACATGCTCGCGTACGCCGCGATGATGTCGGGCCAGAGCGCGCTGGCGCTGCGGGCGGCGCACGGGCTGGTGGAGGGCATCCCGGCGGAGTACCGCAAGAGCTCCGCGGCGATGGTCGACCTCTACTACGCCATGCCGCTCGAGGTGCTGATGCGGTTCGGCCGCTGGGACGAGGTCCTGGCCGTTCCCGAGTTCGACGAAGACCTCCCGGGCTCTCGGGCCCTGCGGCACATGGCAAGGGCCGTGGCGTTGGCGGCCCGGGGCGAGGTGGCGCAAGCAAAGGAGGAGCAGCGCCTCTTTGCCGCAGCGCGAGAGAAGGTCGTCAAGGACGCGATCTACGGGAACAACACGGTGGTCGAGGTCCTCGGCGTGGCCGCTCGCCTGCTGATGGGCGAGCTCCTGGTGCGCGAAGGCCAGCTGGATCGCGGCCTGGCCGAGCTGCGCAAGGCGGTCGCAGCGGAGGACAAGCTCCGGTACAACGAGCCGCCCGACTGGATCCAGCCGGCGCGGCATGCCCTGGGCGCCGCTCTCACCGCCGCCGGCCGCCACGCCGAGGCGGAGAAAGCGTTCCGCGAGGACCTCCGGCGGGCGCCGGCCAACGGGTGGGCGCTCTACGGTCTTTC
>DASQAS010000228.1:0-33901 GCA_035635635.1 Myxococcales bacterium | reverse complement strand
CGAAGCGTGGCGCAGCTTCGTCGGCGTGCAACGGAATACCGACGTCTTCTTCAAGCTGATGCAGGCGGTGCGAGGTCCCAGGCGCACGGAATAGAAGCGCGGGCTGATCGCGTCTCTGGGTGGAGGCAAGTCGAACCAACCCAACCCAAGGCCGTCGGTGGTCGGCAATCAATCTGCGGCGGAGTCGCCGCTGCATCGACTGCATGAGCTCCGCTCGCGCCAGCCTGCACCTCGCGCACCGAGCGCGATGAGGAGAACAATGAAGAACCATCCAGTGGTCGAGAAGCAAACCCCCATGCGTCACATCGTGTCCTCCATTGGCGTCATTGGCGTCGCGGCGGCGTTCGCGGTCGCGCTGCCGCGGCCGGCCCGCGCCGGGGAAATCATCCCGCCGCCCGTCCCTGCCAATGTCGCCGTCGACGCGTCGGCGAACGTACCGTTCCTCGTGGGTCATGCCTTCGGCTCCCAGAACTATGTCTGCCTGCCCACGAGCACCGGCGTCGCCTTCGCGCTCTTCACGCCGGAGGCCACCCTGCTCGACGACGACGGGGAGCAGATCATCACGCACTTCTTCGGCCCGAATCCGGAGGAGCGCAACACCAACCCGGCGGTGACGGCGACCGGCACGATCCGGGCTGCATGGCAGCACTCCCATGACGGAAGCACCGTCTGGGGCAAGGTGAATGCGGGCGATGCGTCCACCGACGCTGCGTTCGTCGAGCTGAATGCGATTGCCTGGCTGAAGGTGACGAAGGCCGGGGTCGAGCGCGGGACGACCGGAGGGGACAAGCTGACGAAGACCACCTTCATCCAGCGGGTCCTCACGCATGGAGGGGTGGCGCCCTCGACGGGCTGCCTCTCGACCGCCGACATCGGTCATCTCGCGTTCGTGCCCTACACGTCGGACTACATCTTCTGGAAGGCGCGCTGAGCCGCGCCAACCGCGATCGCTGCTCGAAGTCATCGAAGAACCGGACGGCAGAGTGCCGCCCGGTTCTTCGTTCATCGCGGCCAGATCCTCACGGGATGAATCCGGCCGGTCGTGACGTCGATCGGACGAGCCCATGATCACCGGTCACTGCTTGTCGGATGACGAATTCCTCGCCCTGGCCGGCGGGACGCTGACCGCCAACGGTCTCGAGGCCGCCCAGACGCACATGGACCGCTGTACGAGCTGCCGGCGTCTGCTGGTGGCTCTCTCCCGCGCAACCACGAACGTGCCGTCCGACGAGTGCAGCGAACGCGCAGGCGAGCCGCAGCTCGATCTGCCCGTCGGCCGTGGCAGCTCCATCGGCCGCTATGTCGTCGAAGGCGTTCTCGGAGCCGGCGCGATGGGCGTCGTCTATTCCGCCCACGACCCGGAGCTCGATCGGACGCCGGTGATCGCGCCCAGCTGGCGGCGGGTCTCCTGGAGCAGCTTCTGCCGGCACTCGATCACCATCCGGCCGATGCTCGCGCGGCTCTTGCCGAAGATCTCGCCGATGCGGGCGATGTTGAGGCCGTCGATCAGGTAGAGCCGCTCACACTCATTCGAAGAGCATCACGGTCGAGACCGGGTCCTCCTGGGGAGTCTCCCCTCCGAACACGAGCACCTTGCCGTTGCCGAGCAAGGTGACGGTGGACCCGATGAAGGCGGACTGAAGGGCCGGGCCCAGGCTCCAGCTGTTCGTCGCCGGGTCGTAGATCTCGGTCGCCTGGATTGCGACGAACGGGTTCGCCCCGTCCGTCCCGCCCACGACGAGCACGCGCCCGTGGGGCACCGCCGTGTGACTGCCGCGAGAAAACTGAAGATGGCCTGCCGGGCTGAACGCGCCAGTGGATGGATCGTAGATCTCGGCGGTCGTGGGAGAGGGATCCGCATCCGTGCCGAACTGGCCTCCCGCGATCAGCACCCGTCCATCGGCCAGGGCGGTGGCGGTGTGGAATCCGCGCGCGGCTGTCAGCGAGCCAGTGGGGGTGAACTGGTCCGTGTCCGGGTCGTAGATCTCCGCGGTGTCGAGCCCGAACGCGCTGATGGTGTTACCCGTGACCCTGCAGCACGCGAGTCCTCCGGCGATGAGGACGCGGCCGTCGGCCAGCCGGGTGGCCGTGTGGACCACCCGGGTGACACTCATGGATGCCGCATTGGACCAGTGTCCGGTGAAGGGATCGAAGCGCTCCGAGGAATTGAAAAAGGACAGGCCGAACGAGCCACCCGTCAACAGCGCACCGCCGTCCAACAAGGGTGTCGCCACAGTGAACGCATGCCGGTGCTGTCGGGTGTTGCCGACCTGCACGAAGCGCTGATCGGCCGGGCCGAACGACAGCGTGAGGCGGTCCGCATCGCCGCCGAGTCCTTGAGAGTTGCTGTTGATGCCGCCGCCGATGAGGAGAAAGCTTCCGTCGGTGAGCTGAACGGAGGAGGTCTCCGGCGTGCCCGCGAAGAACGGAAGGTCCGCGCCGTTCGTCGTCCGTTCCGTGATCGGATCGAACCGCGCGGTGCTGATCGTGGCCGGGATGTTGAGAGCATCCGAAGCGTGCCCGCCCATCAGGAGCACGCTTCCATCGGGGAGGGTCGCGGCCAGGTGGATGCCCCGCGCGATCGGCGCCGCTGCCAGCTGGCGAAACCGGTTGCGATAGACGGCGTCGAGCGTGACGTGGGCCTCGACCTGCTCTGGGCCGCGCCGGACCCTCAAGGTAAATGTGGTCCTCCGCGAGAGCACGGGAGTCTCGAAGGCCTGACCGCTCCGCACGGCTCCGATGCCGTCGATGCTCGCGTCGTCTCCGTCGAACACCGCGGTCAATTGCGTGCGTTCGCCGACGAAGACCGCACCGGCGCGTGGGACGAAGCTCGCGATGCTGGGACTGTCCGCCGCCGGAGCGAACACGTGGAGTTGCACGGCGTGCCTCGCGGTAAAGCCGGCGCCGGTGGCGGTCAGGGTGAGCACGGAGTCGCCAGGGATGGCCGCGAGGGTCGCGGCGAGCGCGATTTCGGCGCGTCTCACACCCGCGTCCAGAACCGCGTCCTCTCCGGTCACGCCTGCGGGGAAGCCGCCGACATCGAGCACGACGCTCTCGCCGAAGCCCGGGGTGCGCGTCAACGTCACGGCGAGGCTCGAAGTCGATCCTTGCTGCAGCGAGACAGCGGCGGCATCGACGGCGAAGTCGAACGGCGCGACCACGGTGAGGGGAAGCTGCGCGCTGGCCAGCACCGTGCAGTCGAACGAGCAGGGATCCGTGCCGGACGTGCCCGCATTGATCGTCACCGACGACGGTCTTTCCAGGACCGCATCGCCGGCCGCGTGCAGGTTGAGGACGCCGCTGGAGGAGTCCGTGGAGAGGAAGAACGGATCGGCGGTGATGCCGGCGGGCAGTCCGGAGGCCGAGATGGGCATCGCCATCGTCCGGAACGAACCGGTGCGGATCAGCTCCACCACCACGCGCTTGCTGGTCCCTGCGGCCATCGTCGTCGAGGCCGGATCGAGCGACGCGATCCGGACGCGGTTCTCCTCGACGGTGAGCGCGAAGCTCGCGCTCGCGGCCATCGACCCGCTCGTGGCCGTCACCGTCAAGGAAGCGGTGCCCGTGGGCGCGTTCTCCGCGGCCGTGAGCAGGAGGCTGGCGAACGTTTCTGCTTCGGGGATCTGGAGCGGGGCGGCGACGACGCCCTGAGGCAGACCGGCCACCGTGATCGTCCTCGGTCCGGGCACCGAGGCCAGGGTCGCCACTCCCACGGCGACGCCCGCGGTCTGGCCCTGCCCGACGAACAGCGCTCGCGATGCGACCGCTACGAAGATTCCCCGGAGCGTCAGAGCGAAGTTCGTGGTCGCGGAGCTCGCACCCGAAGTGCCGGTGAGGGTGATCGGGACCCCCGAGACTGCCGAGCCGCCCCCGTCGTTGCGGAGGACGAGAAGGCCCAGGTTCTCGGTTCCGATGGTGAGCGGGTCTGCCGTCACGCCGGCCGGAAGGCCGGACACGGTGACGTCGACGGCGCCGGCAAATCCGCCGAATCGAGTCACCGTCACGAAGGCAGACGTCGTCTCCCTCGGTCGGAGCGTCAAGAGCGGGCGATTGAAGTCGAGGCTGAAGCGCCCGGGCGCGACCACGGTGGCCGTCAGCGGAGCAGTGGCTTCGCCATCGTTCGCCCGCACCGTTCCGACGGTGGTGCCGAGAGGGGCAGTGGGCGAGGCGAAGAGGGTGATCACTCCCGTGGTCCCCTCGGCATCGATCAGGGTTTCGCCGGAGTCGATTCCCGCGGCGGAGAGGCCGTCGATCGCGACGGTGACCGGGCTCGAGTCGTCGTTCCGGGTCAGGTCGATCTGGATCGTGGTAAAGCCCCCGCGAGGAATCGTCAGCGAGCCCGGCGTGACGGCGATGGCCAGCGAGCTCGCCGGCGCGCGTGCGCTCACACTCACCGCGATCGAGGCGCTGGCGTCCCCTCCGTTTCCCTGAACGGTCCCGGTGGCCGTCCCGACCGCGGCGGTGGCCGAAGCGTGCAGCCGGAGCATGCCCGTGCTGCTCGAGGCATCGATCATGAGCGGATCGGCGGTGATTCCTGCAGCATCCAGCCCCGCGAGCGCGATGGAGACAGGTTTGTCGTAGCCCGAGCGGGTGAGATCGACCTGGACGGTCGCGGCGTCGCCCTGTTTGACGGCGACCGTTCCCCCCGATCGAAGCGAGATCCCCAGCGTGCTGCCGGCGTCGCTTCCCGGCGCACGGGAGCCGCCGGACCCGCAGCCTGCGGCGGCGAGCGCCGGGACGATCAGGACCAGCAGCAATCCATGGTTTGGATTCACGCGCCCCCCCCAGGGGCTGAGATGCCCCGGGCCGAAGGAGTATTCCCGGTCATCGGACTCGACAGCCCCTGTTCAGGGGGCCTCGCAGGTCGCCGGGCGACCCAGGCGCCAACTCGAGAGCTCCCCCTGCAGCGGAAGAGCGGCTCGCCCGCCTGCCGGTGCCTCGGTACTTGCACGGGCCCATGCCGTCCCTAGCTTGGGCCACAGAGGAGGACGACATGAAAGCAATTCTCATCGGAGCAGCCATCGCTGGATTGGTCGCGGTTCCACTCGCCAGGGCAGAGGAGCAGCGCTCGGCGGACAAGACGGCGCAGGGCTCCACGAGCCAGGCCCAGAGCCCTTCGGCCATGCCGTCGTCATCGGCGAGCCAGACGCTCCCGAGCCAGGCCAGCGCGAGCAAGGAGCTCTCCGGAACGGTGAAGAAGGTCGACCAGGACAAGCGTTCGCTCAAGATCTCGTCCGCGACCGGGGGCGAGCAGGAGCTGAAGGTCGCCGAGGGCGCGAAGATCACCTGCGACGGCACGTCGGGGAGCCTCAGCCAGATCAAGGAAGGCGACCAGGTCCGCGCGAGCTTCGACGCGAGCGGCAATCAGGCGAACCAGATCGAGGTCACCTCCGCGCACAAGGCGAAGGCTGACGACAAGGTCAAGAGCGACAACAAGGCACCCGAAAAGAAGTATTAGGCAAGTGCCGAGCCGCGGCGGCGAGGGGGGCTCGCCGCCGCCGCCACGCTTGCGGCGACTTCAGCCTGGTTGGGGAGAGATCTGGAAGAGCACCTTGCCGCCGTCGAGGGCGTGACCGAGGGCTGCCGATGGCTTGGTGAGCGGGTACCTGGCTGCGACAGGGACCTTGAGGTTGCCCTCGGCGATCAGCCGCACGCCCGATTTCAGCGCGTCGGCGATCTTCGGCGAGCCCCGGAACGGCGGCGAGTACAGCCAGAACCCGTGGACGGCGATGTTCCGGAACACCGAGTCCGCGCCTCTCACCTGGACCGGCTGCCGGCTCATGAAGGAATAGACCACCAGCGACCCGCCCGGCGCCAGCGCGCTTGCGAGCGACGCGCCCGACGCGCCGGCAACTCCATCCATGGCGAGCCTGACGGCGGCCTTCTTCGTGGCCGCGGCGACCCTCGCAGCGAGATCCGGGCCTTCGAGCAAGACCACCTCGCTCCCCGCCGCCCGCACCTCCTCCACCAGCTCGGGGCGGCGGACCACGCTGATGGTGCGCAGTCCGCGGCTTCTGGCGAAGGCGATCACGCAACGGCCGACGCTTGAATTGCCGGCATTCTGGATCACCCAGTCTCCGGGCTTCAGGTCGACGTACTCGCTGAGCATCAGCGCGGCGGTCGGCGGGTTGATGGAAAGCATGGAGAGCTGCTCTGGATCGATGCCTCCCGGCAAGGCGAGCAGGCCGGCCGCAGGAAGCAGGAGCCGCTCCCTCCAGGTCGCGTGCGTCGGCGGCACCAGGACACGATCGCCCTCGCGCAGCCCGTGGACGGCTTTGCCCACCGCCAGGATTCGCGCGACGCCCTCGTTTCCCACGAGCGCCGGCAGCGCGCGCGGCAGCAGCGGGTATTGCCCGAGAATGCGGAGGATCTCGGACATGTTGATCGGGGCGTACTCCACCGCGGCCAACACTTCGTCCGGCTTCGGTGCCGCGGGCTCGGGCAGTTCCACCAACTGCACCACTTCGTGCGGTGCTCCGTGTCGGGCGATCTGCAGCGCTCTCATGTCCTGGTCACCGCGCTGCTACGATGAGCCTGCTCTCGCAGGGATTCGAGCGAATCCCGCCCGAGCCGGACGCATCCTTGTTTGACGTATGATGGCCATCCTCTGAAAGGGGCCGATCATGCTGTACCTGGAAGATTTAGTGGCCGGACAGAAACACGTCTCCGGGAAGGTCCGCGTCGACCCGGATGCGATCAAGGCCTTCGCCGCCCAGTTCGACCCGCAACCGTTCCATCTCGACGAGGACGCCGCCCGGGGATCCTTCTTCGGCGGACTGGCCGCGAGCGGATGGCATACCGCCTCGCTGACCATGCGGCTCCTGGTGGAAAGCGACTTCCGCCCGGCCGGCGGCATCATCGGAACGCGGGCCGACGAGCTGAAGTGGCCGCGGCCGGTCAGACCCGGAGACGAGCTGCACGTCGAGTCCGAGGTGCTGGAGGTGCGTCCGTCGTCGAGCCGCCCGGGGCAGGGCTTCGTGAAAAGCCGCTCGACGACGCTGAACCAGAACGGCGAGCCAGTCCAGGTGCTGGTGATGAATCTAATGGTCCAGTCCCGCTCCGCAAAGGCGGAGCGTGGATGACCACGGCAGGAGACCGCCGCTCAGCCTTCGGTGTCGACGTCTTCCATGCCGGCGAGCAGCCGTGAGTCGCGGTCGAGGCCGCGCGTCCAGGGCGGCGGATCGCTGGCGGGAAACGACTCGGCGAGCGCCTCGTCGATCGCTGCTTCCCCCTTGAGCAGCTCGCTCGTCCTGTTCCTGGAGGCTCCCTCGGGACGAGCCTCGTGGTCTCTGCCTCTCACCGATGTGAAGCGCGGGTTCACGAAGCGGTGGATGCCGTCACGGCCGGGGCGGTTCGCGCGTTGGAGCTGACGGCAGGCCGCGTAACGCCCCGCGGCAGAGTTGGCACGGGGAGTTGCGTATCGTGTCCCTGAAATCCGGCGCAGCGTGTAGGTCACGTAGTAGTTGTAGAGGCCGGAGACGTAGTTCACGGTCTCGGCGCCGATCCTTGCGGCGGCGACGGTCTCGACGTTCTGGATCCAGACATTTGGATTGAGTCCCTGCTCGCGCGCCTCGGCGCGGAGCTGCGCGATGCGCGCCGGGCCGGCGTTGTAGGCGGCGACTGCGAACAAGGTCCTGTTCAAGGCGTCCATCGGCAGGCGCTGGAAATAGCGGTCCAGCAGGAGGCGGACGTACTTCAAGCCGGCATGGATGTTGGGCTCGAGTTGGGTGATGTCGCCGGTGTTCATCTGCTTCCCGGTGGCCGGCATGATCTGCATCACGCCGACGGCGCCGGCGGAACTCTTCGCGTTCTGATCGAGCCGCGATTCCTGGTAGCCCAGCGCCATCATCAGCAGATAGTCGAGGTCGTACCGGGCGGCGTACTTCTGGAAGACCGCCGACATCTGCTGGAACTTCTTCCACTCGCCCCGAGCGGCGAAGTTCCGGAAGAAGGGATCCGCGAACTCGATCTCGTGCAGGCCGCTCGCGTGTGACACCTCCACCCTTTCCGCTGCGGTAGCGGAAAAGGCCGTCGCTGCGCAGATCGCGAGCAAGCGAGCCTTCATGAGGGGCGGCTTCTTACCGGAGCCAGGCCGCCCGGCAACTCAAAGTGCGAGGGGCCTAGTGATTTCGCGGATCTGCGAGCTCACGGATCGTCAGCGTCCCGACGGATGCGACGCGGGCCAGATGTTGGTCGCGGTGCGCAGGCCGTAGCCGCCCCCGGACGCGGATTGGGCGCGAGCCCGGGGCGCCGATCACGGCACGCCGCTTGCCTGAGCGGAAGCGGAAATGAACACATCTTCTCCCATCCCGAGCGCGAGCCCTTCATCGGATCGGGTCGTCGAGCTGAAACGCGCCGCGGCCGAAGCGGCGGCCAGGCGGATCCAGTCCGGAATGGTGGTCGGCCTTGGCACAGGCTCGACCGCCATCCATGCCGTCGCCTTGATCGGACAGCTGCTGCGGAGCGGCGAGCTTCGTGACATCCGGGGGGTCCCGACCTCGTACCAGTCCACGGTGCTCGCCCGCGAGTGGCGCATCCCGCTGGTCACGCTCGACGAGATCGAGCGCATCGATCTGGCCATCGACGGCGCCGACGAGGTGGCTCCCGACCTGACGCTGATCAAGGGCGGCGGTGCCGCGCAGACGCGGGAGAAGATCATCGCCGCGCTCGCCGACGAGTTCGTCGTTGTGGTCGACGAGTCCAAGCTGGTCGACCGCCTCGGCGCCCGCTTTCCGGTTCCGGTCGAGGTCCTCCCTTTCGCCTCGGCCACGGTGGCGCGCGCCATCGAAAGGCTCGGCGGACAGCCCATCTTGCGCATGGGCGTGAGGAAGGCCGGTCCGGTCGTCACCGACCAGGGGAATCTGCTGCTCGACGTCCACTTCGCGGCGATTCCCGATCCGGCCGGCCTTGAGCGGGAGCTGAAGAGCATTCCCGGAGCGCTGGAGAACGGAATCTTCGTCGGTCTTGCCCGGCGGGTCTTCGTGGCCGGTGCGGCGCAGGGCGTCCCTGCCGTGCGCGAAATCCTCCCGCCCGAAGGAGCTGCCCGCCGATGAGACCGCGCACGCTGATCGCCCCCTCCCTCCTCAGCGCCGACTTCGGCCGGCTCGCCGACCAGGTGCGCGCCGTCGCCGAGGCCGGCGCCGACCTCCTCCACGTCGACATCATGGACGGCCACTTCGTCCCCAATCTCCCCATCGGCCCGCCGGTCGTGCGCGCCCTGCGCAAGGAGACGGACCTGCCGTTCGACGTGCACCTCATGATCGAGCAGCCCGAGCGGTGGGTCGCCGAGTACGCGGAGGCAGGGGCGGACATCATCACCGTCCATGCCGAGGCCGCGGTGCACCTGCACCGCGCGCTCGAGTCCATCCGCCGCGCCGGCAAGAAGGCCGCGGTGGGGCTCAACCCCGCCACGCCCATCGAGCACGTGCGGCATGTGCTCGAGCTCGTCGACATGGTGCTGATCATGAGCGTCAATCCCGGATTCGGCGGGCAATCCTTCATCCCCCAGGTGCTGGAGAAGATCGCCGCGCTGCGCGAGGAGGCCGACAAGCGGGGGATCCGTCTCGACATCGAGGTGGACGGCGGGATCAAGGTCGACAACGTCGACCAGGTGGCTCGCGCCGGCGCCAACGTGATCGTCTCCGGGTCGGGCATCTTCCTGGAGGAGGACTACCGGAAGACCATCGCCCGGATGCGCGAGAAGGCCGAGCTCGCGGCCGCCTCGCCTCGCTGAGGTGCGGGCCCGGCCGGGAGCCGCGGTTCGCCGCGAGCTTCGATTACCGGGCGGTGGAGGCCTGCTCCTCGCTGGCCTCGTGCGTGGCGCGCTTGCCGGGCTGGCGATGGTCCGGGCCGTCGGGCTCGCCTTTCTCCCAGGCCTCGGTCGAGACATCGGCGGCGGCGATGACCCGGTCCCTGTAATCCGGGCTTGCGGGATTCTCGATCTCCGGAGATTCCCAGGCCTCTGCGTCCGCGCTGGCAGTCGGCAGCGGGCCCGCGAACGCGATGCCGCTCCCGATCGAGAAGACGAGCGCGGCCATGAACAAGAGATTGCTCTTCGAGAACATGGTGAGCCTCCTTTGGCCTGGCCCTTCTGCGATTTCCATGCCCGCACGGAAACGACCGGAGACACAGCGGCTCCGGCCAGGAACGTTACGCGCAGGCCAATGTCTCGCCTGACCTGTTCCGGATTTCCATGCCGTTGCCGTCCTCGAAGACGATCAGGGCCCGCTTCCAGTCACCTACGGACTCCTGCGTCTCTGGATGCACGTCGAACGCGCGGGAGACGAGCCGATGGGCCGCTCCGCAGTTGCCCGTGGCGCAGAGGCGGAGCTCGTCCTTGGGAATCATCGGCACGGCCAGCCTGAGACCGTGCGCCCAGACCACGATCACGCTGATGGCAGCGCTGAACTCGACGTGCCCGCATCGAGAGCAATCGCGCTGCACCGGAATCATGCGGAGCATCTCATCCCTCCATCGGAAGGACCGATGCAGAGCGCGTGCCCATCAGGGGGGCCGCGACCGCCCTGTTGGAGAGGATGAAGACGCCCTCGCCGCCGGCCAGGCACCGCTCGCGTCCGTCTTCCCGGACGACGAGTTCTTCCGCACGACAACGCGCGCAGTCTTGTCGCCTGGTTCACACCGATGGCACCCGTGTTGCATCGCCAGCGATCGAGGCCGATGTGCCGGGCAACCTGGACATCTATCATTGACTATTAGTCAAAACATGACTATGCTGGGGAAGTGACGGGTGACCTGACCCAAGCACTGTTCCAGTCTCGAACCAGGACGGCGCTGCTGCGGCTGTTGTTCGTGGACGGCGTCTCCGACTCCTTGAGCGGTCTGGCCCGAAGGGCCAGGCTCTCGCAGCATTCCGTCGCGGTCGAGGCCAGGAACCTGGCTCGGACCGGGCTGGTCAAGGTCGAATCCGTCGGAGCCTCCGACCTGGTTCGCGGGAATGCCGACCATCCTGCGGCGAAGCCGCTCGTGGAGCTGCTCCGTATCGCGGAGATGGCTCCCGGGACGACCGCGGACGAAACGGGAGTGAAGGAAACGCTGGCGGCGTACGGGGCACCGCTTCTGGCCTACAAGCCGCATCGTCACATGCCGCTCGAGAAGGCGATGGTCAAGGCACTCCGCCTCGCCAAGCACGAGGCGAGCTTGCTGAAGGTGCTCCCTGTGGTCGTCGCCAGGAACGCGCAATCACTGAATTGGGTTGCGCTGAAGGAGAATGCAAAGCGCGCCAAGTTGAAGGCAGAGCTCGGCATGCTCGTCGAGCTCACCGCCGATCTGGCCGGAAGACCCGACCTCAAGGAGAAGGTGCGCGACCTCGAGGACCGCAGGCGCACGGTCGAAGCGTTCTTCTACGAGCCACGCAGCAAGTACGAGCGTGAGCTCGCACGGACCGCGACCCCGGCAGCCGCCCGGAAGTGGGGCTTTCTCATGAATCTCGGGGAAGACACGCTCCGCTCGACGATGGTCAAGCACCTTGGTCAGATACGGTCCTGAGGAGCTGGAGCGATTCCTGCTCGAGATCGATCGCGAGCTCGAGAAGCCCGTCTCCATCGTCGTCATCGGTGGCGCCGCCGTGGCCCTGGGTTACGGGTCGAAGCGGGCGACGAAGGACATCGATCTCTGGCCGGACCTGAGGGCCACCCGGCCATTCTGGGATGCCGTTGCGCGGGTGAAGCAACGGACTGGCATCGCGATCCCGATCAGTCCGACGCCCGTCGCCGAAGCTCCGGAGCGCTTCGAAGAACGCCTGCAGCGGTATCCACTCCGGGGGGCGAAGCGCCTGACCGTCCTTCTTCCCGAACGGCACGATCTGGTGATGATGAAGACCGCGCGCGGGGAGACTCCGGACATCGAGGCAACCATCGATATCCACCGGCAAGCGCCGCTCGATCCGGACGTCCTCGTCCAGCGCTACTCGGAGATGATCGGGATCGTGACGGGACCGCCCTCGCGCTTTCGGCTGAGCTTCCTGAGCATGATCGATGCGGTCTTCGGCGAAAAGGTCGCGGCCGAAGTCGACGCCAGGATTCCTCGAGCGAGGCAGCGCAGGAATTGATCCGCTCAGGCCTTTCCCAGCAGTGTCTTGGCGGCCCCCACCACCCGGTCCGGCTGGAAGCCGAATTTCTTCTGCAGCTCCTTGAGCGGCGCCGAGGCCCCGAACGTCTTCATCCCGATCACCAGCCCGGAGGGCCCGACGTACCGGTCCCAGCCGAAGGTCGACGCCTGCTCGATGGCGATCCGTGCCGTCACCGCCGGCGGCAGCACCCGGTCCCGGTACTCCCGCGTCTGGTCCTCGAAGATCTCCCAGGAGGGCATCGACACCACCCGCGAGCGGATGCCCTCCGCGACCAGCTTGCCGTGCGCTTCGGCGGCAAGGCTCAGCTCGCTGCCCGAGGCGATGAGGATGATCTCGGGATTTCCGCCCGGGGCGTCCGCCAGCACGTAGGCGCCGCGCGCGACTCCCGATGCCGGAGCGTAGATCTTCCGATCCAGCGTCGGCAGCGGCTGCCGGGAGAGCGCGAGGATCGCCGGCTTGTGGCGGAGCTGCACCACATACCGATACGCCTCCACCACTTCGTTGGCGTCCCCTGGCCGCAGCGTCACCAGCCCGGGGATGGCGCGCAGCGAGGCCAGGTGCTCCACGGGCTGGTGGGTGGGGCCGTCTTCGCCGTCGCCCATCGCGTCGTGCGTGAACACGAACAGGGTGGGCAGCTCCATCAGCGCCGAGAGGCGGATGGCCGGGCGGGCGTAGTCGCTGAAGATGAAGAAGCTCGCGCCGAACGGCCGCAGCTTCGAGAGCGACATGCCGTTGACGGCCGCCGCCATCGCGTGCTCACGGATCCCGAAGTGGAGGTTTTTGCCGCCTGGGGTCGCGGCCTGGAAGTTCCCCGCGCCCTCGTAGGTGAGCGTGGTCTTGTTCGAAGGGCCCAGATCCGCCGAGCCGCCGAGGAACCAGGGAATGTTCTGCGCCAGCACGTTCAGCGCCTTGCCGGAGGCGTCCCGGCCCGCCATGCCCTTCGCGTCGGCCGGGAAGACGGGGAGGTTGCGATCCCAGCCTTCCGGTAGCTCGCGGCGCTGCATCTGCTCGATCTCGCGCGCGAGCTCCGGGTACGCGGCGCGGTAGGACTCGAACAGCGCCGTCCACTCCTTGCGGGCGGCCGCGCCGCGCGCGCCGATGCCGGCCGCGAAGCGCTCGCGGACGCCGTCGGGAACCAGGAACTGCGCCTCCTCCGGCCATCCGTAGCTGCGCTTGGTGAGGCGGACCTCCTCCTCGCCCAGCGGCTCGCCGTGCGCCGCCGAGGTGTCTTGCTTGTTCGGGGAGCCGTAGCCGATGTGGCTGTCGAGGATGATCAGCGTGGGCCGCCCCTTGGTCTCCCGGAAGGTGCGCAGCGCCTGCTCGATGCGGCCGAGGTCGTTGGCGTCGCCCACGCGCAGGACGTTCCATCCGTATCCCTGGAAGCGCGCGGCCACGTCCTCGGTGAAGGCGAGGCTCGTGTTCCCCTCGATGGTGATGTGGTTGTTGTCGTAGACCCAGCAGAGGTCGTCGAGCCCGAGATGGCCGGCCAGGGATGCAGCCTCCGAGGCAATGCCCTCCATCAGGCAGCCGTCGCCGACCACGGCGTAGAGATCGTAATCGAAGATGGGAAACCCCGGCTTGTTGTAGCGGCTCCCCAGCCACTTGCGAGCCATGGCCATTCCCACGGTGGTCGCGGCGCCTTGTCCCAGCGGGCCGGTGGTGGTCTCGACGCCCGAGACCCAGTGATACTCGGGATGCCCGGGCGCCTTGCTGTCGAGCTGGCGGAAGCGGCGGATGTCCTCGAGCGACACCGAAGGCTGCCCCAGCCGTTCGTAGTCGGCGTCGACCGCCTTGGTTCCGGTCAGGTGCAGCACGGACCAGAGCAGCATCGAGGCGTGGCCGTTGGAGAGGACGAAGCGATCGCGGTTGGGCCAGATCGGGTCCTCCGGATCGAACCGCATCACCCGGTTCCACATCGTGTACACGAGCGGCGCCAGCGCCATGGGCGTGCCGGGATGGCCCGACTTCGCCTTCTGCACGGCGTCGATCGAGAGCGTGCGGATGGTGTTGATCGCCAGCTGGTCGATCTCGGTCTCGGTCATGGCTGCCTCCCGTTGGGGTTCTGCCAGCCTCCAGGGGGCGTGACGTTGGCGCCGACTTCCTTCGGCCCCCAGGTGCCCGGCTCGTATTCGTGTACCGGCGTGCCGGCTTTCACCAGCGGATCGACGATCCGCCACGCCTCTTCCACGTAGTCCTCGCGCGCGAAGAGCGTGCGATCGCCCATCATTGCGTCTCCGAGGACGCGCTCGTAGGCGTCCATCTCCTCGGCGTGGGGAAGCTGGGTCCCCACCAGCTCGGCCATCTGGCTTTCCGTCTCCTGCCCCGGGGCGATCACGTTGGTGCCGATGGCGAAGGTGACGTCGGGGCTGATCCGGAAGCGACAGTAGTTCGAGCCGATGTCCATGCCGCGATAGATCGGCGGCGGCCGGCGCAGACGCACCACCACCTCCGTGGACGTGACCGGCAAGCTCTTTCCCGCCCGGATGTAGAAGGGGACGCCCTGCCAGCGCATGGAATCGATCTGGAGCCGCAAGGCGACGAACGTCTCTACCTTCGAGTCCGCCGCGACGCCTTTCTCGGTCCGGTAGCCGCGGAACTGTCCGCGCACCACGTCCTCCGGCCTCAGCGCCGGGATCGCCTTGAGGACTTTCACCTTCTCGTCGCGGATCGACTCGCTGTCGGCCCGGACCGGAGGCTCCATCGCCAGGTTGCTCAGGACCTGGAAGAGATGGTTCTGCACCACGTCGCGGATGGTTCCCGTCTGGTCGTAGAACGCTCCCCGGCCCTGGATGCCGAAGTTCTCCGCCATGGTGAGCTGCACGCTCTCGACGTGGTTCCGGTCCCAGAAGGAGGACAAGAACGGATTCGCGAACCGGAAGAAGAGCATGTGATGCACCGGCCGCTTTCCCAGGTAGTGATCGATGCGGAAGATGGTCTTCTCGTCGAAGGAGCCGAGCAGCGTCCGGTTGAGCCCCTGCGCCGAGCCCAGGTCGTTGCCGAACGGCTTCTCCACGATCACGCGCGCGTTCTTCGCGCAGCCCGATCGGGCCAGCTGCTCCACCACCGGCCCGAACAGCACGGGCGGGATGGCGAGGTAATGCGCGGGCCGCTGGGCCTTGCCCAGCTGCGCGCGGAGCGCCTCGAACGTGGCCGGGTCCTGGTAGTCGCCGTCGACGTAGCGCAAAAGGCGGCCCAGCTTCTCGGACGCCGCGTCGTCGAGGAGGCCGTGCTGCTTGAGGCTGTCGCGCGCGCGGGCGCGCAGCTCGTCGATCCCCCAGCCGGCCTTGGCCACCCCGATCACCGGAACGTCGAGATGGCCCCGCTTCACCATCGCCTGCAGCGCCGGGAAGATCTTCTTGTAAGCGAGGTCGCCGGTGGCGCCGAAGAAGACCAGGGCGTCGGAGTGCTCGCTCATCTCGAGCCCCCTCCGGGCTTCTCCAGATGCCCGCCGAAGGCGAAGCGCATGGCCGACAGCACCCGGTTCTCGAAGTCCCCCTCGCCGCGGGAGCTGAACCGCTGGTAGAGGGCGGCGGAGAGCACGGGCGCGGGCACTCCCTCGTCGATCGCGGCGTTGAGCGTCCAACGCCCTTCACCCGAGTCGGAGACGCGGCCGGAGAACTCCGAGAGCGCCGGATCCTTGACCAGCGCGGCCGCGGTGAGATCCAAGAGCCAGGAAGCCACCACGCTGCCGCGGCGCCAGACCTCCGCGATGTCGCGCAGGTTCAGGTCGTACTGGTAGCGCTCGGGATCGCGCAGCGGCGTGGTCTCGGCGTCGATCTCGCGCTGCCGCTTGCCCGCGTTGGCGCTGCGCAGGATGCCCATGCCCTCGGCGTACGCGGCCATCAGCCCGTACTCGATCCCGTTGTGCACCATCTTCACGAAGTGGCCGGCACCGTTCGGCCCGCAATGGAGATATCCCTGCTCGGCGGTGCCGCCGATCTTCTCCCGGCCGGGAGTGCGAGGGGCGTCGCCGGCGCCGGGCGCGAGGCGCGCGAAGATCGGGTCGAGGCGCTTCACCACCTCCGGCTCGCCGCCGATCATCAGGCAGTAGCCGCGCTCCAGGCCCCATACCCCGCCGCTGGTCCCGACGTCGACGGAGTGGATGCGCTTCTCCGCCAACTCCTTGGCGCGGCGGATGTCGTCGACATAGTAGGAGTTCCCGCCGTCGATCAGGATGTCTCCCGGCGAGAGATGGGGGAGCAGGTCGGCGATGGTCGAGTCCACCGCCGCCGCCGGGACCATCAGCCACACGGCCCGGGGCGTATCGAGCTTCTTCAGCAGATCTGCGAGCGACGAGGCCCCGACGGCCTTGGCCTTCGTCAGGTCCTCTACCGCCTTGGGCGACCGGTCGAAGACCACGCACTGGTGCCCGCCTGCCAGAAGCCGCCGCGCCATGTTGGCGCCCATGCGGCCGAGTCCGATCATTCCGAGCTGCATTTGCTTCACTCCTTCCTGGTGGACGCGTCGAAGATGCTCTCGACGGACGCGTCCAGTGTCCGGTTGAACTCCGTGTCGGATTGCCCGGCCGACAGCCCCTCGAGCAACGCGCGCGAGAAGCTCGCCACCACGCCGCGGTTCTTGCGCAGGCGCGCGTTCCCTTCCTCCCGCGTGTAGCCGCCCGACAGCGCGACCACGCGGACGATCTTGGGATGGCTGACGCAATCGGCGTAGAAGCCGGCGCGCTCCGGCAAGGTGATCTTGAGCATCACGAGCTGACCCGCCGGCAGCCGGTCGAGCTCCTCGAGGAGCGCCGCTTTGAGCAGCTCTTCGGCTTTCGCCTTCTGCGGGCAGTGGATGTCGACTTCCGGCTCGACGATGGGCACCAGACCCGCGGCGATGATCTGCCGGGCGAGCTCGAACTGCTGGGCGACGATCCCCTCGATGCCCGATCGGTTTGCCTGCTTGATGACCGAGCGCATCTTGGTCCCGAACATCCGCTTCGTGCTGGCCTTGTCGAGCAGCGCGGCGAGCCCGGGGATCGGCTTCATCAGCTGGACGCCGTCCTTCTCGGGCAGGAGCCCCTTGTCCACCTTGAGGAACGGCACCACCCGCTTGACGTGCCACAGGTAGTCCCCGGTGGACTGGCCCGCGATCTCCCGGTCCATGGTGTTCTCGAAGAGGATGGCGCCGATGATCTTCTCGCCGGCGAAGGCGGGGCTGGTGATCACCCGCGTGCGCATCTGGTGCACCAGGGCGAACATCTCCTCGTCGTTGGACCACGCGCCTTCCTGGATCCCGTAGGCGCGCAGCGCGCTCGGCGTGCTGCCGCCGCTCTGATCGAGCGCCGCGATGAATCCGGGGCGCGCTCTCATCTGCGCGAGCTGCTTTTCGAAACCGTTGCCGGTCATCGCGCTTCGCCCTTCTGCTTGCGGTAGCGGCGGATCAGGTTGTTGGTCGAGCTGTCGTGCCGCAGCGCCGGCTCGGACCCGTTCTCCAGCTCCGGGATGATGCGCTGGGCCAGCACCTTGCCCAGCTCCACGCCCCACTGGTCGAACGAGTCCACGTCCCAGATCACGCCTTGGGTGAAGACGCTGTGCTCGTAGAGGGCGACGAGCTTCCCGAGCGTCGCCGGGTCCAGGCGCTGGGCCAGGATGGTGTTCGAGGGCCGGTTGCCCTTGAAGACCCGGTGCGGGACGAGATTGTCCGCCGTGCCCTCCGCCTTGACCTGCTCGCGCGTCTTGCCGAAGGCCAGCGCCTCGGTCTGCGCGAGCACGTTGGCGATCAGGATGTCGTGGTGCCGGCCGAGCGGGTTCAGCGTCTGCTCGAAGGCGATGAAGTCGGCGGGGATCAGGCGCGTGCCCTGGTGGATCAGCTGGTAGAAGGAGTGCTGCCCGTTGGTGCCCGGCTCACCCCAGTAGACGGGGCCGGTCGCGTAGTTGACCTCCACGCCCTCGCGGGTGACGTGCTTGCCGTTGCTCTCCATGGTGAGCTGTTGGAGATATGCGGGGAATTTCTTTAGATATTGCTCGTAGGGGAGCACCGCGACCGTCTCGGCGCCGAAGAAGTCGGCGTACCAGACGGTGAAGAGGCCGAGCAGCGCCGGCAGGTTGCGCTCGAACGGCGCGGTGCGGAAGTGCTCGTCCATCTGGTGGAAGCCCTCCAGCATGGCGCGGAAGCCCTCGGGCCCGACGGCGAGCATGGTCGAGAGCCCGATCGCCGAGTCCATCGAGTAGCGGCCGCCCACCCAGTCCCAGAACCCGAACATGTTCGCGGTGTCGATCCCGAACTCCGAGACCTTCGCCGCGTTGGTGGAGACGGCGACGAAGTGCCGGGCCACCGCCTTGGGGTCGCCGCCGAGCCTGCCCAGGAGCCACTGGCGCGCGCTGGAGGCGTTGGTCATGGTCTCCAGCGTGGTGAAGGTCTTGGAGGAGACGATGAAGAGGGTCTCCGCCGGATCGAGGTCGCGGGTGGCCTCCGCAATGTCGGTCCCGTCCACGTTGGAGACGAAGCGGAAGGTCATCGAGCGTTCGCTGTAGTTCCGGAGGGCCTCGTAGGCCATCACCGGCCCCAGGTCGGAGCCGCCGATCCCGATGTTGACCACGTTGCGGATGCGCTTGCCGGTGTGCCCCTTCCACGCGCCGGATCGGACCTGGTCCGCGAAGCGGCTCATCGCGTCGAGCACCGCGTGGACTTCCGGCACCACGTCCTTGCCGTCGACCAGGATCTTCGTCCCGCGCGGCGCGCGCAGGGCGGTGTGCAGGACGGCCCGGTTCTCGGTGAGGTTGATCTTGTCTCCCCGGAACATGGCGTCGATCTTCTCGCGCAGGCCGGACTCCTCGGCCAGCTTGCGCAACAGCGAGAGCGTCTCGTCCGTGATCCGGTTCTTCGAGTAGTCGAGGAAGATGCCGGCGGCCTCGGCGGTCATCCGCTCACCGCGGGTGGGATCGTCGGCGAAGAGCGACCGGAGGTGGATCTCCCGGATCTTCTCCTGGTGGGCCTGGAGCGCCTTCCACGAGGGGCGCGCGGTCAAGGGCAATGTCCTGGTCATTGGGATCTTCCTTTCTGCTCAGCTCGCCTTGTCCAGGGCGGCATTCTTGGATGCGATCACGTTCATCAGCTCGCGCCAGGAGGCGACGAACGACTTGGCGCCTTCGTCCTGCAGGCGGGCGGCGAGGGCTTCCACGTCGACGCCGGCCGCGGCGAAGCGGGCCAGCACCTCCGCCGAGTCACCGCCGTCGGGGGTGAGGATCCCGCCCACCGAGCCGTGATCGGCCATGGCCTTGAGCGTGCCCTCGGGCATGGTGTTCACGGTGAAGGGCGCCGCGAGCGCCTTCACGTAGAGGATGTCCGAGGCGTTGGGGTCCTTGGTCCCCGTGCTGGCCCAGAGCAGGCGCTGCGGTCGGGCGCCCGAGTTGAAGACCCGCTGCCAGCGCGGCGAGCCCAAGAGCTGGCGGTACGCCTCGTACGTCTGCTTCGCGACGGCGATGCCGAGCTGGTTGCGCAGGTCCTCGGGCACCTTGTCCTTCACGGCCGCGTCCCACCGGCTGATGAACACCGAGGCCACCGAGCCCACCTCGGGGTCCAGCCCGGCAGCGATGCGCCGCTCGATCCCGCGCAGGAACGCCTCGGCGGCGGCCTGGTACTGGCCGGCGGAGAAGAGCAGCGTCACGTTGATGGGGATGCCGGCGAAGATCGCTTCCTCGATGGCGGGCAGGCCTTCCTTCGTGCCGGGGATCTTGATCATCAGATTCCGCCGCCAGGCGCGCCCGTGCAGCGCCTTGGCCGCCGCGAGCGTCCCCTCGGTGTCGCGGGCGAGAAGAGGCGAGACCTCCAGGGAGACCCAGCCGTCCACGCTGCGGGTCTTGTCCCAGATCGGCCGGAACAGATCGGCCGCGCGTGTCAGGTCCTCGAGAGCCAGCTCGAAGAAGAGGTCCTCGCCAGTTTTACCTTCCCCGGCCTTCTTCCGGATCGACCCGTCGTACGACGAGCTGTTCTTGATCGCGTGGTCGAAGATGGTGGGGTTGGAAGTGAGTCCGGTGACCGACAGCTCGTCGATGTAGCGCTTGAGCGTGCCGGTCTCCAGCAGATCGCGGGTGATGTTGTCGAGCCAGAGGCTCTGGCCCTGCTCGTGGAGCGTTCCGGTGGCTTTCATCGTTTCTCCTTCTCTCATGAAGCGGCCGCCATCGAGGCGCTCGCTTGCGCCGTCTGCGCGCCCGGCCATCGGCCGGAGGCGCGGGTCCATTCACGAAGCGTCTGGAATGAAGCTGCGGACACCATCTCGTCGGTCGCGCGCCAGCGCCAGTTGCCCTCGGCGCTGCCGGGCCGGTTCATCCGCGCGTCCTTGCCCAGGTTGAGGACGTCCTGCAGCGGCGCGATCGCCAGGGCCGCCCGCGAGGACCAGAGCAGCTCCATCAATGCGGGAGCCGCGTCCGCGCTGCTGCCGCCAGGACGGTTCAGGGAGCGCCAGAGGTTGCGGCGTTCGGCGTCCGGCAGGTCCTCGTACCATCCGCGCGTGGTCGGGTTGTCGTGCGTGCCGGTGTACGCCACCGTGTTGGCCACGTAGTTGTCGGGCAGATGCGGATTGTCGGAGTGCCCGTCGAAGGCGAATTGTAAGACCCGGGTTCCGGGGAGCTGGAACTGGTCGCGCAGCGCGGCCACGTCGGGCGTGATGATCCCCAGGTCCTCGGCGAGGAAGGGCAGACCGCCGATGGCCTTCTGGACGGCAGAGAAGAACGCCGCGCCTGGCCCCGGCTCCCACTTGCCGGACTGCGCCGTCGGCGCTCCCGCGGGAACGTGCCAGGCCGCGGCGAATCCGCGGAAATGATCGAGCCGGACCGCGTCCACCTGCTCGAGCAGGGCGCGAAGGCGGTCGATGCAGAAGCCGTAGCCGCGCGCGGCCAGCGCGTTCCAGTCGTAGATCGGGTTGCCCCAGCGCTGTCCTTGCGCGCTGAAGTAGTCCGGCGGCACGCCCGCCACCACGCGCGGGCGCAGCTCCTGGTCGAGCAGGAACAGCTCCGGGTTCGCCCAGACGTCGCTGGAGTCCGGCGAGACGAAGAAGGGCAGATCTCCGATCAATCGGACGCCCCGGGCGCGGGCGTGGGCCTTCAGGCGGGCGCCCTGGCGGAAGAGCAGGAACTGGCTGAACCGGACCTGCTCGATCTTCGTCGCCAGCTGCCGCCGTGCCCGGTCGAGCGCGGCGGGGGTGCGGCGCACGAGCTCCTCGGGCCACTCCAGATAGGGCGCGCCGCGATATCTCTCTTTCAGCGCGCGGAACAGGGCGTAGTCGTCCAGCCAATGCGCCTGGGCCGCGACGAACTGCTCGAACGCGGCGCGCAGGTCCGAGCGGCCGCCGGCGTTGAAGCTCCCCCAGGCCGTCTCCAGCAGCTTCTGCTTGGACCGCTTCACGGCCTCGAAGTCGACCCTCCCGGCGGGAAACGCACCCGGCGCGGAGTCGGCCTGGCAGACCAGCCCGTCCTCGACCAACCAATCGGGGCTGATCAAGAGCGCGTTTCCGGCGAACGAAGAGAGGGCCTGGTAGGGCGAATCGCCATAGCCGGTGGGGCCGAGCGGCAGCGCCTGCCAGAAGCTCTGGCCCGCGTCGTGGAGCCGGTCGATCCACCCGACCGCCGCCGGACCCACGTCGCCGATCCCGTACGGCGTGGGCAAGGAGGTGACGTGCAGGAGCACGCCGGAAGCCCGGTAGCCGGCGGGGAAGGGAGGAAAGCTCATCTGGAGCCACCGATGGCCCCGTCGACGAGCTGTTGGGCCTCGCTGACCAGCGCGTCCAGGTGCGACTTGCCCCGGAAGCTCTCCGCGTAGATCTTGTAGACGCTCTCGGTACCCGACGGCCGCGCCGCGAACCAGCCGCTGCGGGTGACGATCTTCAGGCCGCCGATGGGAGCTCCGTTGCCCGGCGCGTTGGTCAGCTTCGCGAGGATCGGCTCGCCGGCCAGGCTCTCTTCCCGGACGGCCGCGGGCGAGAGCGACTTCAGGCGGGCCTTCTGCTCCGGGGATGCCGCAGCGTCGATGCGCGTGTAGTACGAAGTGCCCAGCTCCGCCTCGAGGGCCCGGTAGTGTTCGCCCGGATCCTTGCCGGTGCGGGCTGTGATCTCCGCGGCCAGCAAGCCCATGATGAGGCCGTCCTTGTCGGTAACCCATACGGTGCCGTCGCGCCGCAAGAAGCTGGCCCCGGCGCTCTCCTCGCCGCCGAAGCAGCAGGAGCCGTCGAAAAGGCCTGGCACGAACCACTTGAAGCCCACCGGCACCTCGTTCAGCTTCCGGCCGAGCCGTTCGACCACCCGATCGATCATGCTGCTGCTGACCACCGTCTTGCCGACCGCGGCGTGCGCCGGCCAGTCGGGCCGATGCGCGAGCAGGTAGCGGATCGCGACCGTCAGGTAGTGGTTGGGGGTGAGAAGACCCTCGGCCGGCGTGACGATGCCGTGCCGGTCCGCGTCGGCATCGTTGGCGACGGCGAGCCGGAACCTGTCCTTGAGGGCGATAACCCGCGCCATCGCATGGGGGCTGGAGGGATCGGTGCGGATGCGACCGTCGTGATCGACGGTCATGAACGAGAACGTCGGGTCGATCGCCCTGTTCACCACGGCGATGGAAAGCCCATGGACCGAGGCGATCGCCTCCCAGTACGGCTTCGACGCGCCGCCGAGAGGATCCACCGCCACCTCGAGCCCGGACTCGCGGACGACGTCCAGGTCCACGACGTTGACCAGGTCGCGTGCGAAGGGCAGGACGAAGTCCTGCTGCTGGGTGGTCGACCTGAGGATCGCGGCGGCGAGCGGCACCCGCTTGACGCCGGCGTTGCCGGCCCGGAGCAACTCGTTGGCCCGGTCCTGCACCCAGGCGGTGACCTCGACATCCGCCGGCCCGCCGTTGGGCGGGTCGTACTTGAAGCCCCCGTCCTCGGGCGGGTTGTGCGACGGCGTGATCACGATCCCGTCGGCGAGATGTACCTTGCGGCCGCGGTTGTACGTGAGGATGGCCCAGGAAATGACCGGCGTGGGCGTCACACCATCGTCGCGCTGGACGACTGTCTCTACCTCGTTCGCCGCCAGCACTTCGAGCGCGGTGCCTTGGGCCGGCCCGGACAGGCCGTGCGTGTCCTTGCCCATGTAGAGGGGGCCGTCGATCCCACGGGCACGACGGTAGTCGCAGATCGCCTGCGTGATGGCCGCGATGTGCGACTCGGTGAACGAGCCGCGCAGCGAAGAGCCGCGGTGTCCGCTGGTCCCGAAGCTGACCAGCTGGTTCGGATCGTCCAGGTCGGGCTGCCGGCCGTAGTAATCGCGCTCGAGGCGGGCGAGATCGACGAGCATGGACTTCGGCGCCGGCTTGCCGGCCAGGGGGGAGAGCGCGGGTCCCATCACGGCACCGGGCAGGGTTTGACGTTCCAGATCTCGGACGCGTACTCGGCGATGGTGCGGTCGCTCGAGAACTTCCCCGAGGCGGCCACGTTCAGGATGACCTTGCGCGCCCAGGAGTCCTGATCCCCGTAGAGCGCACAGAGGTTGCGGTCGGCCTCGAGGTAGGAGGCCAGGTCCGCCAGGTGCATGTAGTGGTCGGTCTTCAAGAGCACGTCGCGCAGCGGCTCGAACACGCCCGGCTCGTTGCGGCTGAAATGATCGGAGAAGATCAGATCGAGCGCGGCCCGGATCTCGGGATCGTTCTCGTAATGCCAGCGCGGATCGTACCAGCTGCGGCTCTGCGCCACCTGCTCCGCGGTGAGGCCGAAGAGGAAGAAGTTCTCTTCCCCGGCCTCTTCCGCCATCTCGATGGTGGCCCCGTCGCGCGTGCCGATGGTCAGCGCGCCGTTCATCATGAACTTCATGTTGCTGGTCCCGCTCGCCTCGTAACCGGCGGTGGAGATCTGGTTGGACACGTCGCTGGCGGGGATCAGCCGCTCGGCCAGCGTGACGCAGTACTCGGGTACGAACACCACCCGGATGCGCCCGCGCACGGAGGGGTCGCGGTCGATGGTTGCAGCCAGGTTGTTCAGCAGCTTGATGATCAGCTTGGCCAGGTGGTACGCGGGCGCGGCCTTGCCGGCGAAGAGGAAGGTCCGTGGCGGCAGCTCGAGATCCGGGTTCGCCCGCAGCCGGTCGTAGAGCACCACGATCCGCAGCGCGTTGAGGAGCTGCCGCTTGTACTCGTGGATGCGCTTGATCTGGCTGTCGAAGATGGTGTCGGGATCCAGCTTCTGGCCCGTGCTGTTGCCCATCCAATCCACGAAGGCCCGCTTCGCCTCCTGTTTGGCCGCGCGGATCACGCCGCGGAACCCGGCGTCGCCGGCGAGCGGCTCGAGCTTCTTCAGCTCGTCAAGGTCGGTGATCCAGCCGTCGCCGATCGCGTCGGTGATGGCGCCCGCGAGCGACGGGTTGCAGAGATGGAGCCAGCGCCGGGGGGTCACTCCGTTCGTCTTGTTGCTGAAGCGCTCGGGGAACATCTCCGCCAGGTCCTTCACGGTGGTCGAGCGCAAGAGCGCCGAATGGATCGCGGCCACGCCGTTCGTGCTGTGCGAGCCGACGATGGCGAGGTTGGCCATGCGCACGTGCTTGTGGGGTCCCTCCTCGATCAGGCTGGTGCGCTGCACGCGCCCCTCGTCGCCTGGGAAGCGGCGCCGCACGCCGTCCACGAGGCGCCGGTTGATCTCGAAGATGATCTCGAGGTGGCGGGGAAGCAGCTGCTCGAACCAGGCGAGAGGCCACTTCTCCAGCGCCTCGGGAAGGAGCGTGTGGTTCGTGTACGCGAGGGTCCTCTGCGTCAGGTCCCAGGCGTGATCCCAGCCCAGGTGCGCCTCGTCGAGCAGGATGCGCATCAGCTCGGGCACCGCGAGCGAGGGATGCGTGTCGTTGAGCTGGATGGCGGCCTTCTCGGGCAGCTCGTTCCAATCGGCATTTGCGCGGCGGAACCGCCGGATCAGATCGGTGAGCGAGCAGGCGACCAGGAAGTATTCCTGGACGAACCGCAATCCCTGTCCCTGCGGCGTGGAGTCGTCCGGGTAGAGGACCCGGGTGAGCGATTCGGCCACCAGCGTGCCCGCCATCGCGGCCACGAAGTCGCCCTGGCTGAAGGCCTGGAAGTCGAAGTAGTCGGGAGCGGCGGCGGCCCAGAGGCGCAGCGTATTGATGGTCTTGCCGCCGGAACCCACCACGGGCCGATCGAAGGGAAGGCCGATCAGCGTGGAGGGGCGGCCCACGATCGGGCTCAGCATCCCGCCGCGGAGCTCGAACGAGCAGTTCAACCCGATCTCGACCTTGTCCTCGGGACGGGCGATCTCCCACGGGTCGGGGCGGCGCAGCCAGTTGTCCGGCTGCTCGCGCTGCCAGCCGTGGTCGATGAACTGCCGGAAGATGCCGTACTCGTACCGGAGCCCGTACCCCGTCCCAGGCAGCTGCATCGTCGCCATCGAATCCAGGAAGCACGCCGCGAGGCGCCCGAGCCCGCCATTCCCCAGCCCGGCATCCGGCTCCTCTTCGAGCAACCCCATCCAGTCCAGCGAGCGCCGCCGGATGGCCTCGTTCACGAGCTCGGTCAACATCAGATTGGTGACGTTGTTGGTGAGCGAGCGGCCGATCAAGAACTCCATCGAGAGGTAGTAGATGCGCTTGGGGTTGACCTTCGCGTAGGTCTGCTCGGTGCGGATCCAGCGCTGCGAGAGGATGTCCCGGACAGAGCGGGCCACGGCCTCGTAGTGCTCCCGCGACGTGGTCGCCTCGGGATCGGAGACGTTGTCGAAGAGCAGGTGCCGCTCGTAGAGGCCATCGGCATTGCCGGCCAGCTCGACGCTTCCGCCGTACTGCCGGCGCAGCGCATCCAGCATGTCCGGAGGAACTGCGGGTCGAAGCGCCGTCACGGTTTTCGCGCTCATGCGGTCTCCCTTGCGCGCGCGTGGACCTGGCCGGCGCGGCGATCGCGGGGTCTCTCGTCCCAGAGGCGGATGACGGGCTCGGAACGGTCGTGCTCGTAGGCGAGCTCGCTGAGGCTGGCGGTGCCCAACACGAAGTACTTGCCCCCGCCCGGCGGCAGCCCAAGCCAGCGCGCGGCAAGCACGCGGAGGAAGTGCCCGCTGGAGAAGATCAGGACGTCCCCGGGAATGGCCCGCACCCGCCGGATCACGCGGTTGGCCCGCGTTCCGACCTGGCGCGGCGACTCTCCATCCGGACAGCCGTCGCGGAAGAGCTGCCAGCCGGGCCGCTCGGCGAGGATCTCCGTGGTGGTGCGGCCCTCGTACGCGCCGTAGTTCCATTCAGTGAGGTCGGGATCGACCACGGCCAACGAGCCGAAGCCGGCCAGCTCGCAGGTCTGGACCGCGCGGCGCAGGGGGCTGGTGAAGACGGCGGCGAACGTCCGCCCCGCGAGCAGCTCGCCGAGGCGGCCGGCCTCGGCCTCGCCGTTCGGGGTCAGCGGCAGATCGCTGATGCCGGTGTGTTGATGGGAGAGGGTCCAGGCCGTTTCTCCATGCCTGGCGAGGGAGACCACAGGAAGCGAGCGACTCATGGGTTGCGCCGGCTGCATGAAGCGTGCCCGCTTTCTGCCGAGGGAAGGAGCTGAATTCCGGCCCTTACCGCGTGCCGGGTTTGAGCGCCGTGACCAGACCCTGGCCTTCATCGCTTCCCTCCGATCTGCGAGGCGAGAGGGAGCGGAGCGTAATGACGATCGGCGGAATCAGATAGGCAATCGTCACCCAGAACCACATTAGCGCGCCTGCGAGCTCCTGGTCTTGCAGGGCGCTCAGGCCGTAGGTCGGCGGTGCTCCCTGATGTGACGGATGGATGGCCGCGGTGCCGGAATGCCGGACACCGACCGCAGCGCGCTGCGATCACGAAGATCGCGGCGGTGATCGCCAGCACCACATGGAGAGATCGAAGATGGATTGGGCGGGCGACGGCGGCGCGAAGATGGGTGCGAACAGATCTTGGGCGCTCTGGCCAATCCGGCGCGCCGAGCACGCGCGCTCGATTTCATGCTCGAGCCCTTTTATAGTCAAGTCTGTGGCCGCTCCATCCCTGCTGCTGATCGACGATGACCCTCGGATCGTTCCCGAGCAGGTCAATCACACCTTCCGGGCGCCCGAGTACAAGGTCGAGATCGTGGGGAGCGGAAAGGACGGCGTCGATGCCGTGCGTCGCCGTCCACCGGACGTCGTGCTGCTCGACGTGCGGCTCCCCGATCAGTCGGGTCTCCAAGTGTATCAGAGCATCCGCGAGATCGACGCGCGCATCCCGGTGATCTTCATCACCACCAACAAGGCCGCCGAGGTCGCCATCGACGCGATGAAGCAGGGCGCCTTCGATTATTTGCAAAAGCCCCTCGACCTGGCGGAGCTGCGGCGCGTGGTGACGGAGGCGCTGGAAGTGGTGCGCATGCGGGCGCCCGTCGCACTGCCCGGAGCGGCGCCCGAGGCCGCAGCCGAGGGGATGTTCGGCTCCAGCAAGTCGATGCTGGAGATCTACAAGTCGATCGGCCGGGTGGCCGCTCAGGACGTCACCGTCCTGATCACCGGCGAGAGCGGCACCGGCAAGGAGCTGGTGGCGCGCGCCATCTGCCAGCACAGCACGCGATCGCAGGCGCCGTTCCTCGCGCTCAACTGCGCCGCCATCCCCGAGAACCTGCTCGAGAGCGAGCTGTTCGGTTACGAGAAGGGAGCGTTCACCGGCGCCGATCGGCGGCGGATCGGCAAGTTCGAGCAGTGCAACGGGGGCACCATCCTGCTCGACGAGATCGGCGACATGCCGCTCCTGCTCCAGGCCAAGCTCCTCCGCTTGCTCCAGGAGAAGACGTTCGAGCGCGTGGGGGGCAACGAGTCCATCCGGGTGAATGTCCGGGTGATCGCGTCCACCCACCGGGACCTGAAGTCAATGCCGGACAAGTTCAGGCCCGACCTCTATTACCGGCTGAGCACCTTCACCATCCACGTGCCGCCGCTGCGCGATCGCCTGGAGGATCTGCCGGCCCTGGTGAAGCACTTCCTCAGCCTCTTCGGGGGCGAGATGGGACGCGACGTCCGGGAGGTCACCCCAGACGCGATGGAGCGCCTGCGCGCGTACGCCTGGCCGGGCAACATCCGCGAGCTGCAGAACGTGCTGCGACAGGCGCTCTTGCGGGCCACCGGAAGCCTGCTGCTCCCGTCGTTCCTTCCGGAGCTCTCGACGGGCGCGGCGGCGGAAGCGGGCGTCGCGCGGCCCGCCTTCGATCTGGCCGGCTTCGTCCGCGAGCGGCTCCTGCCGACCACCAACGACCTGATGGACCAGACCTACCGCGAGGTCGATCGGGTGCTGCTCTCGCTCGCGCTCGAGTACACGCGCGGGAACTACACGGAGGCGGCGAAGCTGCTGGGGATCTCCCGGCAGACCATGCGCGTGCGGCTCCGGGCGCTCGGCCTCCAGGTCACCCACTCGGTCGAGTCGAACGACGAGAATTGACCGTGTCGGCCTGCTGCTAGGCGCTGTCGGCGAAGGCGACACTGCGCCTGGCCGGTTCTGGCGTGTCCCGCGGTCCGAGGCGGCTCGTGCCCGCCGGCATCGAGGCATGAATCGTGCAACTTCGACGTCGGGCTCCCGGCGACGGCCCTGGCGTTCGCGTCCGGTCAGCTCGGATCGGCGAAGGCGGTTCCGGAGTTGCGGCAGTGAGGAGACGATGACGGATCACGATGTGGCGGTGCAGGCCGATTCCGACGCGGCCGCGGCGAACGGCCTCGGGCCGGCCATTGGCCGCGGCCGCCGGAGGGGAAGATGACGCTACTGGTCGGTGACGTCGGCGGAACGAAGACGCAACTGGCCCTGGTTGAGCCCGGCTCCGGGGTGGTGCGGGAAGGGACGCTGCACAGCCACGACTTCCCAACGTTGGAGGAGGCCGTCGGGAAATTCCTGGCGGACGGTCCTCGCGTCGAGATCGCCGCGGCGTGTTTCGGGGTGGCGGGCCCGGTGACAGACGGCCGCGTCAAGACCACGAACCTGCCCTGGGAGCTCGACGAGCAACGATTGACCTCGGAGATTCCGGCCCGGCGCGTGCGGCTGGTGAACGATCTGGTCGCGATGGGGGAAGGCATGCTCGCGCTCCCCGCGGCGTCATTCCAGTCCATCCAGATCGGCGAGTGCCGCGGTGGGACCATGGCGCTGATCGCCGCGGGCACGGGACTGGGCGAGGCGGTGCTCTACTGGGACGGGAAGCGGCACGTGGTGGTCGGGTCGGAGGGCGGACACGTCGATTTCGCGCCCCGGACCGATCTGGAGGCCGGGCTGCTGTGGTTCCTGCGCGACGAGTTCGGGCACGCCAGCTACGAGCGGGTGCTCTCCGGGCCCGGACTGCACAACATCTACCGCTACCTGCGCAGCAACGGCGGCCCTCCCGAGCCTGCCTGGCTTCAGGATCGCCTCGCGAACGGCGATCCGAGCGCCGCGATCTCGGAGATCGCGCTCCTCGGCGAGGACCCGGCCTGCGTCCATGCCCTCGACATCTTCGTCTCCATCTACGGCGCCGAGGCGGGAAACCTCGCCCTGAAGTCGCTGTCGCTGGGCGGTGTGATCATCGGCGGCGGGATCGGTCCGAAGATCCGGAGCAAGCTCGCGAACGGTCTGTTCAGCAAGGCGTTCTGCGACAAGGGGCGATTCTCGGCCCTGATGGCCTCGATCCCGGTGCGGCTCGCGTTGGATCCGAAGGCGCCGCTTCTCGGCGCCGCCAGGGTGGCGGCCTCGTTGATGGAAGAGGGGGCGGCATGAAGCGGATGGTCCTTGTCGGTGTGCTGTTGCTCGCTGCAGGTTGTGCCGCCCTGACGGAGTCGCGCCCGAGGCCCACGCGCTGGGAAGGAGACATGTTCCACAACGGGCTCCGCTCGCCGGTCGCGGTCGACCTGACCGTCGCCGAGAACGGCAGCGAAGGCCAGCTGAGCGCGGGAGGCAATGCGGTGCCGCTCGAGAACGTGCGGGTCACGGGCACGCGCGTGCACTTCGAGCTCCCCGGCGAAGCGGTGTTCGACGGGACGTTGAAGGACGCCCGCATGGCAGGGTTGGTGACTGGATGCGTGAGCGGGTCGTTCGAGCTGACGCGGCGCGACGCGGTGGTGTACCCGTATTTTCTCGGGCCTTGATGCCTTGATGATGGGACCGTGATCCGAGGCCGGGAAGACCTCCAGCACCCGCTCCAAACCGATCACGGCCACGGCCACAATCACGCTTCAGCGTCGTACCCCACTACACCGACGCCCTACATCTGCTCCAGCGTCTTCCCCCGCGTCTCCCGCACCGCCACCCAGACGAACGGGAGCGAGATCGCGGCCGCCACGGCGTAGATCGCATACGTCCCCGCCAGTCCGGCCAGGCCGACCAGCGGCAGGAAGCTGACCGTCACGGCGAAGTTCATGATCCAGTTGGTTGCGCCCGAGACCGCCAGGGCCGCGCCGCGCATGCGGTTGGGGAACATCTCGCCGAGGAGGACCCACATCATCGGTCCCCAGGAGAGCGCGAAGGCGATCACGTAGACGTTCGCGGCGACCAGGCCTGTGACGGCGGCAGCGTGGGTGAGCAGCGGCTTCCCGCTCGGTCCGACGCTCGCCTGGGCGAACACCACCGCCACGATCCCGAGGGTCACTGCCATGCCGGCGGAACCCACCAGCAGCAGCGGCTTTCGTCCGGCCCGGTCGACCAGCATGATCGCCGGAATCGTCGCGAGGATGTTCACCAGGCCGGTGAGCAGGTTGATGCGCAAGGCCCACTGCTCGGTGGCGCCCGCTGCCTTCCACAGCACCTCGCCGTAATAGAAGATGATGTTGATCCCGACGAGCTGCTGGAAGGCCGCCAGGCCCATTCCGACCAGCACCACCGGGGCGATGCGGCGGGTGCCCTGCACCAGCAGATCGGAGAGGCGGCGCCGCTGGTCGCCCAGCATGCTCTGCTCGACCTGGACCACCTGCTTCTCGGCGTCGCCGCCGATGTGGGAGAAGACGCGCAGCGCGTCGTTTCGCCGGCCGCTGGCGACGAGGAAGCGCGGCGACTCCGGGATGAGCAACACACCGATCAAGAATGCCAACGACGGGAAAGCTTCCATCCAGAACATCCAGCGCCAGGCCGGCATCCCCAGCCAGAGGGTCGCGCTGGAGCCGCCGGCGAGCCTGGCGATGATGTCGTTGCTCAGGAAGGCGCCGAACAGCCCTAGCACGATCGCCATCTGCTGCAGCGAGGCCAGCCGCCCGCGCACGTGCGAAGGGGCGACCTCCGAGATGTACATCGGGGCCAGCACGCTGGCAGCGCCGATGGCCAGCCCGCCGACGAGCCGCGACGCGATGAAAAAGCCCGCCGAGCCCGCCAGGCCGGTGGTGATTGCGCTGACGAGGAACAGGACGGCGGTCAGGAGCATGGTCGGGCGCCGGCCGAGGCGGTCCGCGATGGTTCCCGCGGAGAAGGCCCCGATGGCGCATCCGACCAGCACGGAGGCGACGGCGAAGCCGGTGCTGGCCTCTCGGGTGCCGAAGGCCTGGGCGAGCGCGTCGACCGTGCCATTGATCACGCCGCTGTCGAATCCAAAGAGAAAGCCGCCGATGGCGGCGATGGAGCTCAGGGCAATGACATAGACGGACCGGGGGTCCGCCGCCGCCGCCTGCGCTGCATTCAGCGCGTCCGCGAGCGGCAAGGACCCGCGCGCCCCTCTTCCTCCTGCGAGATCATTCACGGCCAGGCTCCTTTCCGAGATTGGGATCCATCAGAAATTCACTCCGGCCTGGAGGCCGGCCACGAACGCATCGGGAATCTGCCCTGTGCCGCCCGGCTGCAGGATGTATTGCAGGTCGGGCTGCACGAAGATGGCGCCTTCGAGGAGGAGGAACTTCCAGTTCAGCTCGAGCGCGATCTCGTGCTCCTGCACGCCGAGGGCTGGATCGACCTGCTGCTGGCGCCGCTGCGAGTCCTGCAAGTCGGTGCTGAAGTGGCCGTAGACGACGCCGAAGCCCAACACGTCTCTCGGCCGGGGTGGAAGCAGGCCCCGGACGACGACGGCGGCGTTGCCGAAAAACGGCATCTGGCTCACGGACTGGTCCGGAGAGACGAGCACCGAGGCGGTGATGCCGAGTCCGCGGATGCTGCCGTTTCCACCGAACCTGACCAGGACCTGGTCGAACTGGCCATAGATGCCCCAGTTGCCCCGCGAGGACGCGGGGGTCTGGCCCGGTCCCACCGTGGTGAAGTCGGTGTACTGGCTGTGGTCGTACCAGAAGCCGGCCTTGTAGTTGCCCGGCAGGCCCTGATCGCCGGGCAGCCCGTTGATCCTGTAACCGACCTCGCCGATCGCGAAGACCGGCCCGCGGATCGAGAACTCCGCGCCGTGATGCGAGTCGTCGCGGACGGATGGATCGCCGTTGTACACGCCTCCCATCACGTACGAGCGCTCGGTGGGCTTCACCTTGACGACGGCGCCCCAGGTCGCGTTCGGGTAGGCGGTCATTCCGGGAGCGTTGAAGAAGACACCCACCGGGTTGCCGCAGAAGCCGTTCTGGACGAACACGCAGCTGTAGGCGGACACCATGAAATCGTCGCCGGCGGCGATGCGGCCGAGCCGCACTTCGAGCCGGTCGCCGAACAGCCGTTGCCGGTACGCCAGGTCGACGATCTTGTAGGTGCCCGGGAAGATCTGCTGCACGCTGAAGACGTTGCCGATGTCGTCCTGGGTGAGGCTCGATCCGAAGCGCTCCGAGAACGAGAACTCGAACAAGCCGCCCGGGATCCCGAACAGCTTCTGGAAATCGAAGAGCAGGTCGACGCCCAGGTTGTTCGTCGCCGTGAAGTCCTGCTGCAGGCCGCCTTTGGGATTGCCGAGGGCGTCGGTGACGAAGGTGATCTCCGGCGTGACCCCGCGGTCTTCCAGCCAGGTGCGCGCTCCGAGCCAGTCTCCGAAGAGGTGCTCGCGCGGGAGCACGAGACGGAAGGGCGTCTCTGCCAACTCGCGCTCGCCGGCGAGGGCTCTCGGGGCCTCCTCGGCGTGGACGGCTGCAGTCCGGCTGACGATCAGCAGAAACGCAGCAGCGAGGGCGCGGCTCCGGAGGGCGGTCAGATCCACGGACCGACCTCATGGTGTGCCATTGCAATCACAGGTAAAGCCAGGGGCCGTCGCAGTTCATTTCCCGGCCCGGTTGTGCAATGCCGGTGCCGTGGTTCCTGGACGAATCCGGGGCCGGCGCCCGCGACTACACTCTGGGCGAAGCGGCCAAAGTTCGCCCAACGGGGCTCGGGCCGCCAGGGCGTCCGGGCCTGATTCCAGGCCGTTCGTCGGGGCACCGTCCTTGCACACAAATTCTCCAACTCTCCCAGGAGGACAGGGATGGAGACCCCAACCACCACTCCAGCGCGGCTGCGCCGGTGCGCCGCGCCAACCGTCGTGGTCTGATACGCTCCAATCGAGCGGAAAGTGTACGAAGAGGACAAACTGCTTCGTCGAACGATGCAGGACATGGTGGCGCTCTCGGCACTGCCCGCGGCATGGGTCAAGCTCGAGCCGCTCCAGATCGCCGACAGCCGCGCCTGCTTCGTCCTGACCACTCTCGGCCTGGAGCTCGTGTATCTGAAAGCGCAGGGCATCGACGGCGCGATCGTCGAGCGCGCGCGCACACGTCAGGGAAAGCAGGTGGACGCGGCGGAAATCGGTCGCGCGCTGTCGCCCATCCTGGATCTCGGCGCGACGGACTCCGGACTCAGCCTCGCGAACCCTATCGGGGAGGGCAGGGTCAGGTGCGTTCGCATCCCCATCCGCTGGGAGGCTCGCGAGTGGATCCTGGTCGCCGCAAGCTCGCGCCCCGACTTTCCCACCATCGAGGATCGCCTGGTCCTGAGCGTGAGCACCAACCACGCGGCGACGATGCTCGCGCGCAACTTC